>DATFWX010000074.1:0-60222 GCA_035258845.1 Polyangia bacterium | reverse complement strand
TCCTCGCAAAAATGCTCGCTCGAGCTGTAGGGGTTGGGGCCGCCGGAAGCCCTGACCAAGAGGCCGTTGCGCTCGATCAGCTTGTCGCCCCCGCACTCGAGCGGGATGACGACGCTGGGATCGGTGCGCCGACGCAGGATGGCGTCCGCGCACGTGCGCAGCAGGTGGGGAGTGATGCTGGGATCAACCCGCAGCGTGTAGTACCGCATCATCTCGTTCATGTACATCTGCTCGAGGTCGGTCAGCCGCAGCGTGATGTACCAGTGGATGTCCCCGCTCGACGAGTCGCGGTGCGCGGTGAAAAATGCCTCCGGCCGCGGAAAGGCGATGGCTTCGTCTTCAGTCGGTGTGACGACGGTCCATTGGGATCCGTCACGGTGGTGGCCGTTGATGCTGATGGCGACGCTCTCGATGTTGGCGTGGGCGCCCGTGCAGGCCAGGAAGAGATCGACCATGTCATCGTCGGCGATAGCGAGGCTGGCCAGCCCGAACGCGCCGGTGGTGGTATTCCTCTCCACGCCATCGACCTGGATCGAATAGGGCTGGCCGCTCGGCCCCATGCAGAACGCGCTCTTGGTCCAGAGATTGATGAGATCGAACGTGCTGACGCCCGAAAACGAGATGTCGGTTCCGGCGACCGTGTGGGTGCTGTCGTCCACCGAGAGCAGGTTGATGGTGCGCGTGCTCGCGGGCACGGCCGGCGCCTGGAAAAAGGCGGCGCGGGCGGCCCTGAAGTTGAAATAGTCGTTGGTGAGCAGATTGTTGTTGAGGATGTTGTTGTTGAAGATGTTGTTGTTCAGGATGTTGTTGTTCAGGATGTGACGAACTCCCGCCGACAAGTCGGGGCGGCCGCCGGGGTTGCAGCCGAGCGGGGTGAGCAGGACGAGCCCGCTCAAGAGCCCTGCGCGTGCGAAAAGATTCATCACTGGACTCCTTCGCGCCGCCTCTCGTCTTGCACGGCACAGACCACACGCGCGCAGAGCCTGGGCAGGGTGGGGCAGCGTCGGTGGGGCTGCGTGATTTCGCACCTGTGGGCAGGCGCCGCAAGGTCATTACCCTGCGGGTGCCCGCCACCAGCGCTGCGTGCCCCGACCCGCAGACGGCCACTCGGCTCGCCTCTCCGATGTCCCAGTGCGAACTTTGGTGCCGCGGCCGCTCCGCGTCCCCCGTGGATGCCGGGCCATTGTGTTCCTTCGCGGCTCGCTCCGGCGCGGCTCGGCGGCTCGCCTGGCTCGGGCGAGCCGGGCGCACTTCTCTGTGTACGCACTGCGCTCGCAAGCCTCGAAACCCCGCGCCTGCGCTCGCCGCTCAAAAAGTTGGACACGTCGGGGAAGCGGTTTAGGCTCGCTCGCGCGGACAGGAGGCGGAACGATGCGACTCAAGGATCAACTGCGGAAGCTGCACGATGCGGTCGAGAGAGCGCTCCACGAGGGTACGGACGAGAGCATTGCGCAGGTCAAAAGGCTGCTGGGTGAGCGCATGAAGGTGGGCCTGCGCGGCCCCATCGACGAGCACGATGATCTCGCCACCCAGCGCGCTCGGGTGACGGCCGCTCTCGATCGGCTCTACCGCAGGCTCGAGATGCTGCCCGAGCAGGCGCTGTAAACGGGGGCTCGAAAATAAAAAGGCCGGGCGGTACCCCGGGCCTTTTGTCCTTCAGAGGTCGACAACATTTATTTGTCAGCGCCCTCGAGTGGGCCTGCCCGGTCGCTCGGGCCGCGGTTTCCCGCGTCGGCCAGCCCTCGTGGGGTTGCGCTCCGCTTCAGGGTCTTGCTAAGAGAATGCAGTAGCGAAGCTTATCGGGTTCTTCGCTCCCGGCCTGCGCTTTCCACCAGCGATTTCTCACCGGCTTCGCGCTTCCCGGTTTTCCCACACCCTCCATACCGTCCGGCGCGACCCGGACGAGTGTTCCCTCCTGCGGTTGCGTCCCCCTTCAGGGTTTCCTCCCGAAGGTTCCGCTGGACACCTCTCGGTGCCAGCACCTCTCCTGGGCCTTTGCTGCCGTTCGGCGTATCCGTTCCGCGGGAGTCCACCTATCCCCCGGAAGGTCCCATCTTCCGGGTTACGGTTCCGCGTTCAGGGTTTCTCACCCTCCTCGCGGTTTACTCCTCCCACGGCCTTGCGGGTTTATTTCACCCCGCAAACGCCCTTCGGCTTCCCCCTTCAGGGATTTCCCCTCCCAAGGAGCCGCGACAACTCTTCGCTGCCGCTGTGCCGTCGTGCCGTTGCTCCGTGGTTGCGCTCCCGCCACCTAGAATGGCAGGACCAACGGCGCACCAACCGCCACCCCTAGAAGATGGGGCAGGTGCCTTTGGCCGACTTCACGGCTTTGCTCCCCTTGAGAGTCCGTGCCGCCGGCGGGTGTTGTTAGCACCCACTGACGGTCGAGCCCCTCCTGGGTTTTTTCCTCTCCAGGGTTTTCCCCTCCCGTTGCGATGCCCGCGGCTCATCACCGCGCGCTCCTCCCAGGCGCTTGTGCCTACCGCCGCTCTGCCGAGTTGCCCCGACAGTCCGGCTGCGGGCTGCGCTACGGAGTCTCGCTCGCCCCGGTGGTGGCCTTGCCTCTCTCGAGGCCGCCGTCCCCTCCTGAGGTTTATGGCCGCCTGGTCCTCACGATTCAGCGCCGACAGATCCTGGCTTATGGTTTCGCCTCGGGCTCCAGGTAGCGTCGCCGCCCCTTGTGAACCCTCTTCGGACCTTACCGCGCCTACCGGAGCTCGTGAGGCTTCGGCTCGGCTCAACTCGGGTCTTTCGTACCGCCCGACGCGAGACAATCTAGCCAAGCCACCCCGCGCGATCAACGCGAGTTTTTTCGGAAAATTTTTTCTCCGCAGGAATTCACAGTCGGAGGTGTGTACTTAGACTACATGCGCGAAAAAATTTGAGGGATTGACACACGGTTTTTTCGCGCCGTTCACATCTGCGCTGGCACAGATGGGGCGGGCGTTTCCCTGATCGCCACGCCGCAAACCCGCACCGAAAGCCGGCTTGCGGACCTGTCGTCGAGCAGAGTCGCTTGTAATCAGGCCGCGCGCACTTCCGCGCCGCCCGCCCACGACCGCTGCGGCTCGGCGAAGCTGGCATGCTGGGAGCCGCGCCCGGCGCGAGGGAGCGGAACCGCGCTGAATTGGCGTGCACTCCCTTTTTCCGAGCCGCCGCCTCGTGTAGGTTATGGATCATGAAAACCGACGTGCTGGCCTCGATTCTCGACGGACAGAAGGGCGTGCGCCGCGACGGCGGCGCCTATTTGATCGAAGAGCATGCGTCGGCGACCGTGTTCGCGGGCGCCGGCTCCGAGCTGATCACGGTGCCGCGCATCACGCGCTTCGACCTCGGCCGCGAGATCGTCGCGCTGACGACCAGCAAAGGGGAGCGGTTTTTCTTTCCCTATGAGCTGGTGCTGGGGCTCAAGCTGGAGGAATCCGAGGAGGCAGGCCGCCGACCACCCGGCGGGGCCGGTTTCCGCTAGCCTCAGGGTGCGGTCTTCTTGTTCGGATCTGCAGCCGCTGGCGCCGGGTGCGGCTCCGGCTCCGGCTCGGGCGCGGGCACGGGCACGGGCACTCGCACCAGGCCCGGCGACGACATCGGGGCATCCCCATTGATGCGATACGGGCGCGGCGCGTCGGCGCTGTCGAGCCGGAACGGATGCGTGGGATCGTTGCGTGGCAGCATGGCCGGCAACGGGCCGGTCGTGGTCACGGCGGGCGGCGGCGGCGGCTCCACGCGCACCACGGACGCGGGCAGGGCCAGGGCCGCGATCTCCTCCTCGCGCGCGGCCTGGCGCTCGTCGCGCTGCCACTGGTACTCGATGCGTGCGTGGAACGAGTTCATCAGAGCGTCGATCAGGGCGGCCGAGATGCGCCGCAGATCGGCCAGCGTCAGCCCCGATTGATCGAACTGCCCCAGCCGCAGCTTGCCGAAGATGATGCGCTGCACGAGCTTCTCGATCTGGGGCTGGTCGACTGGAGGTTTGAACGTCCGCGAGGCCGCCTCCACGGCGTCGCAGATGGCCAGGATCGCGGTCTCGCGGGTCTGTGGTGGCACACCCGGATAGCGGAAGTCGCGCTCCTCCAGGTGCTTGGGGTTGCCCGCCTCCAGGTTTTTCACCCAGAAGTACTCGAGCAGCCCATTGCCGTGATGCATGTGCATGAAGTCGATGATGGGCTCGGGCAGGCCGGCCTTGCGGCCCATCTTCACGCCCTCGGTGCAGTGCGCAAAGATGGCATCGGCCGACACGTCGGGCTCGATGTCTTCATGCGGGCTGTGATCGCCCGCGTGCAGGTTCTCGATGTAGTAGCGCGGCTGCACCGACTTGCCGAGGTCGTGGTAGTAGGCACCGACGCGTGTGAGCAGAGCGTTGGCCCCGATCGCGTTGGCGGCGATCTCGGCCAGATTCGCCATGGCCAGGCTGTGCGCCCAGGTGCCGGGTGCATTTTTTGCGATCTGCTTGAGCAGCGGATTCTCGAGATCGGCCAGCTCGTACAGCTTGGCCTTGGGCACGTTGCCGAGCGCAAGCTCGATGAGGTCCGAGAACAGATAGGACACCAGGCCGCCGCTAAGGCCCCCCACCACGCAGCCCCACAGGCCGCTCTCGGTCAGCGCGTGCCAATCTTCGTAGGGCAGCCTGCCGCTGGCCAGAAACTCGATGGCGACGAAGGTGCCGGCGGCAGCGAAGCCTCCCACGAGCCCGGCCAGGATCATCTCGCGCCGGCGGCGCGCGCGCCGCGAGGTCAGCACGGCCGCGAAGCCCTGCACCAGGAGCACCGTCGACAGCGTGAGGTCGAACGGCACCAGCGTGCCCACGAGCAGCGCCGCGATCACGGTGGTCGAGAAGGCCACCTGGCGGTCCAGGTGGATCGCGATCGGGATCGCGAGCACGGCCACCGGCACGAAATAGGCCGACAGCGGCGTCAGCATGAGGAGCGTCTTGGCGATGCCGACGAAGGCGACCAAGGTCGCGCAGAGAGCAATCTGCGTGCGCAGAAGGTTGCCTCGGTAGCCGAAGTTACGCAGGTAGCTCGTGTACAGAACGCCCGCCAGCAAGAAGGCCAGCCCAAGGCCGATGAGCAGCCCCGGACCGGGCGGCCGCCGATCGCGCGAGTACTCGGTCAGGAGCGTGCGCTCTTCGGCATTGTCGAGCGTGGTGCCGCGCGGCACGATGACGGTCCGACGCTCGTAGCCCACGTGCACGCCGGTGTTGTGGAACAGGGCGAGGTCGGGGGTGCGGTAGGTGACCGGCGCCGGCTCGTGCGGGCCCGGGATCTTGTCATACAGCCAGAAGTCGAGCGTCGCGACCGGCAGCAGGACCGCGGCAAAGACCAGCGACAACACGAGCCCGCCCAACGGACCCGCCGTCGCACGCGGCCGTATCAGCGCCATGGGTGGAACCGATCGTAGCACCGGGGGTGGACGGGGTCAAATAAACAACTACTTAATATTCCAGGAGAATCCGGCGACTGTCTTGGGCCCGTTGTACTTGGGGAAGTGAATCGATTGCATCTTCGAAAGCATGCACGAGGCCACGGGCGTGCCCTTCTGACCATTGACGCGCACCGCCGTGACCTGTCCAGTTCCGTGGACAATGAATTCCAGGTCGATCTGATGCAGCGCCGGGTTGCGTCGCCGCTCCTCGGCGATGCAGATGGCGAGCGAACGGCCACGCGCGTTCATGGTGCTTTGGATCTGCTCCTGGCTGAGCTGCTCCTCGCCCCCTTCCTGGGTCACGTCGCCCAGCCGCGTGGGCTCGTCGAAGTCGTCGCCGGGAGCCAGCTGGCCGCCCTTGCCCCCGTGGCTGCCACGGCGCTTCTTGATCACGGGCTTCGGAAACTCGAACTGCAGACCCTTCAAGATGTGCTCGAGGTCGGTGTCGCTCTTGGGCACCTCCCGGACCAGCACCACCGGCTCCCCCCGATGCTGCCACTTGAGCCAGACGAAGGCGGCCGCCACCCCGGCACCGGCCAGGATGAGAAAAATCATCACCAGCGTGACCGCGCGGTGCTTCTCCTTGCGCGCCTGCCGCCGGTCGGCCTCGAAGCGCCGACGCTCCTCGCGCTTGATCTCGGCATCGGCCGCGAAGCGCATCAAGTAGGGATGGTCCTTGATGTGGTGCTGCTGGCGCGTCTCGCTGTCGATGATGATGTGCTCGCTCGCGATGTCGCCCTTCATGATCTGGCGCTTGACCTCGGCCATGGTGAAGGGGCCGAAGTCGAGCTTGTTCTTGCGGATGAGCCAGATCTCCTGGGTTTCGTCGACCGGCGGGCCCGAGTAGGCCGGCTCGCGCGGCAGGTGCTGCCCGGGGGCGCCGAACCCGGGCGCGGACTGGGTCGGCCAGGGCAGCGGATTTCGGGCCGGCGCCGGCGTCGGTGGGAAGAAGTGTGGCATAGGCTCCGACGGCGGGCGTGCGGTGGGAATGCGCGGCCCCGGCCGAACATCCTGGGTCGCGAAGCCGGGTTGGGTGGTCGAGGGCGGACGGACCGGGCCCGGCGTGGCGTCCACGTGCTCGGGGCCGGTGGGCCTGCGCGCCACCAGGGCGACCCCCTTGGCCGGCGAAGCCTGCGGGATCGTGCTTTGCTCGACCGCCAGGAACAGGGCCTGCTTGAGCTCCTCGGCCGACAGGAAGCGCTCGTCGGGCGAGGGGCGCAGACATTTTTCGACCACATTGTCGAGCGCTCTCGGCAGATCGGGCCGCACGGCCGACGGCACCTCGAACGTGTCGGTGGGCGCGCGGCCGGTCAAGAGCTCGAATAAGACCACCCCCACCGAGTACACATCGGCCCGGCGGTCGGCCGTGTCGGGCGCCTGCGCCAGCTCGGGCGCCATGCAATAGAACTCGCCGGCTGCCAGCTGGGCCTGGAACTGCGTGAGCGCGGGCAGGGTGCGCGCGATCCCGAAGTCGGTGAGCTTTACCCGGCCTGCCTTGTTGACCAGGATGTTCGACGGCGACAGCGCGCCGTGAAAGGTGGTTTGATGAGCGTAGGCCAGCCCATTGCAGACGTGCGCGATCACGTTATAGGCGCCTTTGAGCGAGAACACCTTCTGCTGCGCGCTTTTCTGATCGATCAGCTCGCGCAGTGACTGGCCGTCCACGAACTCGGTGGCGATGTAATGCAGGTCGCCCTCGCGGCCCATGCCGTAGGTGGCGGCCAGGTTCTTGTGCTGCAGGCTGGCCGCGCGCTGGATCTCCTCGCGCAAGCGCTCGAGGGCGCCCTTTTCGCCCAGGAGGCCTGGATGCAGAATCCGCACGTCGATGGGACGCTCGGTCTTGGCGTCGACGGCCCGATAGCGCTCGCCAAAGCCGCCCGAGCCCAGGAACTGCTTGACCTGGAACCGTCCGCCGAACACCGTGCCGGACGCGACGCGGCCCCGGCCCGCAGCGCGCCGCTCGGGCGCGCCGTCGGGATTGAAGTCAGCATCCACGATCCTGTGATGATAGCGGCAGGGCGCCTCCTGGGTCAACGGCCCAGTCGCGCCCGCTCGAGCCGGGCGCCGAAAAGCCCGGCGCGCGGCCAGCTTACTTGAGCACTTGCGGGAGCTCTTTGGCCTTTTCGATCCAGGTCGCGATGCTCTTGGCCTCGGGCGGATTCTGCGAGATTTTTTGCTTCTCGTTGACCGCCATCACGGTGTCATAGAACTTCTTGGGGTCCTGTTTGGCCAGGTCCCTGGTGTTGTGCACCTTGGCCGCCGCAAACAGCTTGACCATGTCGGGCCCGACGCCGGGAATGCGCAAAAGGTCAGCCATCTCGACGTAGCCTTTCAGCTTCTTCTCGTCGATCTGGGACGTTTTCGCGAGCTCCCGGCGGCCCTTGCTGGTGGCGGCCTTGGCCAGAAGGTCGTCGGTGGTCTTGATGCCGGCGGCCTTGAGCTTGTCGGCGTCCGCGGTCGCCACCGCCTGCGGGATGTCGACCAGTGCATAGGGGGATAGGAAGAGGATGAGCGCGAGCAGCATGCGATCAGCTTATCACAGCCGGGGCCGGAGCAGCCGGGGCTTGGCTAGAAGCGCATGCCGTTTTTCGCTCGGTACTTGAACCAATCCCACGCCAGATAGCCGGTGCCAACCAGCGCTGCGGTGCCGACGATGGGCCAACCCAGCAGAAACAGGCCCGCTGTGCCGGCGCCCGCGACCGCCATCTTGCCGAACTTTTTGCGCTCTACGCGCCGGTTCTGGTCTTTGAAGCTTTCCGCCATTCCAAACACTTATACCACGATCCAGCATGCTATTCTTCCCGTTTAGGATGGGGCGCATTTGGGTGGCGCTGGTTTGCGCGCTCGGGCTGGCCGCAATCATCGGCGGGGCCAATGCCCTGTTCCGGGTCAAGGCGGTGCCCAAGGGATGGCGCGCGCCCTACACCATGCGGGCCCCCTCCGACCTGGCGTGGAACCAACGGGAGACCCGGGCCGCCGAGGTGCGCGGCTTCGTGCCCATCTACGACCAGCCGCCCGGCCTGCTCGAGCAGCGCCGCCGGGCCATCCTGGACGAGGTCGATCAGCTCCAGGTGGCCTACTGGCGTTATCCGGCCGACGGGCCGGAGGGTGGGGCCGAGCTGGCGCCCGCCGTGCGCGCGCAGCGCGATGAGACGCGCCTGGGCGAGGTGCGCGGCCTGGTCGAGGAAGTGCTCGACCTGGTCGAGCCCTACTACCTCGACGGAGTGGTGGCCGATGCTGAGTTTCCGGCCCGTCAAATGCAGATCCGGGTGTTCGAAAGCGATCCGGGGACGATGGCGCCGGAGGAGCGCGCGGGTGAGCCGGCCGGCGGGCTGCTCGGTGGTGGCGAGCGCGAGCCCGCGCCGGCGGCGCTGGCGGGCGGTCGCTATCGGCGCGTGGAGGTGGCCCGGCTGCACCGCTTCAGCGAGCTGCGCACGGCGGCCGAACAGGCGCTCGAGCGCTACTTCCCGGGCGTCGAGGTCAGCGTGCGCGCGCAGGTGGTGGGTTACGTGCTCGACCGGTTGCCACCCAACCTGCGCTACGCGCGCACCAACGCCGACCATGTAGCCGACCGCTCGCTCATCACGGGCGAGAAAGCGGTGCTGGTGCGCTCGGGCGAGGTGCTGGTGCGACGCGGTCAGACCATCGATACCCGGGCCGAGGATGCTCTGCGGGCCGCGCTCGATGCGCGACCGACCCGACGGGGGGCTTTTCTGGCCACGCTGGTCCTGGTGCTGGTGGTGACGCTCCTGGGCGGGCAGGCCATGGCGGCCGCCGGCCCCACGCTGGCTCGACCACGGGCGCAGGCCATCACGTTTGCGAGCTTTGGGTTGCTCTTGGTTCTGGCGCGGCTGCTGCTCGCGCTGACGCCGGTGTCGGAGACCGCGGTGCCGCTGGCAGCGGTGCCGGCGGCGGTTGCGTGGCGCACCAGCGCGCGCCCGGCCGCGGTGGTGGCGCTCGTGGGCGCGGCCTATGCCGCGCTCGGGCTGGCCTTCGATGTGACCACGTTCACGGTCACATTCGGCGGCGGGCTGACGTTGGCGTTGGTGTGCCGGCGCGGTCGCTGGCGGTGGGGGCTGATTGCGGCGGCGGGTGCGGCGGTGGTGCAGTTGGCCCTGTTCGGCGCGTGCGTGGTGCTGGGTGCGCGCCCGCGCTCGGTCGATTCGATCTTCGCGGGGCTGCAGACCTTGATTTCAGGCGTCTTGTCGGGGCTGGGCGGGATGGCGGCGGCGGCGTTGTGGCAGGGCTGGAAGGCGCAGCGCAAGCGCAGAGCCGAGGCGGCGTTGGAGTCGCCGCAGGCGCGTGCTACCCTGTCCGCTCGGTGATCGCGGCGCGCACACCGATTGCGGTTGGAACGGCTGCGGCCACCGCGCTGGTGGCGTGGCTCTACGTGCGCACGCTGCGGGCCGAAAGCACGATTCCGGGGCTGCGCGCGGCCGGCGTTGTCGTGGGCGCGGTGCCGCGCGCGGCCATGCAAAGCCGCACGGGCGAGGTGGCGCGGGCCTATCTGGCGCATCCGATGCGCTTCCTGCTGCAGGGACAGGCGACGGTGGCGTCGCGCCAGGAGGTCGGTTTCACCGTCGATCGGACCGAGCTCGAGCGGCGCTTGCTGGGGGCCGGGCGGTCCGGCTTTCTGCTCGGCGATCTGCGCACCCGTGCGCAGGCCCGCCGCGGCCGGCTCGAGGTTGCGGTGCCGGCCGCGCTCGACCGCACGCGCGCGCTCGAGTTCCTGTCGGATTTGAAGGATCGGCTCGACCGGCCGCCCAGCGACGCCAAGCTCGACCTCGAGCATCACACCATCGCGCGCGAGCAGGCGGGCACGCTGGTGCAGGTCTACCAGTCGCTGGTCAACCTCGAGTACGCGGTGGCCGCGGGCGCGGACCAGGTGGAGCTGGCCGCGGTGGTGACGCCGCCGCGGGTGACACAGAAGGATCTGGCCGCAATCGACATCTCGACCGTGATGGGCGCCTGGCAGACGGCCTACAGCATGGCTGCGGTCGATAGCGATCGGACCTACAACCTGAAAGTGGGCGCGGGCAAGGTCGACGGCACCGTGATTCGGCCGCACGAGACGCTTTCGTTCAACCAGGTCACCGGCGACCGCACCGAGAAGGAAGGCTACCGGGTCGCGCCCGTGATCCTGGCCGGCGAGCTGATCGACGGCCTGGCGGGCGGGATGTGCCAGATTGCGTCGACCCTGCACGCGGCGGCCTGGTTCGCCGGGCTCGACATCGTGGAGGCGACGCCGCACTCGCGGCCCTCCGCCTACATCACGATGGGCCTGGACGCGACCGTGGTCTACCCGACCGTCGATCTCAAGCTGCGCAACCCGTACGAGTTTCCGGTCGTGATCCACTATCGGGTCAATCAGGGCTTCGTGCGGGCCGAGATCCTGGGCCGCCCGCGCGGCCGCAAGGTGGCGTTCGAGCGCGAGATCCTCGAGCAGGTGGCGTTTTCGACCGAGCGCCGCGAGGATAAGACGATGCCTGGGGGTCAGCAGACCATCGATCAGGAAGGGCACGAGGGGTTTCGCATCAAGCGGCGCCGGATCCAGTACGAAAAGCGCATCGATCAGCCGCTCGACAAGCCCGAGGAGCGCGTGATCGTGTACCCGCCCACCACGCACTTCGTGCGCGTTGGCACCGGTTCGGCCAGCTTGCCCCGAAAGCCGGTGCCGCCGGCGCATCACATCCCCAATCCCGAAAAGCCGAACACCAAGGAAGGCTTCTTCCGGCTCGTGCGCTGACACCGGGGCGGTCCCATGAGACAGCTCGAAAGGGGGCCCGCGCCGACGCACAGTTGCGCGCCCTCAGGGCTGGTCCAGCGCTTGCTCTAGCCGGCCGCCATGAAAACAACGATGGCGATCGTGATGTTGGTTGGTTTTCCGCTGGCCGCCCGGGCGCAGGAGCGTCATGAGAACATTTTCGGCGGCAAGCTGCTCTCGACGGCGACCACGTCGGCGCGCGGGGAGCCCGAAATCGGGGGCGCGTTCGACGTGCGCCTGGAGCGCGGCGGCCACTTCAGTGAGTTTGGCGTGGGCCTGACCGTGTCGTTGCCGAGCGCCAAGGACGGCAGCTTCTACATGGAGGCGGGCCGCAGCTATTACCTGAACGACGGCGACACCGGCCTGTATCTGGGCGGCGGCCTGCAGCTGCGCGAGGTGGGCGTGGACGGGCTCGGAGTCATCACCCTGGGCGCGCACGTGCAGAGCGGGCTGATGTTTTTCCGCGACCGCTCGACCCGTACCTACGTCGAGCTGCGCGTAACCCAGAATCTGGTGCCGCTGGCGGTGATCGACACGCTGCAGGCGCTCCATCCCGAAACCACGCCGCCCACGCCGTCTGACGCCTACCGGACCGAGTTCGGGCTCTTTGTGGGCGTCGGTTTCTAACCGGGACAGCCCGTTGGTCTAGTCAAAACCTTTGTGCCTGGCACTCGGGTGGAGGAGCGTTTCGCGCTGGACCTGCGGCGCAACCGTCAACTGCATGGCGAGCGCAGCCAGCAGAGCTGTCATGGACGCAGTCATGGACGCATCATGTCCGGCAGGGAGTCCCACGAGATCAATCTCTCAAAGGTGCCCCGACCCGTCCGAGTTGGCTAGCGTGCGCTGTGCCCGCCGGAACTTCTCCATCAACGCGCGTCCCCACGCCTGATCGGCCGCGTACTGGTTGTGGGTCGCACATGCAAGGATGAGGTTGTCTTCCGTGCTCGGACCTCCCTTGCCGCGGTCGAGGACGTGATGGAACTCGACGCGCACGCGCGAGCCGCAGATCCCGCCGTCCTCGGTCGGCCACTGGCACCGGCCCTGGTCCCGCTGCCACACGGCGCGCTTTACCGAACGTGAAATCGCTGCATTGGGCGATCGGCTCGCTGCCGGCTGCTTGCGCGGGCGCGGCCGGTCGGTCAAGCCCTTGCGTTTCTCGTGGTCGCGGATGATGCAACGCAGCCCCTGCTTGAGGATCTCCAGCTCGGTAGCGCCCGGCATCCTGTGCGAGAGCGCCGAGCGGGCGCCGGCCAAGAGGTCCTCGAATTCGCGGTCGGTGGTCAGGTGCCGCCGCGAGAGCTCTTCCGTGAGCATCTCGACCTGGACCGAGCTTTTTCGCAACCTGTGCTGGCACAAGTACGGGCGCCTTGCGGACGACGTCTTGGGCACGGGTTTGGGCGCCAGGCGGGCCTTGATGCGCCCGACCTCGCGCTTGGGCTTCTCCATGGCTTCGGCCAGCACGGCATCGCAGTTGGCCTCGGTCACAACCGGCGCCAAAGTAGCAAGGGTCGTGATGCAGAGTCGGCCCGCGCGCAGCGGCTCCACCGCCTGCGGGAAGCGCTGGACGAAGCGAGCGGCGCGGACCCGATAGTGCGTCATGGTCTCGGACTGGCCGAGGGCGCGACTCACGTAATCCCAGAGGGAGCTGTAGCCAAGCTCGAGATAACCGCGCTCGCGATCGAAGTCAGCCAGCGCGAGCACGAGCTCGACCAGGATCTGGCGCTCGCGGCCCAGGAGCTGCTGCAGCCGGGCGGTCCACTCGAGGGCAGAGGATTTGGTCATGGTCCTCTCTAGCATGGGATTTTTGCCCTTCCTGGAACGCACTGCGCGCGTGCAGGCGGCGCGTTTTCGACCGCGTTGGCGCCGACAGCCTCCGACCATCACACGACGCAACAGCGCGTCGCTCCACGCGCGGAAACGCTCGTCTCGACGGTGGCGGAGTCAGGAAGCTCGAATGACCTCTGATGCTGTCAAGAAGAAATCGAGAAAATCCTATTGTCCAGTGAAAATGTCACCCTGGATTGGTCAGTGAATCTGTCGCCTCCTCCATCCTGAGTTTCTGGCTCAGCTTTTGGCGTCGCCGCCGATCATCTTTCTTCTCCGGCGTGGGTGCTCCCTCGTTCTCCGGGCTTGTCGGCGGAGATCCCTTCGCGCGGGCAATGAGTTGGGTTCCGAAGTAGACGCGGTAGCCGCCGTCCGAGCAGTGGTCAGCGTGCCTCGCTCGATGCGTTCCACCACATCGAGCTTTGCTACTATCCTGTACTCATCCGCATGCCTCCTGCGTATCGCAGGAGTGACGGATTCACTTGTCCGTCCTACAACAGCAAAAGCGAAAACACGAAAAAGGAGAAAGCGCAACGTGGCCGGCCTTCCTCGACCTACTCTCCTCGAAGCCGCTTCGGCCGCGGATCGCCGTGCAGAGGCGCAGCGCCCTTCCGAAGGTGTAGCGACAACGCCGCCGCTGCGTACCGGCTAACCCGATACCGTCACCCGACGGCCGTCTGCGGCCAGCCCGAAGAACTGGCGGATGCGGCCCAAAAGGGCGTGCTTGTCGGCGGCCAGGCGGCGCTCTCGGGCGGCCGCGTCCAGATTCTCTCGCACCGCCACCAGCCCAAGCCGGCGGCGCGCCAGCACCTCTGCCACCTTTTCGGCCAGCTCGGGCCGCTCGTGGATGATGTCCTGGAAGGCGGCCTTGTCGAGCCGATAGCACTCGACGTCGCTCAAGGCGACCACGGTTGCCGAGCGGCACTCGCCGGTCATCAGAGACATCTCACCAAAGAAGTTGCCGGCCGAAAGCCGCGCCACCTCGCGCTCCAGGCCCCCCTCGACCGCCACCCGCACCGAGGCGTCGCCCGCGATGATCATGTACAGCCAATGCGCCTCCGCCCCCTGCCGGGTCATGATCTCGCCGCGCGCAAAAGGTGCGTAGCGCAGGCTCTGAGCCAGGCGCGCCCGATCGGCCTGCTCCAGGTGCTCGAAGAACTCGACCCTGTCGAGCGCGGCCAGGCGGCGCTGGCCCTCCTCACGCTGCTTGGACGCTTTGCGCTCGCTGGTGTCCTCGGTCACGAAAATCGCATGCGCCGGGATCGACAGCGAAATGCCCACGCGCCGCAGGGCAAAGTAGACGCGCGTGCGCACCACGCCGTCGGTCGGATCGTCGAGCATGAGGTTGCTGAGAAAGTAGCGCACCGCGTAGCGCGCATAGCTCTCGCCCAGATCCATCAGCACCACCTGGGGCGGCGGATCGGCCGCCACGCAGTCGATGGGAGCCGCCCGCAGGGCGTCGCTCACGGCCGCGATGACCTCGGGCGGGGGATAGCGGAAATCGACGTTGAACCAGACCGAGCGCCGCCACTGTATGGGCGCGCCCTGGCGGCGGCCCAGGATCAGGAACTGATTTTTGACCAGGGCACTGTTGGGGACCACCACCGTTTCCCAGTTGCGGGTTTCGATCATGGTCGAGCGCCAGTGGATGTCGCGCACGATCCCCACCAGGTCCCCGACCTTGACCCAGTCGCCGACCTCGATCGAGTTGTCCATCTGCAGGGCCAGACCGGCCATGATGTTGCCGAGCGTGTCCTGCAGCGACAGGCCGATGACCGCGGTCACGACCGCCGAGGTGGCGATGATGCCCGAGAGCGGATGACCGGCCCGCGCGGCCAGCACAAAGATGACGACGATCGAGGCGGCGGCGCCGATGACGTCGCGTAAAATGCGCGGCGTGCGCAACCGGACCCGGGGCAGGACGAGCGTGAACAGCAGGATGCCGGCCAGGCCGACCGCGGCCACGGTCTCGAACACCCAGGCGGCCAGCCGCAGGTCGGCATAGGCGGCGGGCCGCGGGGTGCGCATCCGCAGCCAGGCCGCGATCGGAAGCAGCAGCATGTGCAGGGCCACCAGCACGGTGGCGGCGCGAGTGCGCGCGCGATCCTCGGGCGCAAAGACGCGAACCACGACCGACATGAAGACCAGCCCGACCACGACCGCGAGCGTGTAGTCCTCGCGCGCTTCGGCGATGAGCTGATCCCAAAAACCCACGGCCTTAGATTATCACGTGATACTGTGGGCGCGTGCCGCCCCTTCTCGCGCTCCTGCTTGCAGGCGGTGTGCGCGAAATCTCGGTGGTGCGGGTGGATCCGGTTGGGCGCTGGGTCGAGGTGACCACGCGTTGGGAGGGGCTGGCCGAGGGGACGGGCGTCACGCTGCCGAGCGACCCCGAGGTGCCCGCGCGCGAGCCCGCGGAGCTCGATCATTACCAGGTGTATCCGAACCGGCGCGAGCGCGCGCAGATAAGCGGTGATGCGGCGCGGCTCCGCATCCGGTTGCCCCGGCGCTTCGGCACCTTCGGCTGCGTCGATGGGCTGTGCACGCTCGCGGGTGGGTTCTGTCCGCGCGTTTCTGGAGTCACCCCCGAGCTGCACGTGGAGGCGGTGCGCGGACGGGCCTATACGGACGGAGAGCTGGTCGTGGTGGGGACCGGGCTGCATGCGGAGCGGGCAGGGGCCTGGCTGTGGATCGGGCGCGGGTCGGGCGCGCGCGCGCTTGCGGTGGCGGTGCGGGCGGCCCCGGGCGGGGGCACGCTGCTCGAGGTGCCGCTGCGGCGCGAGTTGGCGCGGCGCAGGGGCGCGGTGGTGCTGGTGTCGGACCGGCTGTTCCGCGTGGCCCCGCCGCTGCGGATCTATCACGAGCGGGCGCTCTTGGCCGCGCTCGGCGATCCGGCGGCCCCACCTCCAGCCGCCGACCTGCGCGCGCGGCTGCGCTGGGCGGGATGGGTGCCGGCGGTCGACCAGCTCCTTTTCGCGCGCCAGGTCGCGTTCGCCGACGCCTATTTTTTTGCCGATCCGGGGCCGCACTGGAAGCTGGTGTGGGAAAATCTGGGCGCGGTCGCGAGCGCGGACACGCTCGAGCTTCACGGCTCGGTCGAGCTCGCGCTCCGGCGCTCGGACGATCTGACCCATACGACCCGCTTCGGGCTGTTCCATGACGCGGCCAGCCAGGTGGGAGGTTTCGTGGGCTATCGGCACGGCTTCGGGCGGCCGGCCGATCCCAACCGGCGGGCGGGCGCGGCCGGGCTGACTCTGGCGCTGGCGCGGCTCGACCAGGACTTCGCGCGGCTGGGCGCGCCCGGCTCGAGCGTGTCGCTGAGCGCGGGCCTGGCCTGGGATGATCGGGCGTGGCCGGTCGATCCGTGGCGCTATCAAGGCGCGGCCGTGGAGGCGACCTGGCGGCGGGTCGCGGTGGGCGATCTTCCCACGGCGTCGCAGGGCATCGCGACCCTGACCTTGCAGGGGGCGCGGCCGATCGTACCCGGGCTTTCCGCGGCCGCCCTGGCCCGCGCCGCCGCCACGTTCGGAGATCTCGCGTACGCCGGGCAGATGCTGGCGGCGGGCGGACCGCTCGGGCTGCGCGGCTTCGGCTCGGACGAGCTGCTGGGACGGACCGTGGTGCTGGGGCGGGCCGAGCTGCGGCGCACCTTCGCGCGCAGCTGGGATTTCAATTTGGCCCACCTGGCGTCGCTGCGTGGCATCGGAATGGCCCTGTTCTGGGAAGGCGCGCTCGTGGGCTCGTGCGAGAGCCCGCTGCGCATCGAGGGCTACCAGGACGCCGGGCTGACCCTGCGCGCGTTCTTCGATTGGGCGGGCCTTGTGCCCTCGACGCTGGAGCTGGACCTGGCCTTCCCGCTCGACCGGCGGCCGCGCAGCTGCCTGGGCATTCCGACCTCGCCCGGGGCGCCCGACGGCGGCGTACGCTCGCCCACCGCCGTGCTCCTGCGCTTCGGCCCCTCCTTTTAGCGGCCGGAGTGGAGGCGCTCGCGAAAATACTCGATGGTGTGCCGAAGCCCTTCTTCGAGCGGGACGCGCGGCTCCCACCCCAGCAGCTTGCGCGCGCGGCTGATGTCGGGGCGACGCTGCTTGGGGTCGTCCTGGGGCAGCGGTCGGTACACCACCTCCGACCGCGAGCCGGTCAGGGAAAGCACTTTCTCGGCCAGCTCGCGCATGGTGAACTCGCCGGGGTTTCCGATATTTATGGGCTGAGCGTTCAAGTCGGACTTCATCAAAAGCAAGAGCCCCTCGATGAGGTCGCTGACGTAGCAGAACGAGCGTGTCTGCGCGCCGTCGCCGTAGATGGTCAGGGGCTCGCCGCGCAGCGCCTGCACGATGAAGTTGGAGATCACGCGGCCGTCGTCCATCGCGAGCCGGGGCCCGAACGTGTTGAAGATGCGAACGATGCGCACCTCGGTCGCGTACTGGCGCGCATAGCTGACCGCGAGCGCCTCCGCGCACCGCTTGGACTCGTCGTAGCAGGCGCGCGAGCCGATCGGGTTGACATGGCCCCAGTACTCCTCGGGCTGCGGGTGCACGGCCGGATCGCCGTACACCTCGCTGGTCGAAGCGATCAGGATGCGCGCGCGCGCGTCGCGCGCCACGTCGAGCATGTTGGCGGTGCCGACCACGCCGGTACGAATGGTCCGCACCGGATTGCGCTGGTAATGCACCGGCGAGGCCGGACACGCCAGGTGGTAGATCTCATCGACCTCGAGCGTCATCGCCTCGGTCACGTCGTGACGCAAAAGCTCGAACGCGTGGCTGCCCCACAGCCGATCCAGATTCTCGCGGCGGCCGGTGAAAAAGTTGTCCAGGCAGATCACGTCGCAGCCGTCGGCGACCAGGCGCTCGCACAGGTGCGAGCCCAGAAAGCCGGCCCCGCCGGTCACCAGCACGCGGCGCGCCACTAGCGGCCTTCCCGGCGTTTGCGGGCGTCGGCCAGCGCATCTTTCGGCGGCTCGGGCGCGACCTCGACCGGCCGCGCCGCCCCCTGGTCGCGGGTGACCGCGCGCCCGCGCAGCCGCTCGTAAAAGCCATAGCGCGCAATGCAGGCCAGCGCCGACAGGCCGTCCTGCCAGCCGATCTTCTTGCCCTCCGCGTAGGTGCGGCCGTAGTACGAGATCGGCACCTCGTACAGGCGGCAGCCCAGGCGCGCCACCTTGGCCGTGACCTCGGGCTCGAAGCCAAATCGATCGCTTTCGAGGATCAGGCTCTTGATGATCTCGGCCCGGAACACCTTGTAGCAGGTCTCCATGTCGGTCAGGTTCAGATCGGTCGCCATGTTCGAGAGCAGCGTCAGGCCGCGGTTGGCCACGTAGTGCCAGAAGTAGAGCACGCGGTGCGGCCCGCCCAGGAAGCGGGAGCCGTACACCACGTCGGCCACGTCATCGAGGATGGGCTGGAGCAGGCGCGGGTATTCTTTGGGGTCGTACTCGAGGTCGGCATCCTGGACCAGCACGATGTCGCCGCTCGCGGCCGCAAAGCCATCGCGCAGCGCGGCGCCCTTGCCCTGGTTGCGCGGCTTGAGCAGGAGGCGGCAATCGGTCGTGCGCGCCGCGGCGGCCAGCGCCTCTCGGGTGCCGTCGGTCGATCCGTCGTCGACGACCACGATCTCCTTGTCGAGCCCGCACGCGGGCGCCTCGCGCACCCGGCGCAGGATTTCCGAAATGGTGCCGGCCTCGTTGTAGACCGGGATCACGACGCTGAGCTTGTTCATTTTTCGAACATCCTACTGCGGCGGGTCGCGGGCGTAAACCGCAGCCAGCGGCGCGCCTTCCGTCACCTGGGTGCGATAAAGCTCGTGAAACCCGCTGGGCGGGGTCCGGTACTGGAAATGATTGAGCAGCACGTACTGGGCCTCGGCCGGCGAGCGGACCGGGCGCACGTCGTCGCGCAGCCACACCACGTGGCTCGGGAAGAGATCGTAGAACACGGTGGCGCCGGCCTCCGCGTGGCCATTGAACCAGGCCACCGCCGGCCCGATGCCCTCGCCCCACCAGCCGACCGTAAAGCGCTTGCGTGCAAAGGCGGCGCGCGGGCCGCCCACGAGGAAGTTGTAGTAGTCGAGCCCGTAGGGCGCGATGGCCAGGCACGAGACCAGCCCGGCCGCCGCGCAGGCCAGAAGCCAGGCAACGCTGCGGAGGTGCAGCCGCGTGGCGGCCGCGTCGAGCCCGGCGGCGGCCAGAAGCGCTGCCGCCGGCAGCGCCGGCACAAGGTAGCGCACGCCATTTTGCACCACCGGCGAGAACGCGAGCAGAAAGGGCGCCAGGAAAAAAGCCAGGCAGACCAGCGTCGCCCGTTCGCGCCGCCAGCACGAAAGCGCGAGCCCCAGAAGCAGGGCCGGCGTGACGCAGGCCACGAAGTAGAGCGGAAAATAAAGCTTGGGCACGGGCGTGAGGATGGACGCGCCCAGGAACCATTCGGGCATGTGCTGCACGTTCAGCTTGGAAAGGCTCGCGCGCAGCCCGGCCACCGGGCCCTCGAGCCAGAGCCGGGGCCAGAGCGCGTACAGGGTAAAAAGACCGATCGCGGGCGAGCTCGCGAGCGCCACCCACTCGCGCCGACTGCGCGGGCGGCTCGAGATCGCTGCCAGCGCATACGAGACGAACACCAGGGCCGCAATGAACCGGCAGCCGGCGGCCAGCCCGCCCGCGACGCCGGCCGAAAGGAAGCGGCGCCGGGCGTAGAAGTAGAAGCCGAGCGTGGTGAAAAAGGTGGAGGGTGTCTCCAAGCCCGCAATCTGGCTGTGCGCAAGTGCGGGTGGCAGAAAGGCGTACAGGAGCGCGGCACCGGCGCCGACCGTGCGGCTGAACAGCTCGCGCCCGATACCATAGATCAGGGCGCAGGTGAGAGCCCCCAGCAGCGCCGACAAGGCCCGCGCCGGACCGTAGCCGTCGTGCCACAGCGCGCCCAGGCCCAGGATGTACTTGGCGATGGGCGGATGCTCGAAATTCCAGCGCCACATGCGGGGCCGGAAGTCCAGGTGAATGAAGTTCTCGAGATAATTACGGCCTGAGGACCAGTACACGTCCTCATCCCAGGTCTGGCCGAACGCGCCCAGCTTCCAGAGCCGCAGCGCGAGCGCGACCGCGAGCAAAAGAACGACCGCAATCACGTCCGCGCGCGCGGGCTTGCAGGCGCGCAAGCGCTCGCGCAGCAGGAAGGCGCACAGGCCGGCTGCGAGCACGAGCCAGGCCGTAAGGGCGGCCGCATCGGCGCGGAAGGCCAGGTCGGCCGGCATCGGGCCCGCCTGGGCCGGCGGCAGCGGGCGCAGCGCCGCGGGCGGCACATATTCCGGATCCCCGCGCCGGCCCGGTGGCAGCCAGTACAGCCGCATGGGGCCCGAGCCCTGGTGGCGCACCCGGACCGCGTGCGCGCCCGCGGGCAGCACGCGTCGCTCCTTCGACAGGACCGCCCCCGCGCGCAGGACCGGCAGCCCGTCGAGCTCGAGCGTGCTCGTGCTGTCGCCGAGCGACTCCAGCGCGAAGATGTAGGGCCCGCCCCGCGGCAGGAACCAAGTGCCGGTCCACTCGATCTCGCCCACGCAGGGATCGCAGTCGATCGTGCGGTCGACCGCGCCGCCGGTGCGCCGTAAGCCCTGGTCGTCGCCTCGCGTCGCGCGCGCGCGCAGCCAACCCACTGCGGCCGCAGCCAGCACGAACACCGCCGCGCAAAGAAGGCTCATGCGCATGGTTCGGTTCGGTAGATTGCCAGTGCGCACGCGGGCAGTGCAAGATAACGCGATGCCAGCGCGCCGCGGATGGTGGATTCCTCCAGCCGGGCTCGTGCTCGTGTATCTGTACAGCTTCCCATACCTGGAAAAAATCCGGAACGCGAACGAGCTGCCGCGCATCTATCTCGTGCACGCGATCGTCGATCGGGGCGCGCTCGACATCGACGCCGAGTGCCGCCGCTGGGGCGGGGTGGTCGACACTGCGGTCTATGGCGGGCGCACTTTTTCGAACAAGGCGCCCGGCCTGTCGTTTGCCGGCGTGCCCGTATACGCGGCGCTCAAGCGGCTGCATGGGCTGGCCGGTCGAGCCCCGCCCACGCTACGCGAAGAGACCTATTTTCTGCGGCTCCTGTGCGTCACGCTCCCGCAGCTGGCGTTCCTTCTGGTGCTGTGGCGCCTGAGCGGCCGCTTCTCGCAAGATCCGGTGGCCCGGCGCCTGGTCGTCCTCGGCTATGCGCTGGGCACGCTGGCGCTGCCCTTCTCGCTGCTCTACATCGCGCATGAGCCGGCGACGGTTCTGATCGGCTGCGCGTTCTATCTTCTGGTGGGCGCGGCCCCTGCGTGGCGCCTGGTGCTGGCCGGTCTGTGCGCGGGGGCGGCCGTGCTGGTCGAGTACCAGGCGGCTTTCTTCGCGCTGCCGCTGCTCGCATACGCGATGGTCACGGTGCGGCCGGTCGGACGCCTGGGCTTCGCGGTCCTGGGCGCGCTTCCGCCCGCGGGCGCGCTGGCGGCCTACCACAGGGCCTGCTTCGGCAGCATCTGGCGCACCGCCTATCCCTATTCGACCTCGCCGGCCTACCGGGCGCTGCACCAGCAGGGGCTCCTGGGGCTGACCCATCCCACCTGGCGCCACTTCTTCGATGGGTTCCTCGCGCCCGGAAACGGCCTGTTTGTGCTGGCACCGTGGCTCGTTCTGGGCCTGGTCGGGCTCTGGCTCCTCTTGCGCGCGCGCGCGCCCAGAGGCCCGCGCAACCGCGAGGCGCTGCTCTGCGCGGCCATGCTGCTTACCGCGGTCTGGTTCCTGTCCTCGTTTCTGTTTGCGGGTCCGGGCTGGCACGGCTGGGAAATCGGTCCGCGCTATATCGCCATCGCGGTGCCCTTTTTCGCGCTGCCGTCGGCGCGCGCGTTCGAGCGCGCACGGGCGCACAGCGGGCTCGCGATCGGCGCGGCGGCTTTGCTTTTTTCCTCGGTCGTCCTCCACGTGGGCGCGAGCCTGACCTTTCCATTGTGGCCGGATAAGCTGTGGAACCCGGTCGTGGAGCTGGCCTGGCCGCTCCTGCGCGACGGGTTCGCACCTTACAATCTGGGGCGGCTGGTGGGCTTGCCGGGCCGACTTCAGCTGTGGCCCGCTTTCGCGGTTGCGCTCGCGCTGGTTCTTTGGGCCCTGCCGGGCGCGCGCGTGCGCGTGGTCGCGGCCGTGCTCGGATGCGCGCTCCTCCTTCTGTTCTGGCTGGCGCCGCGCACGCCGAGCCCCGACTCGGTCGGGGTCGCGCGCTGGATCGAGTCGATCTGGGAGCCGCCGCCCGCGCAGCCGCCACCCGCCCAGCAGCCGCCCGCACCCGCACAGGCGGCCCATCCACCGCCTCCGCCGGCGCTGCGCTGAGCCCAGCTTTGAAGCTGTCCACCCGCACAGCGTCTGCTTCCAGCGTGCTGGCGCCGCTCGCCGTGGCCGCGGCTGCCTTCGGGATCTACTGGGCCTTCTTCCAGCAGCAGCGGCTCGACCAGCCCTTCCGCGTCTACGGCACCGACGCGGTCAACCGGCAGCCAGCCGGGGAGGGCGGCTTCCTGATCGCGTTCGCGATCCTGGGCACGCTGTGTACGGCCGGCTGCGCCACCTTCCTTCGGCGTGTGCTGGGAGCGCGGCTCGAGCGGGCGCTCGAGTGGGCGGCTGCGCGGCGGCGCCGGGTCGTGCTTGTGCTCGCCGCGGCGGCTTCCCTGGCCGCCGCCGGCCTGGGCGCGCTTGCGTTCTGGCATCAGAGCTTTACCGACGACGAGTCGGCCTATCTTCTAACCACCAAGCTGCTCCGGCATGGCCATCTCACCATGCCCCTGCACTGGCCGCTCGATGCCTTCCGCTACCAGTTCGTGGTCGCGCGAAACCTGCGCCAGTTCTCCATCTATGGAGTCGCGCACCCGGCTCTGCTGCTGCCCGGCACCCTGATCGGGCTGCCGCAGCTTGCGTGTCACCTCGCGGTCGGAGTGATCGTGGTTGCGACTGCCGGCCTGGCACGCGAGCTGTACGGCGAGCGGGCGGCCGTCCTGGCGGCGCTGGCGGCTGCGGCTTCGCCGTTCCTTCTGGCCACGGGCGCCACCCTGCACAACGCCACCACCGCGACTGCCTTCTGCGCGCTGTTCCTCTGGCTATGGGTGCGCTACGAGCAGCGGCTGCATCCCGGCGACGCGTTCGGCGCCGGGCTCGCGCTCGCGGTCGCGCTCCACATTCGCGCTCTCGACGCCCTGGCGTTTGCGGGACCGGCCGCGCTGTACGCGCTCTACCGGCTTTTCGCGGCCCCGCATCGCCGCGCGCGCCTGTTCGGGTATGCGGGCCTGGGCTCTTGCGTGTTCTTTGGCCTGGCCACCTACGCGCTCGTCAACGCCGAGCTGACCGGCAACTGGCTGCGCACGCCCTACGACCTGTTCATCGAGCGCTGGCCGGGCGCGAAGCTGTTCGGCTTCGGCACCGGGCCCTTCAAGTATTTTCGCAACCCGCCCGAGGTGGCTTTCTCGAAGCTGTGCGTGCAGGCCACGCGCGGCAGCTTCTGGATGTTGGGCTGGCCGCTGGGCGTGCTGCCCGCGCTTGCGGCCCCGGGGCGGCGTGCGCTGCTCTTGGCCGCCATCCCGATTGTGCTGCTGGGCGGCTACTTCTTTTACTTCGCCAACTCGGTCTACGACACCGGGCCGGTGTACTACCTGTGCCTGCTGCCGGTTACGGCGGTGCTGGCCGTGCGCGGGCTGGGTGCGCTGCGCGGACCGTTCGGTGGGTCGGCGCCGGTGGCGGCGCTGCTAGGGCTTTTGGCTGCCGGCGCGCTCTTCTTCGCACCCCGCGAGTTCTTGGCCGCCCGAGAGGTCGCGCGCAGCATCCGGCGGCCCAAGCTCGCGGTCGAGCAAGCCCGCTTGCGCCATGCGTTCGTTCTCCATCCGGGCGTGCAGCCGCCCAACCTGCACGAAAGCTGGGTGTTCTCCCCGCCCATCCCCGGCCACCCGCTCGACGACGAGAACGTGGTGTGGGTGGCCGACGTTCCGGCTCGGCTGCAAAAGCTCATGACGACCTATCGAGGCTGGCATTTTTTCCGGCTCCGCTGGCAGGCCGGCCAGCCCGTGATCGAGCCGGCAGATCGGGAGCCGTGAGCCGGGCGTCGGTGTATAATTCAGCCGGGAGAGATTATCGAGCTTGCCAGCCTCTCAGCCTCCGCCCGCCGCCGATTCGGCCGTCCCTCGAGAGCGGCTCGGCAAATACGAGATCCTCAAGCACATCGCGACCGGTGGCATGGCCGAGATCCATCTGGCGCGCGCGATAGGGATCGAGGGATTCGAGAAGCTGGTCGTGATCAAGCGCATCCTGCCCGTGCTCGCGCGCAACCACGAGTTCGTGCAGATGTTCCTCGACGAGGCCCGCATCGCGGCCACCCTGCACCACTCGAACATCGTGCAGGTCTACGACATCGGGGCGGCCGAGGACAGCTACTTTTTCACGATGGAGTTTTTGCACGGCGAGGACGTGCGCCGCATCATGAAGGCGACGCGCAGCCAGCACCGCGAGCTACCGCTCGAGCACGCGGTGAACATCGTCCTGGGGGCGTGCGCCGGCCTGCACTATGCGCACGAGAAGATCTCGCTGGGCGGAGCGCCCATGGGCATCGTCCATCGCGACGTTTCGCCGCAGAACGTCTTCGTGACCTACGACGGCGGCATCAAGCTGGTCGACTTCGGGATCGTCAAGGCCTCGCGCCGGCTGACCGAGAACACGCGGTTCGGCACCTTGAAGGGCAAGGTCCGCTACATGTCGCCCGAGCAGTGCAGCTCGCAGCCCATCGACCGGCGCTCGGACATCTTCTCGCTCGGCATCATGTTGTGGGAGCTGACCACGGGGGCACGCCTGTATCAGGGCGCCGGCGAGTTCGAAGTGCTCAAGGCCATCGTCGAGACCGATCCGCCGCGGCCGTCCAGCGTCAAGTTCGGCTATCCGCCCGAGCTCGAGCAGATCGTGATGCACGCGCTCCGGCGCCCCCGCGACGAGAGATGGCAGACCGCGCAGGACATGCAGGTGGCGCTCGAGGAGTTCGCGCGCGAGCGCAAGCTGCTGGTGTCGCCGGTAGCGCTGGCGCGCTTCATGAAAGAGCTGTTCGGGCAGAAGGTCGAGGCCTTCCTGGTCGCGCAACGCGAGGGCGGCGAGGCGCTGGCCGAGCATCTGACCCGCTCGATCGACGGGCAGTCGGGAAGCAGCGGGGGCGGGAGTGATGACTCGGACGCCCGGCTGGTCACGCGCACCGAGAGCTCGACCTTCGCGCCGCCGACCGATGTCAGCGTGACCGAGCAGCCGCCTACGGCTTCGCTGCCGAAGCCGGCGCGGCCGTCGCAGCCGGCGCCGCCGTCGCAGCCGGCGCCGCCCGCGCGGATTCGATCGCGGCCCCGGGTCGCACGGGCGGACGCACGTGCAGAACCGATGTTTGCGGAGCTCAGGCAGGCAGAGTCGTTGGCGCCGCCGCGTCGGCTGGCGCGGCGCGTGCTGGTGGCCGGAGCGGCGTTCGGGTTGGTGCTGGGCGCGGGTCTGGTCGTGATCCTTCAGGAGTCGCATCGGCCCAAAGCGGCCGCAGAGCCGACCAGGCCGGCGCCGCCGGTCGCAGCGCCGCCGCCGGTCACAGCACCGCCGCCGGTCGCCGCCCCGAAGCCGCTGGCAGCGCCGCCGCCAACCGCAGCGCCGCCGGTCGCGACGCCCAGGCCGGCTCCGGTCGCGCCCAAGCCGGCCCCGGCCCTGCGCCGGCCGCCCGCAGCCGCTCCCGAGCCGCTTCCGGCACCGGCCGCTGCGGCGGCCAAGCCCACACCGGTCCGACCGCACCCGCTGGGCCTGCGACGCCGAAAGCCGCTCGAGTCGGCGCTGCCGCCGGAAGCGCCCGCACCGCGCAAGGCGGCGCCGGCCGCCGCACCCGAGCCGCCGCCCGCGCCCAAGGTCGATCTGGACGCTCCGCTTCCTCCCTCTTGAGATGAGGTGACCATGCGTCTGTGGCTGCCCCTTTTCCTGTGCGCACAAGCGGCCCCGGTCGCGCTGGCCCAACCTGCACCCGAGAAGGGCCCGCCCATGGCCCCGCAGGCCCGGCAGCACCTCGAGCGCGGTCTGCGCTACTACAACGCCCAGGATTACGCGAAGGCGGTGGACGAGTTCAAAGCCGGCTACCAGATCGATCCCCGGCCCGAGTTTCTGTACGCGCTCGCGCAGGCGCAGCGCCTGAGTGGCGATTGCGAAAAGGCGATCTCATCGTACCAGGCCTTCCTGCGCACCCACCCCAACGATCTGCAGGCCAGCTCGGCCCGCCAGAACATCGAACGCTGCGAGGCCGAGCGTGCGACCAAGACCACCAAAGCGCCGCCACCGCTCCCGCCGCCAAACCGGGAAGTCGCGAAGACGACCCCGGCCCCGCGCCCGCCGCCAGCCCCGCCGCCGGCGGCGCTCACGCACACGGCGCCGCCGGCTCGCGATCCCTGGTATAGGGATACGCTGGGCGATGTGCTGACCGGAGCCGGCGTGGTCGCGCTGGTCGTGGGGGGCCTCCTGTGGAAGAGCGGCCACGACGATATCGAGGACGCCAATGCGATCGCGTCCGCGACTCCGCCCATGCCCTACGACAAGTTTGCCAGCATTGCCGACGGCGCCGAGACCCGCCAGACCGTGGGCGGCGTGCTGTTTCTGACTGGGGCCGCGCTGTCAGTGGGCGGAATCGTCCGCTATGTGCTGCGACCGGGCGGCCCCAGCGAGCCTGCGATTTCGGCCGCACCGGTGCCCGGTGGAAGCCTCTTCTCCCTGCGCGCGCGTTTCTGACTTGAAGCGATCGCTTGCCCTGCCGTCGCTGCTTTTGGCTGCGACCGGAGCGGCCGCGCTGACCTACGAGATCGTGTGGACGCGCTGGCTTCAGCTCGCTCTGGGAGCCGGCGCAGCCAGCCTGGCCATCGTGGTTGCCAGCACCATGCTGGGCTTCGCGGCGGGAGGCGAGCTGGGCGGGCGACTGGCCGATCGGGGGCGGCGGCGGATGCGTCTGTACGGCCGGCTCGAGCTGGGCGTGGCCGTGAGCGCGCTGGCCGCGAGCGCGCTCCTCCGCACGGGGGCCGCCGCCGAGCTGGCAGTCCGGCTGCCGCGTCCACTGGCTCTGTGCGCGGCGCTGGCCCTTTTGGCCCTGCCGACGGCGCTCATGGGCGCCACGCTGCCGGCGCTGGCCGCCCACGTGGGCCGCTCGGCGGATGGGCTGCGCGTGGGCGTGTCGCGCCTGTACGCGGCCAACACCACCGGCGCGGTCGTGGGCGCGCTCGGCGCCGGGTTCTGGCTGATCCAGCGATTGGGTCTTTGGGGTGCCGCGCTCGCGGCCGCCTCGGTCAACGGTGCGGCCGGCCTGTGCGCGCTTGCGGCCGACCGCGGCACCCGCGCGACCAATGCCGATCGCGCGGAGCCCATGGCCGATGAGCCCGCGCTCGCGGCCGGCGGGGCAGCCCTTGTGGGCGCGGCCGCGTCGGGCTTTTTGACCCTGGGCAACGAGGTCCTGAGCACGCGCCTTCTGGTGCATGGCCTGCTCTCGACCACGCACGCGATTGCCATCATCCTGGCCGCCTTTCTGGCCGGGCTCGCCCTGGGCGCCCACCTGATCGCGGGTCGCGTGCGCGCGGCGGGCGCTCGACTGGGCACGCTCGGAGCCGCGCTGATCGTGGCGGCCGCGATGAGCCTGGCCCTGGCGCCGCTCGAAGCGCACGCGGCCGGGCTGGTCGATGCGCTGCGCGGGCGCGATGTGCGGTTCGGTGTGCGACTGTTCGCGGAGGCGGCGGTGGCGGGCTCGCTGCTTCTGCCCGCGACCACGGTGATGGGGTTCTCGTTTCCACTGGCAGCGGTGGCCTACGCGGCGTTGGCGCGGCCGGGCCGAACGGTCGGCCGCGTGGTGCTGGTCAACACGCTTTTCGGGGTCGCGGGCGCGCTGGTGGCGGGTCTGGTGCTGCTGCCGCTGCTCGGTCTGCGCGGCGCGCTGGTCGCGGTCGCGCTCTCATCCGCGCTGGTGGGCGCCTGGCTGTGCGCTCGCGAGCCGGGCTGGCGTGCGCGCGGTCGGCGCCTGGCTTGGGCGGCGCTGGGGGCGCTCGCGATCTACGGCGCCTTGTGGGCGCGGCCACCGCGGCTGGACGCTCCGCCCGGACAGGGCACGCTGGTGGCCCAGCACGTGGTCGGCCACGAGGCCGACTACCGGGTGCGCTGTTATCGCGAGGGCTCGGTTGCGACCACCTATGTGCTCGAGCATCTGCCGAGCCGGCGCCGCGACCTCCTGATCGATGGTTTCGTGGCGGCCGGCAACGCCGATGGGGCTTCGTACATGACGCTGATGGGCCGCCTGCCCCTGCTTTTGCACCCGCAGCCGCGACGCGTGCTCGTGATCTGCTTCGGCAGCGGGGCCACCGCGCGGGCGGCGGCGGACGCAGCCCCGGACCTCGCGCTTTTCGATGTGGTCGACCTCGACCCGAACGTGTTCGCGTGCGCGCCCGCCTTCGGGCCGCAAAACCTGCGTGTGCTCGCGCGCGCCGGCGTCCATGTCGACGACGGTCGGCGCTTTTTGCGCCGAACCGGTCCCAGCTACGACGTCATCACCCAGGAGCCCATGCCGCCCCACTTCGCGGGCACGTCGGCCCTCTACTCGGTCGAGTACTATCGGCTGGCACGCCGGCGGCTGGCCCCAGGCGGTGTGCTCGTGCAATGGCTGCCCCTGCACCTTTTGGCGCCCCTGGACGCGCGCCAGATCGCGGCCGCCGCGGCCACCGTCTTTCCCGAGACTTGGCTTGCGCTCGCGCCCGGCGACCAGACCGGCCTCCTGGTGTCGTCGCCCGAGCCGCTCGATCCCGAGCGGCGCACGCACGCGCAAGCCACGCTGCACGTCGAGTTCGTGCTCGATCCGGCCGCGCTCGCCCGCTTCGTGGGTGGCGCCGATCCGGTCACCGACGACCGGCCCAGCCTCGAGTACTCGGGCGTCGACCGCGCGCTGGGCCGCTTCCGAAGTGCCCGCCAGCTTCTGCTCTACAACCTCGAGCAGGTGCGCAGGGCGTCGAAACTCTGACGCCAGGGTCGCAGTTTTTCCCACTTTCAGAGCAGAATCAGCAAAGATTTCGTAAGGCGCAAGGATTGCTTGCACGGATGATGGCGATGCGTCTCGCCATCACGCTCCTCCTGTCCGGCTGCCTGTCCGGCTGCGTGCAGGGCAGCTACTCGCCCGGCGGCCCCAGCGGCGGCAGCGGCGGCGGCTTCGGCGGCAGTGGTGGGGGTGGCTTCGGCGGGGGCGGCATGGGCGGCGGCGACGCGGGCGGAGGCGATGCCACGATGGGGTGCCCGGACGCTGGCTCGAGCCCCGCGGGCATGGTGATGGTGCCCGAGGGGCCCTTTCTGATGGGCTGCAACGCGGGAACCGACACCGAGTGCGCCGCCGACGAGCTGCCAGGCCACACGGTTTCCGTGTCGGTATTTGCGATCGACTTGACCGAGGTGACGCAGCGCGATTGGCAGGCCTGCGTGCGTGCGGGCGCGTGCGTGAGCCCGGGCGGGCCACCCATCTACGATCCGGCTCGGAGCGGCAGCACACCGGTTCGGGGGATGAGCTGGTACGAGGCGCAGGCCTACTGTCAGTGGTTGGGCAAGCGTCTGCCGACCGAAGCCGAGTGGGAGAAGGCGGCGCGCGGGCCCGACGGTCGCAAATACCCGTGGGGCAATCAGCCGCCCGACTGCGCGCGCGTCGCGACCTGGGGCTGCGGCTGCGCCGACCCGCCCGAGCCGGTGGGCAGCCATCCAGCCGGCGTCAGCGGCTACGGCCTTTTCGACATGGCCGGCAATGTCTGGGAATGGGTGAGCGATTACTACGACGCCGCCTACTACGGCCGCAGCGCCCCGGTCGACCCGCAGGGACCGGCAAGCGGCGACCAGCGGGTGCTGCGCGGCGGCAGCTATCTCGACGGGCCGCCGCAGATGCGGGTTTCGGAGCGGGCGTACTCCTATCCCGGCAGCGCCAGCGAGACCTGGGGCTTTCGCTGCGCGCAATAGCGCGGCAGCGGGCGCGTTCACTCGACGCTGGTCGCCATCTCGACGAAGCTTCCCGCCGCGACCTCGGATCCGAGCACGTAGTAGCGGAGGTTGGGGCTGGGCGTGGTCGCGATGCAGCTGGAGCCACTGCGGACATACAGGGTGGCGCCTCCGAAGGGCCCGGCGATCGTGTACACGCGCATGCCGCCGCCGCAGCTCTCGGATCCGATCGCGTAGCTCGGCGTGGGCGGGGGCGCGCTCGGGCACGGGCTCGACTGGGCCCCCAGCGGGGTTGCGCACCCGCCGTCGAGATAGTAGCCGTAGAGGCCAGCCGAGCTGCCACTATACGGGATGCAGTGGTAGCGCCCGTCGGCGAGCAGGTAGAAGTTGCAATCCTCGTTGCGCGAGGTGTCGTGCCAGCCCCAGAACAGCTTGGCGCCGTCGGGTGTGGTGCCGACGATCATGCGCAGCCGGCTGCCGCTCTGGTAGATGTCGAGCTGGTTGGAGCCGGTGCCGCCGGCCCCTCCGGTGCCACCCGCACCCGCGCCGCCCGCACCCGCGCCGCCGGCCCCGCCCGCGCCGCCCTGTCCGGCCCCGCCGTCGCCGTCGAGCGGGGCATGGCCCGTGCAGGCTGCCGCCGCCAGCGTAAGCACGAGCGCCACACGCTTTCGCATCATCGCACCTCCGCGGCGTCATCCTACGGCGGCCGCGGGTACGCCTTCCGCAGTTCTTACGGCGTCAGTCTCTCCAGCATGCGCGGGAACGGAATCGTCTCGCGGACGTGGTGCAGGCCGCAGATCCAGCCCACCGTGCGCTCGATGCCCAGGCCGAAGCCGGCGTGGGGCACGCTGCCATAGCGCCGCAAATCGAGATACCACTCGAACGCCGCGCGCGGCAGGTTGTGCGCGGCAATCGAAGCCTCCAGCGTGGCCAGATCGTCCTCGCGCTGGCCGCCCCCGATGATCTCACCAAAACCCTCGGGCGCGATGACATCCATGCAGGCCGCAAAACGCGGATCGGCCGGGTCACGCTTCATGTAGAAGGCCTTGATCTCGGCCGGGTAGCGATGAATGATGACCGGCCGATCGAACTGTTCGCTGATGACGGTCTCCTCGTCGCCCCCGAAGTCGTCGCCGAGCTGGGCCGGCTTGCCGGCGCGCCGAAGGATCTCGATGGCCTCGTCGTAGCGAATGCGGGGCAGCGGCTTCTTGACGTTCTCGAGCTTTTGCAGGTCGCGCTCGAGCAGCGAAAGCTCCTCGCGCCGCCGCTCCAGCACGCGCGGGACCACCCAGCACAGAAAGTCCTCGGCCAGATCCATGTTGCCCTCGAGGTCCAGGAATGCCACCTCGGGCTCGACCATCCAGAACTCGGTCAGGTGGCGCCGGGTTTTGGATTTTTCGGCGCGGAACGTGGGCCCGAAGCAGTACGCCTTGCCCAGCGCCATCGCGGCCGCTTCCATGTAGAGCTGGCCTGACTGGGTCAGGTACGCCTTGTCACCGAAGTAGCCCACCTCGAAGAGGCTGGTGGTGCCCTCGCAGGCCGCGGGCGTGAAGATGGGCGCGTCGACCAGAGTGAAGCCATGCCCGTCGAAATAGTCGCGGATCTGGCGCACGATTTCAGCGCGCACGCGCAGGATCGCGTGCTGCCGGCGCGAGCGCAGCCACAGATGGCGGTGGTCCATCAGAAAAGCCGTGCCGTGCTCCTTGGGCGTGATCGGATACTCCCCGAGCGGCTCCGCCACCACCTCGAGCGCCGTGAGGCCCAGCTCGTACTGGTCGAGCTTGGGATGCTTGCGCACTTTGCCGTGCACGATGAGCGCGCTTTCCTGCGCCAGCTTGTCCGCGCGCGCGAACACTTCGGCCGGCACGTCCTTGATGTACACCACGCAGTTGGCGATTCCGCTGCCGTCGCGCAGCTCGAGAAAGTGCAGCTTCCCGGACGATCGCTTGTTGTAAAGCCACCCCTTGAGCGTGACCTCCTCGTCCACGTGCTGGGGCAGGTCGGCCACCTGAACGTGCGTCGGCATGAGGTCGGCTTTTAGCGCGCCCCCGGACGTAGCGCAAGGCCCGGCCGCCGAGTAGAATCTCCGCTTGCACATGGACGACTACGACCCGCACACGATCGAGCCCAAATGGCAGGAAACCTGGCGCGAGCAGGAAATTTACCGGGCCCGCGCCGACTCTCCGAAGCCCAAGTACTACGTGCTCGAGATGTTCCCGTATCCGTCCGGCCGCATCCACATGGGCCACGTGCGCAACTACTCGATCGGCGACGTGCTGGCGCGCTTGCGGCGCATGCAGGGCTACGAGGTGTTCTATCCCATGGGCTGGGACGCCTTCGGCATGCCGGCCGAGAACGCGGCCATCAAGGCGGGCGCCCACCCGCGCGCGTGGACCTACGACAACATCCGCGCCATGCGCGCGCAGCTCAAGCGCATGGGCTACAGCTACGACTGGACGCGCGAGATCGCGACCTGCCATCCCGGCTACTACAAGTGGGAGCAGTTGGTGTTCCTCGAGATGTTCGAGCGCGGGTTGGCCTACCGCAAGCTGGCCCCGGTCAACTGGTGCCCGCGCTGCGGCACCGTGCTGGCCAACGAGCAGATCATCGACGGTTCGTGCTGGCGCTGTGGAACCCAGGTCACGCAGCGCGAGCTCGAGCAGTGGTTTCTGCAGATCACGCGCTACGCCGACGAGCTGCTTTTCGAGCTCGACCGCCTGGCCGGCGGCTGGCCGGCGCACGTGGTCAAGATGCAGCGCGATTGGATCGGTCGCAGCGAGGGCGCCGAGATCGAGTTTCCGCTCGCCGACCCGGTGGGCGACGTGCGCGCGCTGGGCGTGTTCACGACCCGGCCCGATACGCTCTACGGCGCCACCTTCATGTCGATCGCGGCCGAGCATCCGCTGGCGGAGGCGCTGGCTGGAGGCAGCCCCGAGCTGGCGGCCTTCATCAAGAAAGTACGGGCCGAGGATCGCATCAAGCGCGCCCGCGAGGGCTACGAAAAAGAGGGCCTGCCGACCGGCGCCTTCTGCATAAACCCCGGGACCGGCGAAAAGATCCCCATCTTCGTGGCCAATTTCGTGCTGATGGAGTACGGCACCGGCGCAATCATGGCGGTGCCGGCGCACGATCAGCGCGACTTCGAGTTTGCGCGCAAGTATGGGCTGCCCATCCGCGTCGTCATCCAGCCGCCCGACCGAACGCTCGACCCCGCCACCATGGAGGCCGCCTACATCGACGACGGCATCATGGTGAGCTCGGGCCCCTTCGACGGCCTCTCGAGCGCCGAGGGCAAGCAAAAGGTGACCGCACACCTTGCGCGGAGCGGCCGCGGGCGGCCCAGCGTGCACTATCGCCTGCGCGACTGGCTGATCTCGCGCCAGCGCTACTGGGGCGCCCCCATCCCGGTCGTATACTGCCCGTCCGACGGCATCGTTCCGGTGCGGGCGGGAGACCTGCCAATCACGCTGCCCGACGACGTGGAGCTGACCGGCGAGGGCGAGTCGCCCCTCAAGCGCCACCCGACCTGGTCCCACACCACCTGCCCGCGCTGCGGCGGACCGGCCACGCGTGAAACCGACACCATGGACACCTTCGTCGAGTCGTCCTGGTATTTTCTGCGCTACTGCGATCCGCGCAACGACCGGGCCATCTTCGATCGGCGGGCGGTCGAGCACTTCATGCCGGTCGATCAATACATCGGCGGCGTCGAGCACGCGATCCTGCATCTGCTCTATGCGCGCTTCTGGACCAAGGTTCTGCGCGACCTGCACTACCTCGGCTTCGGCGAGCCCTTTACGCGCCTGCTGGCGCAGGGCATGGTGCACCATCCCAGCTACTTCTGCCCGGTCCACGAGTGGGTGTACCCGAACGAGGTCGAGGATCAGAAGCACAAGGATTGCGGGCAGGTGGTCCGCATCATGCCGTCCGAGGTCATGTCCAAGTCGCACAAAAACGTCATCGATCCAGACGTCATGGTGGCCAAGTATGGCGCCGACACCATGCGCGTGTTCATGCTGTTCACCTCGCCGCCCGAGGCTGCGCTCGACTGGAGCGAGGAGGCGATCGAGGGCGCGAGCCGTTTTCTGGCGCGCGTGTGGCGCCTGTGCGCGCAGCACCTGGCCCAGGTCAAAGGCGCGCCCGCTCCCAGCGGTGTGCACCCGCTGCGCCGGGCCACGCACCTTGCCATCGCGGCCGTGACGCGCGAGGCCGCCGAGCGCTTCCACTTCAACAAGGCGATCGCGGACATCATGTCGTTCGTCAACACGCTCTACCAGGCGCGCATCGAGACCGACTCGGACCGGGCGGCCATGAGGGAGGCGCTCGAGACCTTGATCCTTCTGCTGTCGCCGTTTGCGCCCCACATCTCGGCCGAGCTGTGGCAGGCGTTCGGACACGCGCAGCCGCTGCCGCTCGAGAGCTGGCCGCAGGCGCAGCCCGAGCTGGCGCGCCGCGAGCGCATGACCATCGTGGTGCAGGTCAATGGCAAGGTGCGCGCGCGTCTGGAGCTGGACCCGGATGCCGACGAGCCCGCGGTCCAGGCCGCCGCGCTCGACGATGCGTCCGTGCGCAAGTGGCTCGAGGGCAGGCCTCTGCGCAGCGTCAAATACGTCCCCGGGCGCATCCTGAGCCTGGTCACTTGAGGTAAGCTCGAGCAGCGGAGGTCGCCAATGGCACACGAGGTCGACAGTCGCTGGGTCGAGATCGACGTCGGTGACAAGGAGATGAGCGCGTACGTGTCGGCCCCGCGCGGCCACGAAGCGCGCCCGGCCGTGGTGGTGGTGCAGGAGATCTTCGGCGTCACACGCCACATCCGATCGGTGTGCGAGCGACTGGCGCACGCCGGATACGTGGCGGTGGCGCCCGACGTATTTCATCGGCAGAGCAACCGTTTCGAGACCCAGTACACCAACCTGGCGCCGGGCCTGGAACGCATGCGAAAGCTGCGCGAGCAGGATTTTCTGAGCGACACCGATGCGCTCCTGCGCTGGCTACGCGCCCGGCCCGAGGTGAGGCGTGATCGAGTGGGCGTGATTGGCTTTTCCATGGGTGGTCGGCTTGCGTTTCTGGTCGCGTGCAGCAGGGATGTGCAGGCGGCAGCTTCTTTCTACGGCGCCGGAATTGCGGCCGGGCTGCTCGACCGCGCTTCTCAGCTGCGCTGCCCGCTCCTCATGGTGTTCGGCGCGGAGGACATGATGATCCCGCCCGCTGACGTCGAGAAAATCCAGGCTGCGCTGGGCAATCAACCGAAGCCGTTCGAAATCGTGGTCTACCCCAAGGCCAGCCACGGCTTTTTCTGCAGCGAGCGCGAGTCGTACGAGAAGGAGTCGGCCGAGGACGCCTGGGAGCGCGTCATGAAGTTGTTCTCCACGCACTTGCGTCATTAGCAATGCGGCGTGTGCTCGCGCTGGGCCTTTTCCTGGTCGCTGCCGGCTGCGGCGACGACACCCACCCGACGCTGCCGGATGCGGGCCCGGACGCGCCCACGAGCCAGCCGAGCGCACGCTTTCAGCCGGCGGCCGGCCCCCTGTCCTTTCTCGCCGTGCCATACCCGTGCGATTTGTATCGCGATGGTGCAGGCATCAAGCTCCTGGATCTGCCCACGCCGGGCGGCATCACGCAAAACGCCAGGGCCATCATGGCCGACGCGCTGGCGCAGGATCCCGGCTTCGGCCTTTCGACCGGGCTTTTCTTCGGGGTCGATGGCGCAGCCCAGCTGGCCGGGGACAAGCTCGCCCAGAACCTGCATCTTCTCGATCTGGCCGGAGGCAGCGAGATCGGGCTCGAGCAGCCCGTGTACGACGCCGCGCACGGCCGCATCTGGACGCAGCCGCTGACGCGGCTCAAGGGCAATTACGCCTACGGCGCCTTCCTCGACGGTGCGGTCGGCCTGAGCGCGAGCGCGGCGTTCGTGGCGGCCCGGGCCATGGCCGCGCCCGCCGACCCGGTGCTGGCGCGGGCGCACGACCTCCTGGCGCCGCTCTGGCAGTATGTGCCGCGCGAGCGGGCGGTCAGCGCGACCGTGTTCACCACCCACGATCCAACGCCCGGCCTGCCGCAGGCGGTCGCGCAGGCAGAGGCGGTGCAGCCGGTCGCGCGCAATGTCACGGTCATCCAGGGCGCGGCCCTGGAGACTGCGCTCGGCACGCCCATCACCGATCAGCCCGGGCTGGACAACCCGGGCACGAGCACGATGTTCGGGATCACGCACGCGCACGTCCGCGCGGTCATCCACGGCACCTATGATGGCCCCAATTTCCTGACCGCGACCGCGAGCGCGGGCCAGAACGGCGTCTTCGTGCTCGACGGTACCGGCACCCCCATGCAGAAGGGCACGCAGCCCATCGGCTGGACGCTCGTGCTTCCGGTCGGCACCATGCCGGCGGGCGGGTGGCCGGTCGCCCTGTTCATGCATGGGCTGGCGCAGACGCGCCTGCAGGCCTTCGCGATCGCGGATGCGCTGGCCGCGCACGGCGTCGCGACCTTCGCGCCCGACCTCTTGTTCCACGGCGACCGCTACCACAACCGAACCGACACCCGGAACGAGCTGACCCGGGATCCAACGCCGGACGGAGTGGGCGACGAGGCGGGCAGCCTGCCCGCGCTGCAGTTTCTGGCCGTGGGTGCGGTCGGCACCGGCGCGCGCATGTTCGATCCGCTGCTGACGCGGGACGACAACCGGCAAGCGGTGGTGGACCTGATCGTGGCCGCGCGCTTCGTCAAGCAGGGCGATCTCGGCGCCATCAGAGCGGCCGACCCGAGCCTGCAGACGCTTGCGCTGCGGCGCGACCGCATGGTCGGGATCGCCGAGGGGTATGGGATGCCCCTCCTTTTGCTGGCGGCGTGGCTCGATCCGAGCTTCACCGCCATCGTGGGCAGCCAGCCTTCAGGCGGCCTGCTCATCCCGTTCATGAGCACGACCCCGGCCTATGCGGTGCAGTTCATTCCCATCTTCGGCGCGCTGTTCAACATCGCCAGCGAGATCGCGCAGAGTCCCTGGCAGCATCCGATGCTGACCTTGTATCAGCAGGTGCTCGAGCCGGGCGACACGCTGGCGCTGGCGCCCACCGCGCCCGCCCAGCACACGCTGATCGTGCAGGCGTTCTCGGACGAGGTGGCATCGAACCAGTCCGAGGAGCTGCTCGAGTATTTCTTGGGACTGCCGGCGCTGGGCGGAGGGATGTATCGCTACCAGAGCCTGGTCCCGGGCCCGCTGCCGGCGAGCGGGAATCTTTCTGGCCTGACCGCGGGGGTGGTGCAGTACCTGCCGGCGACCTGGGACCTTTACCAGCGGCGCCAGACCGTGCAGGTCTACAGGCCCGGCTTTCCGCCGTTTACCAAGTGGCCCGATCCCGGCATGACCATTTCGAATCCGATCGCCGCCGTGCAGACACAGATCGCAACCTTCGTGGCGACCCACTTCGCGAGCCCCACCGGCACCCCGACCATCCAATAAGATTCACCACAGAGAACACAGAGAAAGAAAAAGGGCTCCGCCTCGAGGCATGATGGTCGGCCCCGTACGCCTTTCCATCCTCTGTGTTCTCTGTGTTCTCTGTGGTTAAGCGAAGGGGTTACGGGCAGAAGTGGTTGCCGTCGTAGAGCATGACGGTCGGCAGGCCGAGCGCCCGATCGAGCATGCGATAATACGGCCGTAGCGCCGAGAAGAAGTCGATGTGCTTGCCGATGATGGAGCCGCCCTGATCATCGGCCACCACGCACCCGTCGTGCACGAACCCGCCCCAGGGCGGGTCACCGGGCACAAAGATCCCATCGAGGTCGGCCACGTACAGACGCGCCCCGATCGGCACCACCTCCGGATCCACCGCCACCGACCGGAAGGGCAGGAGCGCGCGATCGTGCACGCCCACGCCCCAGGGATGGAGCTCGTCGACCTCGAAGAAACAAGGCGACAGCGGGCACTCGCAGGGGCCCGCGTAGTTGAGCAGGCGACCGTCGGTCAGGCGGCCCGTGCCCTCCACGGTCAAGCTGCGCGCAAACGCGGCCGGCACCACGGCCAGCGGCAGGCACGACCGATCGAAGAGGTCGGTGTCGGGGAGGCCCGTAAAATCCTCCTCGGTTGCGACCCAGTAATAGGTGAGCTGAAACACCCCGAGCGGATCCCCGAGCACGGCTCGCAGCGGCGGCGTGGGCGGCGGCGGAGTGACCGCGCGCATGTCCGCGCACGCCAGCACGAGCACCGCCAGACCGGCCCGCACAAGCCCTATCATGACACGGCTGGCTTCCTTGCGCCCGTCAGGGCGAGCTGTCCAGCGGGGGCTGGACTGGCTTCCTTGCGCCCGTCAGGGCGAGCTGTCCAGCGGGGGCTGGACTGGCTTCCTTGCGCCCGTCAGGGCGAGCTGTCCAGCGGGGGCTGGACTTAGGCGCGGTATGCCACGGAGCCGTCCTTGACCACCAGATGCACGTGATTGTGTCCGTAGTGATACGGCACATAGGCCGGATCGTCACATGCGAACACGGCCAGGTCGGCGCGCGCACCCGGGACCAGGCGGCCCAGGTCGCCCCGTCCGATGGCCCGCGCAGCATGTGCGGTCACGCCCATCCAGGCCTCCTCGACCGTCAAGCCCATCTGCATGCAGCCAATCGACATCATGAGCGGCAGCGCCTCGGTCATCGACGAGCCCGGGTTGCAGTCGGTGCCCAGCGCAATACGCACGCCCGCGTCGGCGAGCCGGCGCGCGGGCGGCCAGGGCAGACGCAAGGCCAGGGCCGCGCCCGGCAGAAGCGTCGCCACCACGCCCGCCTGCGCCAGCATGACCACGCCCGCATCCGAGATCTGCTCGAGGTGATCGGCCGAGCGCGCGCCCAGCTGGGCGGCCAGCTCGGCGGCCCCGGTGCGCGTGAACTGCTCGGCATGCAGGCGCGGGGCCAGACCGGCCGTCTTGGCGGCGGTCAGGATGGTGCGCGCTTCGTCGAGCGTGAACGCACCCTGGTCACAGTACACGTCGCAGCTGTCGGCCAGCCGGGCGCGCACGACATCGTGCACCAGCGCGCCCGCGAAGGCCTGCACATACTCGGCCCGCCGATCGGCGTAGTCCTCGGGCAGAACATGCGCGAGCAGGGTCGGGGACAGGTCGACTGCATGACCGGCCGCGGCCTCGCCGAGCACGCCCAGCAGCGCAAGCTCGCCCGCGGGCGCGAGCGCGTAGCCTGATTTGGCCTCGCAGCTGGTCACGCCCCAGGCCAGCATGCGCGACAGGCGCACGCGCGCCCCCTGCAGCAGATCGGCCGGCTCCGCGTCGCGGGTCGCGCGCACGGTCGCGTAGATGCCGCCTCCCGCCGCCTGGATGTCGGCGTAGCTCTTGCCGGCCGCGCGCAGCGCAAACTCAGACGCGCGGGTGCCGCCGAAGACCGGGTGCGTATGCGCGTCGATGAAGCCGGGCGTGACCAGCCCGCGCTCGGCGTCGATGCGCACGGTGCGCGGGCCGATCGATCCGGCCAGGGCGAGGTCGCTCTCGAGCCCCACCCACGCCACGCGCCCGCCCCGGATGGCCACGGCCCCGTGGGCGATGCGACCGAGCGGCATCTCGGCCGGTTCCCGCATGGTCAGAACGGCCGCCGCGTTGAACACCACCGCGTCCAGGTCGTCCTCGCCCGGCGGCGGGCCGAGCAGGCTCTCGATCGGAAAGTCGACCACCTCGCCGTCCGAAAACACCACGCGCACGCCGTCCCCGGCCGGCCGTGCGTCGGCGATTTTCAAGGGATCCTCGAGATCGAGCAGCGCCTCGGGCGTGCGCAGCCGCTTGAGCGGCACCCGCCGCGATACCGGATCGCCGCTCACATAGAGGTCGAGCGCGAATCCGCCCAGCGCGATCCCGATGCCCTCGACGGTCGGCATTATTCGAGATGCGGAATCGGGAGCCCGGCCTGGCGCGCAAACGCCTGCGCTTCCGGGTACCCGGCGTCGGCGTGGCGCAGGACGCCCATGCCCGGGTCGCTCGTGAGCACCCGCTCCAGGCACCGGGTTGCGCGTTCGCTGCCGTCGGCGACCACGACCATGCCCGCGTGCAGCGAGTAGCCGATGCCGACGCCGCCGCCGTGGTGGATGCTGACCCAGGTGGCACCGGCCGCGCAGTTGATGAGCGCGTTCAAAAGCGGCCAGTCGGCGATGGCATCGGAGCCGTCGCGCATGGCCTCGGTTTCGCGGTTGGGCGAGGCCACCGAGCCCGCGTCCAGGTGATCGCGCCCGATCACGATGGGCGCGGAAAGCTCGCCCCGTCGCACCATCTCGTTGAAACGCAGACCCACTTTCGCGCGCGCGCCGTAGCCGAGCCAGCAGATGCGGGCGGGCAGACCCTGGAACTGCACGCGCTCCTCGGCCAGCCGGATCCAGCGCGCGAGCGCCGGGTCGTCGGAGATGGAGTCCACGACCGCGCGGTCGGTTTTCGCGATGTCCTCGGGATCGCCCGACAGCGCGGCCCAGCGGAAAGGCCCCTTGCCCAGGCAGAACAGGGGCCGGATATAGGCCGGTACGAAGCCCGGGAAGCCGAACGCCTCGGCCAGGCCGCCCAGCTTGGCCTGCGCCCGGATGTTGTTGCCGTAGTCGAACACGTGCGCGCCGCGGCGCTGTAGCTCGAGCATGGCCCGCACCTGCTGCGCCATTGACTCGCGCGCGCGGCGCACGTAGGCCTCCGGATCGCGCGCGCGCAGCTCGGCTGCACCGTCGAGCGTCAGGTCGCGCGGGATGTAACCCCGCAAGGGGTCGTGCGCGCTGGTCTGATCGGTGACCAGGTGGGGCCGGAAGTTGCGCCGGACCAGCTCCTGGTACACGTCGGCGGCGTTGCCCAGAAGGCCCACCGAGCATGCCTTCTCTTCGGCCGCGTAGCGCTTGACGCGTGTCAGCGCGTCGTCGAGATCGCGCGCCTGCTCGTCGAGATAGCCGGTTTCGAGCCGGCGCTGGATGCGCGACTTGTCGATCTCGACGCCCAGGAACACGCCCTCGTTCATGGTGACCGCCAGCGGCTGCGCGCCCCCCATTCCGCCCAGGCCCGCCGACAGCACGATCTTGCCGCGCAAAGAGGCGCCGGCGCCGTAATGGATGTGGGCCGCCGAGGCGAAGGTCTCGTAGGTGCCCTGCAGAATCCCTTGCGTCCCGATGTAGATCCAGGAGCCGGCGGTCATCTGGCCGTACATGATGAGGCCCTTGCGCTCGAGCTCCCAGAAGTGCTCCCAGGTGCCCCAGGCCGGCACCAGGTTGGAGTTGGCGATGAGAACCCGGGGCGCGTCGGCGTGGGTTTTGAAGCGGCCCACCGCCTTGCCCGATTGCACGAGCAGGGTCTCTTCGTCGCCCAGCGCGCGCAGCTCGCGCACGATCACCTCGAACGCTTCCCACGAGCGCGCGGCCTTGCCGGTGCCTCCGTAGACCACCAGGTCGGCCGGGCGCTCGGCGACCTCCGGATCCAGGTTGTTCATGAGCATGCGCAGCGCGGCCTCTTGCGGCCAGCCTTTGCAGCTGCGCTCGAGGCCACGCGGCGCGCGGATGGTTCGGGGTGCTGCCGGCATGGCGGGCATCATACGCCCGGGCTGTGCTCGCGCAACCTGCGCGCGGAGCGGACAGTCCGGTCAGGGCCGTCGGCGTGGGCGGGCCGGCGCGTCGTCGTCTCCGCCGCGTTCCATGCGTGCATCGAGCACCTGGTCGCCCGAGGCCACGAACCAGAGCGTGCGCGTCTGAAAGCCCAGACATTCGAGCCGGATCTGATGGGTCGCGCTCGAGATCGGCAGCTCGATCGGGTTCAGGTGGGTGCGCACCCCATCCAGGAACACGAACGCCTGCGCGGGCAGGCCGTCGAGGGTGACGTTGGCGCGCGCCTGGGCCGCCACCGTGCGCTCGGGCGGCTCGCGCGCATTCCAGAGCTGCCATCCCAGAAGCGCCGCCAGCAGCGCAGCGAGCCCCAGGAGCAGGTTGCGCATGATCCGCCGCGGCCCCTGGTAGGCGCGGCGCGCCTGATCCAGGTCGACGTAGGGTCGCAGCTCGACGGCCGCGCTGGCGGGCGGCACGCTGCGCGTCCGGAGCGGCCGTGCGACCTCGAGCGGCAACTCGCTCACGCCCGCGTCCGGCGGCGCGAACTGATCGTGCGCCGGCAGCTCGGGTGCGGGCGGCGCCGGCTCGGGCTCGACTGCGAGCGGCGGCTCCCACTGAGGCTCGACCACAAGCGCTGCGCCGGGCGTGGGATCGGGCGTGCCACCGAGCGAAACCACCAGCGGTCGAGCCGGCACATCGACCTGGGTCGGGCCATGGTCGAGCGCCGGCGCGAGCGCCCACTCCTCGAGCGCCAGCCTGAACTCGCGCGCGCTCTGTATGCGCCGGTTGCGGTCGGGCGCGAAGGCACGCATCACGATCTCGGCGAGCGCGGGATCGAGGTCGGGCGCCAGCTCGCGCAAGGGCTTGGGCTGGCCGCTCATGATCTCGAACAGGACTACGTTGTAGTTGTCGCCGCGATAAGGTGCCTGCCCGGCCAGCATCTCGTACAGCATCACGCCCGCCGCGTGCACGTCCACGCGCTGATCGATGTCCGAAAGGCCGCGCGCCTGCTCGGGCGCCATGTACTGCGGCGTGCCCAGCACGGCTCCGGTCGTGGTCAGCTTCAGTGGCGCATCCTTGCGCAGCTTGGCGATCCCGAAATCGAGCAGCTTGGTAAGCTCGATGCCGTCGGCGCGCGCACACAGGAACACGTTCTCGGGCTTGAGATCGCGATGCACGATGCCCTGGGCGTGCGCAGCCTCGAGCCCACCGAGGATCTGGCGCGCGATCGTGAGCGCCCGATCGACCGGCAGCCTGGGCGTGCGCTCGAGCTGGCTCGACAGGGGCTCGCCCTCGAGCAGCTGCATGACCAGATAGAGCTCGCCGGCCGGCGTGCGGCCGAAGTCGGTCACGCGCACGATGTTCTCGTGGTCGAGCAAGCTGGTCGCGCGCGCCTCCTGCTCGAACCGCGCCAGCACCTCCTCGTTCTCGGCCAGCTCGGCGCGCAACAGCTTGAGCGCAACGTGCTTGCGCAAGAACACGTGCTCGGCCACGTACACCACCCCCATCCCGCCCTCGCCCAGGGTGCGAATGATCCGGTACTTGCCGTCGACCAGCGCACCCGGAGACAAACCCGGCACGACCGCATCATAGCATGCCGCTCCGGGCTACTCGAGCGGGCGGCCGGCTACTCGAGCGGGCGGCCGAGACCCTTTTCGGCCGCCTCGACCAGCGCTCCGCTCGCGAGCAGCTCGTGCGCCGCCTCGATGTCGCGATGCAGCGGCCGGTCGTGCTCGAGCGGGGGCACGCGGACGCGCACCAGCGCGTGCGCGGCCTCGACGCCCGGTCCCCCGCGCAGCGGCCGATGCAGATCGATGCCCTGGGCCGCGCACAGGATCTCGATCGCAAGCACGTTCCACACGTTCTCGACCACCTCGCGCAGCTTGTGCGCCGCGTGCACGCCCATCGACACGTGATCCTCGCGCCCGGCCGACGACGGGATCGAATCGACCGAGGCCGGATGGGCCAGGATCTTGTTCTCGCTGACCAGCGCGGCCGCCGTTACCTGCGCCAGCATGAAGCCAGAGTGGAGCCCGCTCTCGCGGGTGAGAAACGGCGGCAGCCCCGACAGGTGCGGATTGACCAGCTGCTCGATGCGCCGCTCGCTCACCGAGCCCAGCTCGGCCACCGCCAGCGCAGCAAAATCGAGCGCGAGCGCAACCGGCTGGCCGTGGAAGTTGCCGCCCGACATCACCTCCTGGTCCTCGGCAAACACGAGCGGGTTGTCGGTGGCGCTCTCGGCCTCGCGCTCGATCACCTGGCGTGCGAAACCGAGCGCGTCGCGGCTGGCGCCGTGCACCTGCGGCATGCAGCGCAGCGAGTATGGGTCCTGCACCTTGCCGCAGTCTTTGTGCGAGGCCACGATCGCGGAGTCGCGGGTCAGCGTGACCAGGTTGCGAGCGCTCTTCTGCTGACCCGGATGCGGCCGCGCGCCCACGATGCGCGGATCGAAGGCGCGCGGGGTGCCCTTGAGCGCCTCCAGCGACATCGCGCCCGCCAGATCGGCGGCCCGGCACATGGCCTCGCCGTCAAGAATCGCGAGCGCACCCTCGCCGGTCATGAGCTGGGTGCCGTTGACCAGCGCGAGCCCTTCCTTGGCCTCGAACAGAAGCGGCGCCAGCCCGGCCGCCTGCAGAGCCTCGGCCGCCGGCCGCACCCGGCCCGCGTGCTCGGCCTCGCCCTCGCCCATGACCACGAGCGCCAGGTGAGCGAGCGGGGCCAGGTCGCCGGAGGCGCCCAGCGAGCCCTTGCGCGGGATCACCGGATGCACGCCTCGGTTGAGCAGCTCGCACAGCAGATCGCACACGACCGGCCGCACGCCCGAAAGGCCGGTCGCCAGCACCTGCGCGCGCAGGAGCAGCATGGTGCGCACGACCTCACGCTCGAGCGGCGCGCCCACGCCGGCGGCGTGGCTGCGCACCAGGTTCTTCTGCAGCTCCCGGATCTGCTGGGCGTCCACGCGCACTTCCGCGAGCGCGCCAAAGCCGGTGTTGACGCCGTACACCTTGGGCGCGCCCGCGCCGCCCGCGGTCAGGCGCTCGACCAGCGCACGCGAGCGCTCCATGGCCGCGCGTGCGGAATCGGTCAGCATGACCTTGCGCCCGCCCCGCGCCACCTCGGAAATGGCTTCCAGCGTGAGGCGATGCTCGCCGATCCGAAGCTCGGTCATGACGGAGGCGTCTTAACGCAGCCGCCGCGCGATGACAAGGGTGGCCTTACGGCCACCGCCCGCCCAGAAGGTCCAGCTCGTAGCCGGCCATCCCCAGCACCGCGTACGGATAATACCGGTCGGGCCCGGAGTAGAAGTCGCCCGCAACGCCGACCAGAAGACGGCCCGGGCCGGCCTCCAGCGTGGTGCCGAGCAAGGCGCCCAGGCCCACGGCCGTGCCGGCATCCAGGGGTTGGACCAGCCCGCGCAGCTCGACCAGCCAGCCCCAGGTGCTGGTGCGGTCGGAATGCACCGACATCAAGAAGCGCACGCCCACGCTGTCGCCCAGGCTGGCGGCCGCACCCAGGTCTACGGTCGGCGCGATCGAGAAGCCGAGGCCCACCTCGGCGCCGCCCTGGGTCGAGACCACATCGCCGAACAGGAGCGCGAACACATGTAGGGGCGCAGGTTCGGCCGACGGCGGCGCCGTCACGTGCGTGGACGCCACCGGTCCCGAAGCCGTCTCCCCTGGTGGGCTGCGCACGCGGGCAGGGGCGGGCGCAGATGCGGGTGTAGGTGCGGGGGTGAGGGGCGGGACCTCCGCCGCCACGTCGGTCTCGCAGCGCTCGAGCAGGGCGCCCACCGCGGCTGCCTGCGGGGGCGCCGGACCAGTCTGCAGGAAGCGGCGGTAATACTCCGCCGCTTTGCGGCAGTCGCCCAGCTTGCGATAGGCCTGACCGGCCGCGTACAGAAAGTCGGGCTGCGGATCGATCTGGTAGCCGGCCTGGAACTCGCGGCTGGCCGCCTCAAAGCGGCCCAGGTCGTAAAGCCTGAGGCCGCGCTCCAGGTGCGCGCGCGCGGCCGGCTTCATGGACGCAGCTTGCGGCTGCGGCGCCGCCTGCGCGCGCGATTGCGCCTGCGCGCCAGCTGCGCCCACGCACAAAAGCGCCCACGCGCTGACAAGTCGCAGCATCTCGTGCCTGACCGCGCTCAAAGGACCTGCTCAACGGTAGCAAGCTGGCTGCCAAGTTGACAAGTTCCCTCGGAAAAAGCGACAATTACGGCTGCGCCGGGGCTCCGGAAGCGTCTATGGCCGACACCAAGAATCCACCTCCTTCGGGCGACGAGGATGTCCCCATCCTGGTGGATGAAGCCCCCACCGGGGATGAGGCCGAGCCGGCTCCGCCCGCCCAGGCCGAGACGCCCGCCGAGGCGGCGCCCGAGGCCCCTGCGGCCGCGGCCCCGCCCGAGCCGGCCGAGGCCGCCCGGGAGCCCGAGCCGCAGGAGGTCGAGCCCGAGCCGCAGGAGGTCGAGCCCGAGGATCTGATCGAGGACGCCGAGTTTGCGCCCGCGCCCGCGCCCACCACGGTCACGCCGCCGCCGTTTGCGGCCCCGCCCCCACCTCTCGACGGCGCCGAGAGCGCGCTCGCAGCCGCGCGCCGGCACGCGCAACGGCCCGATCCCGTGCTGGCGCTCGAGCTTTACCTGCGGGAGGTGGACGGAGAGACCCAGCCCGCGCGGCAGGCGCTGCTTCACCACGAGTCGGGCGAGCTGCGCGAGTATGTCCTACACGACGAGCCCATGGCCGCGAAGGCCTATGCCAAGGCGCTGCAGAGCGATCCCACGTATCGGCCCAACCTATGGGCCATCCGGCGCGTGTTTTACCGGCGCGGCCTGTGGCCCAACCTGCTCAAGTTGATTGCGGCCGAGATCAAGTATGGCTCCCGGGCGCCCGACGAGGTGGCCGCCCTGCAGGTCGAGCGCGGCTGCATTCTCGAGGATCGACTGGGCGACACGGCGGGCGCGCTCGAGGCCTACGAGGCCGCGGTGGCCGCCGAGCCGGGCCATCTTCTGGCCCTGATGTCCTTGGAGCGCGCATACGTCAAGGTCAAGAACCTGCCCGGGCGGCGGCGCGTGCTGCGGTCGCTCGCGAGCGCGACCACGGAGCCGGCCCGCAAGGTGGCTCTGCTGCTGGAGCTGGCGGCGCTCGAGGAGTCGCCCGAAACTGCACTGTCCGTGCTGTCCGAGGCCTACGATGTGGGCACCGAGCGGGCGCGGGTGCTCGATTCGATCGAGCGGGTGGCCGAAAAGAGCGGGCGTACCGAGGACCTTGTGGCCGCTCTCGAGCGCAAGGTTGCCCTGGCGCCGCCCGAGCGGCCCCAGGTTGCCGGGGCGCTGCGCCGCCAGCAGGCCCTGCTTGCACGCGGCGAGCTGTCCGATCCGGGACGCGCCGCCGACTACTACGCGCGCGCGCTCGAGCTTCTGCCGCACGACCGACTCCTCTTGCGCGAGGCGACCGAGGCCGCCGAGGCGGCGGGCCGGCCGGCCGAAGCGGCGGCTCTTCTGGAGCGGCGGCTTGCCGATGCGGAGCCGTCCGAACGGCCAGTCCTCATGTTTGCGCGCGCGCTCGCGCTTGCGCAGGCGGGCCGCGATGCCGAGGCCGAGCACGCGCTGGCCGAGCTCGAGGCCGACCATTCCGACTATTTCCCGCTCCACGGAGCCCTCGAGCGGCGGCAGCTCGTGCATGGCCAGTGGTCTTCGCGCGTCTCCCTTCTCATCGGCGAGGCCGAGCAGGCGGGCGCGGGTGGGTTCGGGCTTGCGCCCGACCTCCAGTGGGCGGCGGGAGCCTACGTGATGGCGGGCGAGATCAGCGAGCGCCGCCTGGGCGAGAGCGCGCAGGCGGCGCGGCTGTACCGACAGGCGCTCGACAAAGTGAAAGGCTATCGGCCAGCGGTCGATGCCCTGGAGAGCCTGTTTGCGCGCAGCGGGCAGCTCGCGGAGCTGGCCACGCTGCTCGAGCAGGAACAGGCTCGCGCTGGCCACGCGCCCGAGCGGGCCGACTACCTCGACGAGACGCTGGCGCGGCTTCATCGGGGACCGCTTCTCGATCCCGAGCGGGCGCTCCAGGCCCTGCAGCGTCTGGCCGAGCGCCATCCCGACGACCTGCGCACGCACCGCCGGTTGGCGCAGGTCGCCGCCGAGCGCGCCGACTTCGCGGAGCTGGCGCGCGAGCTCGAGATTCTGGGGCGGCTGGCCGAGGGCGACGAGCGGCTGGCCCTGCAGATCGAGTGCGCGGACGTGCTGGCCGAGCGGGTCGGCGATGCCGAGCGGGCGGCGAGCCTGTACCGTGAGGTGCTGGCGGCGCAGCCAGGCCATCCGGTGGCGGCGGCGGCGCTGGAAGCCGTCCTGCGGCGTGAGCAGCGCTGGGAGGATCTGATCGCGCTGCTTTCGGACGAAGCGCAGGCCGACACCGGAGCCGCGCAAGCGGGTGCCGAGCACGGTCTGGCCGCGCTCTACAAGATCGCCGAGGTCTACGAGCGGGAGCTGGGCCAGCCCGCCGAAGCGGCGCAGGTGTATCGGCAGATCCTGGACCAGGCACCCGACGATGGAGCCGCGCTGCGTGCGCTCGCACGCGTGCTCGCGCAGTCGGGCGATGCGAGCGGGCTCGCGGGCGCCTTGACCGACGAGGCGCAGGTGCTGGCGCCGGGACGCGGGCGTGCCGAGGGCCTGTTGCGCGCGGGCGAGGTGTTCGAGGATCGCCTGGGCGACGACGCGCTGGCCGAAAAGCTCTACACGAACGCGGTCAGCGAGGACGCGACGCTGTACGACGCGCACCTGGGGGTGGCGCGCGTGCAGGCGCGCCGGCGCGATTGGGAGGGTCTGGCCACCACCTACTCGGTGCTGGCGGCCGCGCCCGACGAGCCCACGCACCGGCTCTATCAGGGCGAGGTGGCCTGGCTGCGCGGCCAGACCGAAGCAGGCGAGGACGTGCACGCGCGCACGGCCCGCTATCTGGCCGCGGCCCGAAGCGGCATCCCCGCTGAGCCCGCGGGCGCGCTGGCCGAAGTGGTGCGCGACGACACGCTGGCGGCCGCGCTCCACGTGAGCGCGGGCCTGTCCGAAATCGCGGCCGGTGGCGATGCCCGCCCGGGCCTGCGCGCCGCTATGCTGCGGGCCCGCGACGCCCCCGAAGCGGTGTGGCTGCTTGCGCAGCTGCCCGACGGCGATCCCCACGAGAGGGCGCGCGTGCTCGAGCGCGCAGCCGCGCTGACCGAGGGCGAGGTGCGCGCCCAGCTGGCGCTCGAGCGCGCCCACACGCTCGAGCAGGCCGGCCGGCTGGCCGAGGCGGCCCGGGCGCTCGAGGAAGTACTGCTCTTCGATCCCAAGCATGTGCCGGCATTGGCCGCGCTCAGACGCCTGTGTCGAGCAGCTTCCGACCGCGAAGGCCTCTGGCGTGCGTGCGCGCATCTGGGCGCCGCGCTCGAGAGCACCCTGCACGCGGCCACCGCGTTCGCGGAGGCAGCGGTCGTGCTCGATCGCGAGCTGGGCCGGCCCACCGAGGCCGCGCCGCTGTACCGGCAGGTGCTTGAGCGCATGCCGGGCGAGGACGATACCTACACGCGCCTGCACGACATCCTGGCCGAAGCCGGCCACGCCCGCGAGCTCGAGGAGCTTCTGGGCCACAAGCTCACGCACACCGACGAGCCGGGCGCGCGCGTGCCGCTCTATGCCGAGCGCGCCGACCTGCGCCTGGGCGCGCTCGGCGACCGGCAGGGCGCGGCGCGCGACCTGCACGCGCTGCTCGAGCTCGATCCCGATCATCTGGAAAGCCTGCGCCGGCTGGGCGAGCTGTACGCGGACGACGGCCACGCTGCCCAGGCCGTGCACTTCCTCGAGCGATTCCTGGCCGGAGCCGACTCGGTGCCGGCGCTCCGGCATTCCATCCATCTCAGGGTGGCGGAGCTGTCCGAGACCCGGCTGCGCGATCCGCGGCGCGCGATCGCGCATCTGAGACTGGCGGCCGAGCTGGCGCCAACCGATCCGGGCGCGCACGAAAAGCTGTCGGCGCTGTACCTGCGCGCCCGCGACTACCCGCATGCGATCGATGCCTATCGCAAGCTGGGCCAGGCCAAGGGCGACCCGGACACGCGGGCACGCTGCGAGGTCAGGGCCGGCCAGATCTACCGGGACGGCGTGCGCGACCTTTTGGCCGCGCGGCGCGCGTTCGAAAGCGCGCTCGATCTGGATCCGTTGTGCCTGGAGGCGGTGGCTGACCTGCAGCTCCTGCTCGCGCGCACCCATGACGAAGCGGCGCGGCGGGTGCTGCTCCAGAAGACCCTGTCGGCCGTGCGCGCGGCCCTCTCGGAAAACCCGCTGCAGCCCCAGATGATGCAGGCGCTGTGCAAGGTGGCCGAGTGGGCGGGCGCGGCCGAGTCGCGCTACCAGGCGGCCGAGTTGGCGGTCTTCTTCAATGTGGCTGCGCCGGCCGACGAGGAGTTCTTCGTGCAGCGCCGCTCGGGACGACCCGCCGAGCCCTCGCGCAGCCTGTCGCCCGAGGCCCGCGAGAGGCTGTGGGCGCCCGGCTTGGAGGGGCCCTGGCGCCAGGCGTGGGCGCTGGTGGCAGAGGCGGTGCAGAAGGGCTGGGGGCCCGAGCCGCATGGCTTCGGCGTCGGTCGCGGCGATCGGATGACCGATCGGCCCGGCTCCACCTGGGCGTTGGTCTTCCGGCTCGCGCAGGCCCTGGGCGTGCCGCTGCCCGAGATCTACGTGACCCAGGGCAACGCCGAGCTGTGCGCGCCCGCCGGGGTCGACCCGGGCGTGCTGGTCATGGGTGCGGCCCTGCAGGGCACGCCGGCTCCGCGCGCGCGCTATCGACTCGGCAAGGCGCTGGCTTACCTGGCGCACCGTTCGGCGCCGCTGTTTTCGATGAGCGAGGAGGATGCGCGGCTGCTTCTGGCCGCCACCGCGCAGCTCGCGGGCGCGAAGCCTCCGCGCGCGCTGGCCGGCCCCGCGCTCGACGAGCGCCTCAAGCGGCTGGACCGGACGCTCGGACGCAAGGAGCGCAAGCAGCTGCTTGCGCTGGCGCCTCGGCTGTCCGAGGCCGGCGATCCAGGCGCCTTTCTGCGCGCGCTGGCGGGCTCGGCCGCGCGCACGGGGCTGCTTTTCGCCGGTGAGCTGCAAGCCGCGCTCGAGGAGGCGCGGCCCGATCTGGTGCCGGCGGGTGCGCGCCGGTTCAAGACCGCCAGCGACCTGGTCGCGGACCTGGAAGGCTATGGCGAAGCGATCGAGGTGCTGCGCCTGGCGGTGAGCGACGACCTGCTCGCGCTGCGGCGCGAGCTCGGGTGGATGTGATGGCCGACGATTCGCGCAAAAAGGGCCCGCCGCCAAGGCCGCCTTCGCGTCCGCCGTCGACCACCCTGCGGCCGGCGCCGCCACCGCTGCCGAGGCCGCCCTCGCCGCCACGCCCGACCCCGACCGTGCCGACTCCGCCCCCGCCGACTCCGCCCCCGCCTGTAGGGGCGCGCCCGACGCCACCGCCACCTTCGGCCCCGCGCGGGGCTCCGGCCGCGCCTCCCCCAGCCCCGTCGTCGCCCTCGGTCCGGCGGCCCGCGCCCACGCGCGCAACCCCGGCTGTCGGCGCGCCCGCGGTGAGGTCGTCCGCGCCCGCCCGCGGCACCCCGTCTGCGGGCTCGGCCGCGCAAAAGCCGCCGCAAAAACCGGCCTACGAGAGCGCCGATCTCGAGTTCGGCGACGACTGGCTGAACGCGGTCGACGAGTGGGGTCAGCGGCTTGCGCTGCCCGCCTCGGCACCGCGGCCGGCGCAGCCGCAACCGAAGCCGCCCCGTGAGAAGGAGCCCGAGGACCCGCTCATGACCCTGATGTCGGGCGACGCGGAGATCGAGCTGACCGGCGAGGGGGAAGCGCTCGGTCCCGGCCTGGGCCTCGAGCCCACGCAGCCGCGGGTCCCGCCGGTCGCCCCCACCGAGGCGACCACGCGCACGCCCAGGGATAAGATCCTGGACCAGCTGCTGGCGCTCGACGAGACGGCGGCCGACGAGTTCGAGCAGGCGGCGGCCACCCGATCGCTGCCATTCGAGGAGATCGAGCGGCTGGCGCGCGAGCAGGGCGACTTCGCGGACGGCGACCAAGGGGGCCGCACCAAGGTCGCCGAGCCCGACGAGGAGCTGCTGTTCGACGCGCGCCGGGCGCCGCCCGCAACTGCGGTCGAGCGCCCGCGGCCGGCCGCCGGCGGGCGTGCGCCCGCGCTCGACGAGCCGTCGACCATCGTGCAGCCGCGGCCGGGCGCGAGCACACCCCTGGACGACGAGGAAGAGGCGTATGCAGAGGTCGCGATCGAACGCAGCGAGCCGGTGCCGGCGCCCTCGCGCGTGACCCCGTCTACGCGCACGAGCCTGGGCCTGGGGGCGCCCCGCCCGGCGCCCGGGACCGGACCGCCGCGGACGGCCGGGCTGCCCCGGGTCGCGCGCCCGCTGCCTTCACCCGGCGCCGGGGCGACCGCGCCGACGCGGCCCGCCCCGATCGTGCATCGTCCGCCGCCGTCCGCGCGCATGCCGGAGGCGGCCCCACCGCGCAAACCGGACGACGACGCATTCGAGCTCGAGGTGGAGGTCGAGGGCGATCGATTCCCGATCCGCGCCGCCAGCCAGTCCGCGCCCGAGTCGGCGGTGCCGCTGCCGGGTAGCGAGGGGATCGAGGAGGAGATCACGGAGGTGCGCGAGCCGCCCGCGCGTCTGGCCGCGCCCAAACCGGCGCCGCTGCCGCTGGCACCACCGCCCAGCGACCGCATCGATCTGGGTACCGAGCCCGCGGTCGCGCCGCCCGTGTTCGTGCCGCCTCCGCTCGAGCTGGGTGCGCTGGCGCTGCCCGCCGAGGCGCGGGCTGAGGTGAGCGCCGCGGCCTGGGACGAGCTGGCGCGCCTGCTGGCCGCCGAGCGCGCCACGCGTGGCGAGCGCGCAGCCCCGCTCGCCACCGCCGAAGCCGACCTGCTCGACCGGCTGGGCCGGAGCGAGCAGGCCGACACGCTTCTGCGCGCCGCCGCCGCCGCCGGTGCGGCCGCGGCGCCGCGCGCGCTCTTGCGCCGTGCGCTCGAGCGCTCCGATACCGAGGAGGCGCTGACCTGGCTCGACGTGGTCGCGCCCAGCGCGACTGCGTCGGAGCGAACCGCGCTGGCGCTCCTGCGGGCGGCCCTTCAGCGCGCGCGCGGCGACGCTGCCGGCGCACGCGCAAGCCTCGACCGGGCCGGGCCGGCAGCCCTGGTCACGCTGGGCCGGCTCGAGCTGGCGCTGTCCGAGCAGCGGCATGAGGATGCACTCTCGTGCCTGTCGGCTCTGGTGAGCTCCGACGCCGAGCTGCTCGCGTCCGTGCGCGCCGAGCAGGGTCGGCTGGCCGAGCGGCTGGGCAAGGACGAGCTGGCGCGGGCGGCCTATGACGCCGCCCGCACCGCCGCGGCCGCACTGGGCCCGGCCGCGCTCGGGCGCGCCCGGGTGGCTCTGCGCGAGCACGATGCGGCCGCAGCCGCGGCCGCGTTCGCGCTCGAGGCCGAGTTCACGGGCGCATGTGCGCCTGCGCTGCGCCGGCGCGCCGGGGTGTTGCAGGCAGCGACCGGTGATCCGGGCCGCGGATTGGCGCTGCTTTCGGATCTCTCGGGCGCGCTCGCATACGAAACCGCAGCCGAGCTCGCGCTTCTGGCCGGGCAGCCCGAGGCGGCCGAGCGTGCTCTGGGTGCGCTCGCGGAGGCGGAACCCGATCTGGGGCGACGCGCGTTCGCGCTCCTGCGCGCGGGCGAGCTGCGCGAGGCGTCCGGCGACGCTGACGGAGCGGCCGCTCTGTTCGAGCAGGCTGCCCAGATCGCGCCCTCGGTTCCCATTCGGCGCGGCATCGAGCGCACCAGCGCCGAGCACGCAGATCCCGACCGGCGGATCGCGGCTTTGTCTGCGGGTGCGGACGCCGATCCGGCGCGCGCGCCCCTTCTGCACACGCGGGCAGCGCGCCTGCACGAGGCGCAGGGTCGACCGGCGGAGGCCCGCGCCGCCCTCGAGCGAGCGCTCGAGATCGAGCCCGATTTCGCCCCCGCACTGGCCGAGTTGTCGGCGCTCGAGGCCGCAGCCGGCCGGGCGGCAGCCATCGGCGAGGCGCTCGCGCGCGCCGCGGCCGCGAGCGGCAAGGGTGCAGGCGCGACCGTGCTGTGGGAGCTGGCCGCCGAGGCCGCCGCCCGAGCGGGCGATGGCGAGGCGGCGGCGCGCTGGCTGCGCGCGGCCGCCCAGGGCGAGGACGCGCCGCGCGCGCTCTTGTGGGCGCTTGGCGAGAGCGACGCGGTCTTGCTTCACACCGAGGCCGAGCGGGCCGAGGAGGCCGCTTTCGCGGCCACGCTCGAGCATCGCCGGGGCTGGCTGCTCACGGAGCTCGACCCGGCGGCCGCGCGCGAGGCCTTCGCGGCCGCGCACGAGCTTTCGCCGGCGCATCCGGGCCCATACGGGGCGCTCACGAGCCTCCTGGGGCACGACAGCCGCTTTGGCGATTGGGCCGAGATTGCGCGCAACCGCGCCAGCGCGCTCAGCCCGCGCCCGGAGGCAGCCGCTCTCCTTTCCCGCGCCGGCGCCGCGCTCGAGTACGAGATCCGCGACTTCGCACGCGCGCTGACCTTCTATGCCGAGGCCGACGCGCTCGCGCCCGGTTTCGGACCGGCGCGCGAGGGCCTCCTGCGCACCGCCCGCTTCGAGGGCGACATCGACCGTGCGGCCCAGCTCCTGCTCGCGCAGGCGGAGACCGTGGCTGCGCCGGGGCCGCGCGCGGCCTTGCTCGCGGTGGCGGCGGCCACGCTCGAGCGCAAGGGCGACTTTTCGGCCGCGGCCGCACAGTACTCGGCTGCGCTCGCGCTCGAGCCCTCCGAGATGATCGAGCATGCGCGCCGCACGCTGTGGCGCCAGGTCGGCGACTTCTCCGCGCTGGCCGGATCGGCGCTCGACGAGCTCAAAGCGGCCACCGAGCCGGCGGCCAAGGCGCGCGCCTACGATCGATTGGCCACCCTCGACGCCCGCGAGCGCGGCGACCTGCCCTCGGCCGCGCTGGCGTACGAGAACATCCTGGAGCTGGATCCGAGCCACCATCCCAGCCTGCGCGCGCTCGAGCGCTACTTCCTGGAGGAGGAGCAAACCGAGGAGCTGATCGCGCTCTACGGGCGGCTGGTACACGTGCTGCCTGCTGACGGGGCCACCGCGGTCGCGGTCCACCTGCACCGGGCCCGTCTGCGCGGGCGAACCGAGGGTGCGACCGGGATGCTCGATGACGCGCAAGCGGCCACGCAGCGGGACCCGCGCTGCGCGCCCGCGCTGCTCACCCTGCTCGACGATGCACGCGCGCACGGCGACGTCACCCGCACGTGCCTGCTCTATCTGCTTTTGGCCGACGCATACGCCGACGATCCACAGGCTGCCGCCTCGTGCCTGGCCCGGGTCGGAGATGGCTTGTGCGCGCAGGGCCGCGACGGCGAGGCGCTGGATCGCTACCGCGCGGCGGCCGAGCTCGAGCCCGGGCACCTGGGCGCCCAGTACTTCCGCTTGCAGACCGCGCTCCGGAGCGAGCACTGGCCGGACGCCTGTGCGGCCGCCGAGGCGCTGGCAGCGACCAGCAGGCGGCCCGCACACATCGTCGAGGCTGCGCTGCTTTCTGCCATCATTGCCGAGATTCATCTCGGCCAGCTCGAGCGCGCACGCGCGGGCTATCAGCGCGTGCTCGAGATCGAGCCCACGAATGAGGCTGCCTTTTTGCGCTTGCGCCGCCTGCTCGAGACCGGCGAGCAGTGGCAGGAGCTTCAAGGACTGCTGTCGGCGCGCCTGGGCGGCGAGAGCGAGCCCTGGCGCGTGGTGGAGCTGCACATCGCGCTGGCCAACCTGGCGCGCCTGCATCTATCCGATCCCGACGGCGCGCGCCAGCATCTGGCGGAAGCGGTGCGGCTCCACTCCACCAACCTGCCGGCCCTGCGCGCGCTCACCGAGCTCGACTGGTCGGCCGGGCACTACAAGGACGCGGTCGAGACGCTCATCAAGCTGGCCCAGCTCGAGCGCGAGCCCATGCGTCTGCGCGACGTATTCTTCAAGCTGGGCGCCGTCCACGCCGATCACCTGGGCGATGCCAAGAAGGCCGCGGCCGCGTTCGGCCGCGCGCTCCGCTTTGCACCCACCGATCGCGAGATCCTCCTGCGTCTGTCCGACCTGTTCCTGCGCGAAAAAGACTGGGACAACGCGCTCGGCACCACGGCGCGCCTGGCCGAGCTGGAGACTGCACCCGCCGCCCGTATCCAGTGGCTCATGCGCCTGGCCGACATCTACCGCGACGGCTTTTCGGAAAGGCGGCACGCGGCCGAGGCGCTGCGGCGCGCCTGCGAGGTCGATCCGCGCGACCTGCGGCCGGTCGAAGCGCTGGCCAACCTGTTCGCGGGCGACGTGCCCTCCAAACGCATCCACATGGACCGCGCGCTGGCCGCCCTGCGGCAGGCGCTCCGAAAAGATGCCTTCGACCTTTCGGCATGGAGCGCGCTCGTGCGCATCTTCGAGTGGCTGGAGTCGAGCGAGCGCGCACACGCGGCCGCGCAGGTGCTCGAGCTGTTCGGGAGCGAAGGCGAAAAGACGCGCCTTCTGGCCCAGATGGGCGAGACCTTTACGCCGCTCGCGACCGGCCTTTTGCAGCCCCAGGCGCAGGACGTGCTCTTCCCCGGCTCGATCCCAGCCGGCTTCCGCCAGCTGTTTGCGCTGCTCGAAGAGCCGCTCCTAAAAGGCATGCGCATCGACCCGCGCCGCTACGGGGTCGACCGCAAGAACCGGATCGGCCGGGGCCATCCGCTCCACGCCGGCTTCGCGCAGATGGCGCGCGAGCTCCCGTTCGAGCGCGACTACGAGGTCTACCTGTCGGAGACGCAGAAAACCGTATGCGTGGTCGAGCCCAGCGATCCGCCGATGATCATCGTGGGGTCGGAGCTTTTGCGCGGGGCCGGCCCGCGCAGCGTGCGCTTTCTGGCCGCACGCACGCTGTATCTTCTGGGCACTCACATGGGTCTTCCGGCGCGGCTTTCGCCGGAGGAGCTGGGCCTGCTTCTGGGCGGCATCGTGTGGCAGTTCGTGCCCGATTACGTGCATCCCAACCTGCCGCAGGCGCAGCTGTACGAGTCTGCGCAGCGGGTGGCCAAGCTGCTGCCGCGCCGCCAGCGCGATCCGGTCATGGCCTTCGCGCTCGAATGCTCGGGCGACCTCGACTTCGGGGCGCTCACGCAGGCTGTGCAGGCGGCGGCCGTGCGGGCGGGTCTGCTCGCATGCGGCCATCTTGCGACCGCGGTCGAGGTTCTGGGGCGCGCCCTGGGCCTGCCCGATCCGCCGCCGCGCGGGGAGGCCCTGGTGCGGGCCTGCCGCGGCAAGCCCCAGATTGAGGAACTCCTGCGCTTTTTGGCCAGCGACGAGCTCGGCGAGATCCGGAAAGTTTTGTCGTAGATCCTGGCTAGACAAGTGGCCGTCGGAGTGCGGTGACACTGGTCTAACTTATGGAAACCACGAGGGCAACGCTTGGTCCGGGGCTTGCTTAGAGACCGCGTAGTGCCGAGAGAGCACCTTCTGCAGGCGAGATCTGTGCGGAATCTATGCACTTCTACGCGCGCGCTCACGCTTCTGGCCGCCCTGGTGCTGGCCGGCTGCGGCCCCGACTTCTCACCGACATTCGCATCGATCGGTGACATCTCGGGCTACGTCGGCAGTGAAATCACGGTCATGCTTCACGCCACCGCCGCGCAATCGGGTCACCAGGTCAGCTTCGACTATGCCGCGCCCCAGATCAGAGACCTCAAGTCGCGCGCCCAGCACCCCAGCCTGACCGCCTACTCGGATGGCTCCGCCGTGTTCCGCTGGACCCCGCTCGCGCGCGACGTGGGAACCTGGAGCTTCGATTTTTCGGCCAGCGACGGCCGCGCGGCCGGCCATGCCAAGACGCACATCACGGTCGAGCCGGCGGCGGGCGCGCTGGGACCGGTCTTCCGCGAGCCCACCGGCACCGGCACCACGCTCGATCTTTCGGTCGCGACCTGCTTCCGCGTCAGCCTGGTGGTCGACGATCCGGCCGCCACCCACGTGACGCTGAGCCTGGCCGATCCGGCGCCCGAGGGCGCAGCCGTCATGCCGACCGGCGACTTTACCGGCAAGCTCGAGTTCTGCCCCACGCCCGCGCAGGTGAGCGCGCAGGATCGATTCAACGTCACCTTCGTGGCCGACGACGGCATGGCGCCGCCCTCGAGCAAACGCTACATGCTGGTGGTGCTGACCCAGCCCAAGCCCGACTGCCCGGGCGCAGCGCCCACGATCGCGCACACGCCGCCCGGCGACCAGACCACGCTCGCCAACCTCAACATCACGGCCACCGTGAGCGACGACATCGGCATCAAGGGCACGCCGCTCCTGTACTATGCCGGAACGCCGCCACAGAATCCGCCCGACCTGGGCCAGATGACCATGATCGAAATGACGCGCAGCTCGGGCGACGCGCGCGCGGGCAGCTACACGGGCTCCATCCCCAATCCGGTGGCGTCATCCGGCGGGACCGCGACCCTGTATTACGTCATCGTGGCCAAAGATGACGACGATCCCAACGGGACCTGCGATCACACGACCGAGGCCGGGCCGTTCTCGTTCCGCGTCACCGCAGGCGGCGGCATGGTTCAGCCCTACTGCGGCTCCTGCTCGGCCGACGCGCAGTGCGGGCCCGGCAACCTGTGCGTGCGACTGGGCGCGGCCTCGGACAGCTTCTGCATGGCCGATTGCGCGAGCGGCCAGGCGTGCCCGCAAGCGGCCAGCTGCTCGGCTGCGCCCATCACCTCGGTGGGCGGCCAGACGCGGCGCCAGTGCACGCCCGATTCAGGCTCCTGTCAGGTCGCCCCCACCATGTGCGTCGACGACGCGCTCGAGGACAACGATCACCGGCTCAGCATTCCGAACCCGACCTCGCACGACATCCCGGCCGGCGACTACGCGAATCTGATGATCTGCCCGGCCGGCCAGACCGACAACGACGAGGACTGGTATCGGATGGACATCCAGACCCAGACCGAGGTGGTCTGTCGCATCGGCTTCGACACCACCAGGGGCGACCTCGACCTGGCGCTGGTCAACGGCTCGGGGGGCGTGGTGCGGCAGAGCTACGGCGTCGGCAACTCGGAGCTGATCCGCCAGTGCATCACCAATCCCGGGATCTACTACTTCCACGTGTTCTCGTTCTTCCCGCCCACGCAGAATGGCTACTCGATGCATGTCGAGCGCAATCCGGGCATGTGCTGCGTCGATGATGCGTTGGAGCCCAACGATGACGCCGACCACGCCACCCGCACCGCGCCCGTGCCCGGGACGCCCTACGCGCAGTCGGGCCTGCAGGTGTGCAGCGGCAACGACGATTTCTTTGCGGTCCCGCTGCTGGTGGGCGACCGGGTGGTTGTCGACCTCACGTTCATGCAGGCGACCTCGCAGCAGGATCTCGACATCCACTTCTACGATCGCGACGGCGTAACCGACCTGACGCCGTGTCCGCCCTGCGATGTCTCGAACGGCCAGGGCACCAGCTCCAACGAGCACTTCGAGCGAACGGTCAGCACTGCCGGCACCTATTACGTCGTGGTGCACGGCTACGCCGGCAGCGCCAACTCCTACTCGATTAGGATTGCGGTGCAATGAGGAGCCGGCGGCTTGTTTGCGCGCTCTGCCTTCTCGGCGGTCCGCTTGCGGTTGCTTGCGGGCCCCGGGTGTCCCGGCCGCCGCCCGTGACCGGGCTCGAGGGCCTGGCGCTCAGCGACCTCGAGCCGCGCACCCTCCTGCCCGGCTCGCGGGTGACGTTCATTGGCAAGAGCTTCGTCGATCCGGGGTTGGGCACGGCACGCGCGCGCTTTTCGGGCCAGGTGGCGGGCCGGGGCGTCGACGTGGAAGTGCCCCTGACCTACGACGACGCGGCGCATCTCGAGTTCTCGGCCGATATCGATCAGTTGGGCGGCGTGGGCGCCTTCCACGGGCAGGTTCAGCTGGTTTTCGACTCGCTGATCGACGGGCAGCCGCATGCGGCTCCAGCGGTCAGTGCGGACCTCATGTTTGCGCGCGAGCTGTCACCGCGCTTCGACCGCGAGATCTTCGAGCCCCTGTTCGTCAACGACCCGGTGGGCGCAAGCGGCGACGGCTTTCTCCTGGGCGGCCGCGAGGGCGAGACCCGCGCGGTCGTGAGCGGCTGCTTCCAGCCGCAGGCCGGCGGCAGTTGTGCACCCGTGGCCGAGCTCGAGATCCCGGCGCGCCCGGTGCAGCCGTTCGACCGCACGCAGTCCACCTTCCCCTATGCCACCGCAATCTCGGGCATTGCGCCGGGGAGCTTCATGGGGATGGTCAAGCTGCGCAACGTGCTGCCGGGCGGCACGACGCGCGAGTCGGAGAGCCGCCCGGTCAGCTGGCACATCGGGCGCCCGATGGTGGCGCAGGCGAGCCCGCAGGCGGCCAGCCTGGGCCAGTACGTGTTTGTCCGCGGCGCCGGCTTCGTGGGCGGCCAGCCCGATGAGCTGACGCTTTTGCGCCTGGACGGCCATTTCAGGTCCGCGCAGGGCGGCAACCCGGTTCAGGTCACGGTCACGCTGGTCCCCGAGTTCGTCGACGGGCAGACCGTGCGCTATGTGCTCGACGAGGCCGACGCGGTGGGCCGGCTGGTCAATCTGCGCACGGCAGCCGGGCATTTTTCAG
>DATFWX010000073.1:0-31375 GCA_035258845.1 Polyangia bacterium | reverse complement strand
TGCGCGCGCAGCTCCTCGACCCGCCGCACGACGGTCGGGCGCGGGCGCCGCGGCGACAGTCCGCGCAGCATGGCAAACTCGCGCAAAAGGCGCACGATGGCCTCGACCGCACCGTCGACCGCGTCGCGTGCGAGCTGGCGCGCCACCCCGACGTGATAGAGGATGGCGGCCCGTCCTTCGGCCAGCGCAGCCCGGACCAGGGTCCCGCCCAGTCCCCGCTCGTGCACCACCAGCGGGGCCCCGAACCCGACTGCGAGCGGCAAGGCACCCGGCGCATCGATGTCCGTGCGCACGTGCGGCAGCGCGTGCCGGCCCGCCCGCCAGGCGCCCAGCACCACCAGGAGATCGGCTTTTCGCACCACTGCCTGGAACACCGCATGCGCCATGCGCGCGGCCGCAGACCCCTGCGGATCACCGGGGAAGCTGCGCTCGAGCGCGCCCCGCACCGGCCGCCGAGCATCCACGAACCCGGCCACGTTGGCGAGCGGCACCGCCAAAAGGTCGCCGGTCAGCCGATCCGGCGCCACTCGCGCGGCCGCCTCCCGCACCGCCTCGATGGCCGACACCTCGTCGCCGCGCAGGCCCGCGATCAGCGCCAGCCGCGGCCCCGGGCGCGCACCCGCGACCACGCGCACCGGCACCACCAGGCGCGTCCCACCCAGGCCCTCGCCCACGTCGATCTCGGCCGCGCCTGCGCTGCCGCGCTCGAAAGTCCGCCCTGCCACCGAAAGCGGCCGGTTGGCCGCCCGCTTGCGCACGCACAAATCCTAACACGGCCCGGGTGTATACTCCCCTAGCTGGCATGATCGACCTCAGGCCGTATGAAAAACTGCACACCATCCAGATGCTGAAAGACATCATCCGGAAGTGGTGGGGCGTCGAGCTCGCTTTCGCCGACGGCAAGGGCTACGTGCTCGATCATGCCGAGGGCAAGATTATCCCGCCCAACAACGATTTCTGCCGGCTGTCGCTGTTCACGAAAGACGGCTTCCGGCGCTGCAACGAGAGCGTCAAGGCGGTGCGCGACAAGCTGCGCGCCAGCCCCAAGGGGCGCCGCTGCATCGTGCACGAATGTCACCTGGGCTTCGATCTGGTCGCGTGCCCGATCCAGCTCGATCAGGATTTTGCTGGCTTTCTGTTCGTCGGCGGAGCGGTGCACGATCCATTGACCACGGTGGGCGAGGCCGAGCTGCTTTCGAAAGTGCGCCAGCTGGGCGGCGATGGGCCCACCGACCCGCAGCGAGCAGTTGCGCGCATTCCTCAGATGTCGCGGCCCGAGATGGAGCAGCTGTTCGACCTGCTCGAGTTCGGCGCCAACGAGGTGCAGAATTACCACGCCGAGCTGCGTCGCCGCGAGCGCGAGATGACGCGCGTGCGCCAGGAAATCGGCGAGCGCTATCGATTCGAGAACATCGTCGGCACCTCGCGCACGATGCAGGACGTGTTCCGGCTGCTCGAGAAAATCGTCGAGAGCGAGTCGACGGTGCTCATCCAGGGTGAGTCGGGCACCGGCAAGGAGCTGGTCGCGCGCGCGATCCATTACAACGGCCCACGCGCCAAGAAGCCGTTCGTGGTCCAGAACTGCTCGGCTTTCAACGACAACCTGCTCGAGTCCGCGCTGTTCGGGCACGTCAAGGGCGCCTTTACCGGCGCCATCAAGGACAAGAAGGGGCTGTTCGAAATCGCCGACGGTGGCACCTTCTTTCTCGACGAGGTGGGCGACATGTCGGCGGCCCTGCAGGTCAAGCTCCTGCGGGTGCTGCAGGAAGGCACCTTCACGCCGGTGGGCGGCACCGAGACCCGCACCGTCGACGTGCGCGTCATCGCGGCCACGCACAAGGATCTGCAGCGCATGGTCGAGCGCGGCGAGTTCCGCGAAGATCTCTACTACCGGATCAATGTCATCAAGATCCAGGTACCGCCGCTGCGCGAGCGCATGGACGATATGCCCCTGCTGTGCGAGCATTTCCTCAAGAAACACTTCCGCGGGGCCAGCCGCGGCTCCATGCGCTCGCCCCGCCTGGGTGACGAGGCGCTGGCCGCCATGCAGCGCTACCCGTGGCCGGGCAACATCCGCGAGCTCGAGAACGAGATCGAGCGGCTTCTGGTTCTGGGCGGCGATCTGGACGAGCTGCCGGGCGAGCTGCTGTCGCAGCGGGTGCGCGAGGCCGACGGGGCGGCGCGGCCGGCCGCACAGGCGCGCTCAGCGGTTTCGGCCGGTACGCTCAAGGAGGCGGTGGAGTCGCTGGAGCGCGAGATGATCCACCAGGGCCTGATCCGGACGCATTGGAACAAATCGCAGCTGGCCAAGGAGCTGGGCATCTCGCGATCGAACCTGATTGCCAAGGTCGAGCGCTACGGGCTCGAGCGCAAGGAAGACGGCTCGACGGGCGGAAACGGGTCGAGCTGATGGCCCGCTGCCCGATCTGCAGGCAGCCGTCGCAGCGCGACGGCAACCCGTTTTTCCCGTTCTGCTCGGAGCGCTGTACGCTCGTGGATCTGGGGCGCTGGCTGGGCGAAGAGTACCGGGTGCCGGTCGAAGAGAAGCCGGAGCCCGCCCCACCGTCGCCGGATGCCAGCCAGCCGCCCAAGCACTAACGTCCCCAGTTACCAACAGCATCGTAGAGACCCTGCGGCAACCGCAGAGCGCGCAGCGCTCGCTCAGCTATTGCCGCGCGGCGCTCCCACCTCGTCGTCGAGGTAGGCGAAGGTCCGAACGAGCTGCGTCAAACGCTGACGCTGTGCGTCGGTGAGATCCACGAACTGGATGCCCATGCCCGGGTTGCTGTTGGCGGCGCCGGGGCGGTAGGGATTGACCCAGATGACCTCTCCCTCCAGCTCCATGGTCTCGCCCTGGGGCGTCGAAAAGCGCAGATTCAGCCGCGTGCCCGGATGCTCGGGGCTGCGCGTCTGCACGAAGATGCCCATCGCGCTGATGTCCGTGATGTAGGCGAACAGAAAGGTATCCTTGCACCGGTAGTCGACCTCCAGGTCGACCAGCACGCGCTCATGCTGCCGGCGATCGATGCCGCTCCGCCGCCGATCCTGTCCGACTGGCTCCACCCGCACCCGTCTATCCTTCACGCGCTTGGTAGCCAAGACAAAACCCGTCATAACACGGCGACCCGCGCCGAGAGCAAGGAAAAAAAGGCAAGCTGGTTCACGAGTGACGCGCCGCGTTGCCGATGCGCCCTGCGCCGGTCAGCGTACGTGAATGGTTCCGATGGGAACTCGATTGGAGTTGCCGGGCTCGGCCGCGCTTCCGGGCGTGAGCTTGAGGCGCGTGTCGCCCAGGTAAAAGCCCATGAATACCTGATACACGCAGCTCGGCGTGGTCATCAGCGGAACCTGGATCACGTACGGATCGGTGATGTAGTCGCCGGGCGACCAGAACTGCGTGGGCAGCTTGCCATCGAGCGGCGCGTGGTCGCCGTTGAACCGGTTCGCGCAACCGTCGCCGTGCACGAAGATGCGGTAGCCGGATGGCATCCGATCCTTGACGTGGAAATAGAGGGTCAACGTGAACTTGCCCTCGGACAGGCGTGACACCGAATCCGGGAAATCAGCGCCCAGAAGCTCAACCTTGCCCTCGAAATCGGCATGCACGGCCCGGCGCGGGTTGGGCGGCGGCACGGCCTGCACGTAGGTGCGCAGGGGATTCTGGTCGCGCTCGCCCGGCTTGAGGCAGCTCGCCAGCAGCACGAAGCGCGAGCTGGAGGCGTCGACCACGAAGTAGGGCACCTGCGCGGCCCGGATCTGCTGATCGAGCGCGGCCAGCTCGTCGTTGGGCACCATCGCGTACACGCAACCGCCCGCGGCGCCGCGCAAGTAGTCGGTGAGCGCCTGCGGCGTCGGCAGCTCGTCCATGGGCCGGCCGAAGTAATAGGCGGTGCCATGCCCGACGATGTGGAAGCTTCGGAGCGGCTCCCCCGCGTTCGCGAGCTTGTGGTAGCGGTCGAAGATCGACTTGAAGGACATGTGGTGCGACAGGGCCGGGGTCACCACCTGCGCGTTGTAGAGGCCGAAGAGCCCGCACGCGCCCAGGGCCACGCCGAGCAGGGCCCGTCGGCGCGCGGCCGAGGTCACCCAGAGCGCGGCCAGGAGCGCTGCCGCCAGGAGCGTCGACAGCGCCAGAAGGACGTTGCCGGTCTTGACCTCGGCCGGCCAGTGCAGGCTCTCGAGAATGTGCGCGGCGCCAAAGTCGCTCGGAAACAGGAAGAGGTCGCGCACCAAAAGCAGCACGCCCGCCGCCAGCGCGAGCCCGAGCAGAGGGTGCGACTGCTGGTCCTCGATCAGGTCGTCCGCGAAGCCGCCCACCAGCACGGCCAGCACGCCCACGCCCGGAAAGCGCAGCTCGCCGGTGACCCGATCGTTCCAGATGGCATAGCTGACGAACGCGACCGCCGCGAAGGCGAGCACGTAGAGGCGCGACCAGGCGCGTCGCCGCACGGCCGGCTCGGCGTCCGCGGCCGGTGCCGGCGCGGCCACGAAGCCGCCCAGCGCCAGCGGCGCCGCCGCCGAGATGGGAAACAGGTCGAAGCCGACGGTTTTCACCGCGTCCTCGAACGTGTTCACGGAGACTCCGTGGCGCACGGTGCCGCCGACCAGCGCGGTCACCGGCGTGCCCGGGATGGCAAGCATGGCCAGGCCCGCGAGCAGGGTCACGCCGGCGCCGATGGCCAGCAGCGCGCCCGCGCCGAGCTTGCCGGTGGTGCCGTAGTGGCGGGTCAGGGCCGCGCCGACCGTCACCGCGCACAGGGGCGGCACCACGCCCAGGAGCCCGCCCGCGCCAAAGGCCGACAGCGCCACGCCGGCCGCGCCCGCCAACAGATCAAGCGGGCGGCCGTCGAGCGTGAAGCGCCCGAGACCGCCCAGGGCCAGCGTCATTGCGGCCGCGACCGCGACGTCGCTGGCCATCGAGCGCGATTCGAGCAGATACAGGGGCGTCAGCGCGCACAGCGCGGCCGCCACCAGCCCGGCCGGGCGCGAAAACAGCCCGCTGGCGGCGTAGTAGACCGCGAGCAGACCCAGGAGGCCGGCCAGGGCCTCGGGAAGGCGGCCCCCTCGCTCGCTGGTTCCGAACAGCTTGACGCCGCCAGCGGCCAGGAGAGCGCCCAGTGGCGGCCTGCCGGGCGGCAGGCGCGCCTTGCCCTGCGCCAGCTCGCGTGCCGCATCGGCATACTTGATCTCGTAAGGGTCCCACAGGCCGAACGAGCCCAGGCGCGGCAGGATCAGCACTGCGCCCAGAAGCAGCACCCACACCCATGGGGGGACTTTTTTCATGTGCGGGGAATCTACCTGCTCTGGGAAAGACGGTCAAAGGTGGCCCGGCGTTAACCGGTGAGAGCGCGTCAGAGCTCGAGCAGCTGCGATTCGCCGTTGCCGAGAATGCGCACCTCCTGTTCCAGTCGGCGGGTGCGCGCCAGCTCGCGCAGCCAGGCCGGCGGATCGTCGAGCGGCTCGTAGGACAGCGGGTAGGACCCGAAGTGAATCGGGATGAGCAGGCGCGCGCCCAGATCCTCGAACGCGTAGATGGCGTCGAGCGGCGACATGTGGGAGCGGCGGAACGAAGGCGGCTGGTAGGCCCCGATGGGCAGCAGCGCCACATGCGGCCGGAACCGCCGGCCAATCTCCGCAAAGCCCGAGAAGTATGCGGTGTCGCCCGCGAAGTAGGCGCTGGGCCCGTCGCCGCACACCACGTAGCCGCCGTAGCCGCGCCGCTTGTAATCGCCCAAAAGGCGCAGGCCCCAGTGGCGCGCCGGCACCGCGGTCACCTCGACCGTGCCCAGGCGGAACGACTCGCCAAGCGGGAGCTCCACCACGCGCGCGAAGCCCAGGTCGTCGACCAGGTCGGCGCAGCGCGGCGGCACCACGCAGGTGGCGCCGCTCGCGATCTTGCGCAGCGACGGGCGCACCAGGTGATCGTGGTGTGCGTGCGAGACCAGCACCAGGTCGAGCGAGGTCAGCTGGGCGGGCTCGAGGCCGGGTTCCCAGGCGCGGCGCAGCCCGAGCAGCCAGCGCCCGAGATTGGGGTCGGTCAGGATGCGCGCGTCATGGTAGCGCAGCAGCACTGTCGAGTGGCCGACGAAGGTGACGCCGAGCTGGCCCCGCGCAACCGGGGGCAGCGGCGCGCGCACGGCGGGCCGGGGCGGCCGCACCATCTGACGCGCCCACATGCCCAAGAACCACGCGCGCCGAAAGCCCCGGCGGCGGTGCGCCTCGTCCAGAGCATGCCGGCGCTCGAGATGCGCCCGCTCCAGCTCGTCCTCGCGCCGCACGCCTCGAAAAGGTAGCATTGCGGGCGGTGGTCGCAAAGTCCGATCGAAGCGCGGATCGCGCGTTCGCGCAGGTGACGCTCGCGACCTGCATCTACTTCGTCGGGCTCGCGCTGTTCTTCATCCTGCCGCGCCGCCTGGTCGAGCTGGCGGCTGATCCGCGCCAGGTTGGGCTGTACATGGGGCTGCAGGGCGTGGCGCCGCTCGTCGTGATGCCGCTCGTGGGCACGCTGGCCGACCGCAAGGGCACCAGGCCGATCCTGCTCGGCGGTTTCGGCCTGTCGACGGTGGTCGCGGCCGGTTACTTCGGGCTCACCCGCCTGGGGCCCTACCTGGCGCTTCTGCGCCTTCTGGGCGGAGCCGGTTTTGGCGGCTCCTTTGCCGCCGGATCGATCTTTGCTGCGCGGGTGGCGCCGCCCGGTAAGCTCGCGCAGCGGATCGGGATCTTCGGGGCCGGCACGCTGCTCACGCACGCCATCGGGCCCCCGCTCGGCGAGGCGCTGGTGGAGCGCTGGGGCTGGAACGCGCTCTACGGCGTGGCAACGGTTCTGATGGGGGCTGGATTCGCGCTGGTGGTCAGCTTGCGCGATCCGCCGCTGGAGCCGGCGGCCGGCGATTCGGGCTGGCGAGCCGTCGCGGCGTCGCCCGGGATCTGGACGCCTTATCTGGTCAGCTTCGTGGCTGCGGGCGCGTGGGGCGCTCTGTTCACGTTTCTGCCCGCCTGGACGGCCGCGCGCGGGCGTCACGTCAGTCCCTTCTTCACCTCCTATGCGCTGTCCGCGCTGGCGGTGCGCGTGCTGGTGGGCGACCTGGCCGATCGGGTGGGCCGGCGGCGGGCGGCTGCCCCCGCCCTTTTAGGCTATGCGGCCGCGGTGGCGGCGACCGGCTTTGCGCGCGGACCCGCCGGCCTGGTCGCGATCGGGCTTTTCTTCGGCGCAACCCACGGCGTGCACTATCCGGCGCTGGCTGCGCTGGCGCTCGATCGGGCGCCCGCCGCGGTGCGCGGACGCGCCATGTCGCTGTTCAATCTGGCCTTCACGCTGGGCTCGATGGCGGGCTCGTTCGCCTATGGAGCGGTCGCCAAGCGCGTGGGTTACCCGGCCATGTTCGCGGCCGCGGGCGCGATTTCGCTCGTGGCCGCGCTCATGCTGGTCACCGATCGCCTTTTGCAATCACGGCGCGCCCGTGTTACCTAACCGCAAACATGGCGTCCGACGCGGACCCGGTGGTCATCCTCGGCGGCGGGCTGACTGGCATCTCGACTGCGCTGCATCTGGGCGCGCGTACGCCATGGGTCCTGTTCGAGCGCGAAGAGCGCCTGGGCGGCCACGCCCGGACCGACACCCGCGACGGTTTCTGCTTCGACAAGACCGGCCACTGGTTGCATCTGCGCGACCGCTACACCAAGCAGCTGGTGCATGAGCTGCTGCCGGATGCGTTGGTGCCGGTCGAGCGGCGCGCGCGCGTGTTCTCACATGGTGCGCTCACGCGGTACCCGTTCCAGGCCAATCTGCACGGGCTGCCGCCCTCTGTGATCAAGGAATGCCTGCTCGGCTTCCTCGAGCGGCCGCAGAACCTGGAGGCGCGCGACTTCGAAGAGTACTGCTTGAAGCATTTCGGGGTCGGCATCTCCAAGCACTTCATGATCCCGTACAACCGCAAGCTGTGGGGCGTCGAGCCCCGCGAGATCACGAGCGCCTGGTGCGACCGTTTCGTGCCCCGGCCGACGCTGGAGCAGGTGGTGGCGGGCGCGGTGGGCGCGAGCCCGCCCGAGATGGGCTACAACATCTCATTTTTGTACCCCAAGCAGGGCGGCATCGAGACCCTGACCCGCGCCCTGGTTGCGCGCCTCGATGGCGGGCGCGTTCATACGCGCGCCGCGCCCGACCGCATCGATCCGGAGGCCCGCACCATCACCGTCGGTGGCGAGACCCTGGCCTGGCGCGCGCTGGTGACGTCGATCCCGCTGCCCGAGCTGTTTCGCGTGATGAGCCCGCTGCCACCCGAAGTCGAGCGCGCGGCCGGGCTGCTTCGCTGCACCCCGGTGCAATATCTCAACGTCGCCACCAAGCGCACGCCGCCCGTCGATTTTCACTGGATCTATGTGCCCGAGGAAAAATATCCATTCTATCGGGTTGGCGTGTACACCAATGCGGTGCCGGCCATGGCTCCGCCCGGGCGCGGCGGCCTGTACGTGGAGCTGGCCGCGCGCAACGTCGCGCGGGTCGAGGACGTGCTTGCGGACGTGGCGGCGGGCCTGTGCGCAACCGGTGTGCTGGCCGGGCCCGACGACATCCTGTTTGCCGAGCTGCGCACCATTCGCTGGGCCTATGTGGTGTTCGACCACAACTACTACGACGCCACCGCAACCTGCTTCCGCTACCTTTCTGAAAAGCAGATCTACCCACGGGGGCGCTACGGCTCGTGGACCTACAACGCCATGGAGGATTGCATCCTGGCCGGTCGCGCGGTGGCCGACGAGGTCGTCGCCGCGAAATGAGCGCGCCCAGGATTTCGATCGTGATCCCGGTTTACAACGAGGAGGGCATCCTCGCCTCGTCGCTGGCCGATCTGCGCGAGCGGCTGGGCGAGCTGGGCTGGTCGTACGAGATCCTGGTGGCCGAGAACGGCTCGCGCGACCGAACGGTCGCCATCGCCGAGCAGCTGGCGAAAAGGCACCCCGAGCTGCGGGTGCTGTCGCTGGGTGAAGCCAACTACGGGGCTGCGCTCAGGCGGGGCATCTTGGAAGCACGCGGTGATATCGTCATCTGCGACGAAATCGATCTGTGCGACGTCGACTTCTATCAGCGTGCGGTCGCGCTGCTCGACGGCGGGCGCAATGATCTGGTCATCGGGAGCAAGGTCATGGCGGGCTCGCAGGACCGGCGGCCTCTGTTCCGGCGCGTGGCCACCCAGGTCATCAATGGTATGCTGCGGGTGCTGGTCGACTTTCGGGGCACCGACACGCACGGCCTCAAGGCGTTCCGGCGCGAGAGCGTGGCGCCGGTGGCCGAGCGCTGCAAGGTCGACCGCGACCTGTTTGCCTCCGAGTTCGTGATCCGTGCCTACCGAGAGGGCAAGCAGGTGGTCGAGATCCCGGTCGAGGTGATCGAGAAGCGCAAGCCGTCGATCAATTTGATGAAGCGCGTGCCCAACGTGCTCAAGAACATGGTGCGGCTGACCGTGCTGTTCCGCTTCCGGGAGTAGCCGTGCGGCGCGTGTGCTCGGTTTCCGTCGACGTGGACCCGATCGCCTGCTACTACCGCATCCACGGGCTCAGCGCCCCGCCGGCCGCGCTGGCCGATGTGGTGATGCGGCGCGGCGTGCCGCGTTTCGTCGAGCTGTTCACTCGGCGGCGCATCCCGGCCACCTTTTTCCTGGTCGGCCAGTGCCTGCAGGCCGATAGCGGGCGTGCGGCCGCGGGCGAGCTGGCGCGTGCGGGCTTCGAGCTGGGCAACCACACCGACACCCACCCGTACGAGCTGGCCCGGCTGTCGCGCTCGCAGATTGCGCGCGAAGTCGAGGACGCGCACGAGCGCATCGCGGCGGCGGCCGGCAAGGAGCACGCGCCGGTCGGCTTTCGGGCGCCGGGGTACGACGTCTCGCCCAGCGTGCTCGATGTGCTGGCCGAGCTGGGCTACCGCTACGACTCGTCGCTGTTTCCATCGCCGCCCTATTACCTGGCCAAGGCCGGCGTGATGCTTGCGATGGTGCTGCGCGGCCGGACCTCGGGCAGCGTGATGGGCGACCCGCGTGCGCTGCTTGCGCCGGCCCAGCCCTACCGACCCGACCTGGCGGCGCCCTGGCGGCGTGGTCAGGCGCCGATGGTGGAGCTGCCGGTTGCGGTCGCGCCCGGCACCCGGCTGCCGCTGATCGGGACCTCGATCGTTCTGTTGCCGACGGCCCTACGAGCGCGCCTTCTGGAATGGATGCGCGCCCGCAGCTTCTTCAACCTCGAGCTGCACGGGCTCGACCTCATCGATGCCGACGAGGACGGCATCCCGGCCGCCCTGGTGGCGCGCCAGCCCGACCTCAGGCGACCGCTCTCGCACAAGCGGCGCGCGCTCGAGGCCACGCTGGACCGGCTGGCGCTCGAGTACGAGTTCGCCCCTCTGCGTCAGGTGGCGGCCGACGTCCAGCGCGAAGGCCGCGTGTAGAAGCCTCCTCGGTGACACTCGCTACCACAGAGAACACAGAGAAGGGAAGGGGCCCCGGGGTTGGGGCATGACGGCCGATCGCGTGGACCTATTCATCCTCTGTGCTCTCCGTGTTCTCTGTGGTTAAGCTCCGACCCCTAAAAGAAATAGGGGCACGAGCACGTGATGGCTCACGTGCCCGTGCGGTTTGATTGATTGGGGCTAGAAGCTGAAGCGCAGGCCGAAGCGCGTGAAGATCGGGTTCTGGTACGCGACCGGGTTGCCGTAGTTGCCGTTCTTGGTCGCGACCGCGCCGTCGACGGTCTTCAGGTGCTTGAGGTCGGCGTCGGTGCCGTTGACGATCGGGGTCGTGAACGTGCTGGTGGTCGTGTACACGTCGTCGCGCAAGGTGACGGTCTGCGAGTTGAGCACGTTATAGACCGCGAAGAACACCTGCAGCGACGTGTTGCGCGGGAGCTGCTTGATGTAGGCCAGCTGGAGGTCCCACGAGGTCGTGATGTCGTTGCGGCCCGCGTTGCTCGAGGGCTCCAGGAACACGATCGGCGACGGCACATAGATCTGGTTGACGCCGAACACGTTGCGCGGGATGCCGCTCTGGGCGCGGAACGAGGTCCCCGCCACCACGCTCTGGTCGCCCCGCAGCCGGAAGGTGTAGTAGCCGTCGACCTTGAACTGATGCGGAATGTCGCTCGGCAGCGGCCCGTTGCGGTTGACCAGCACGTCCGGCAGGTCGTACAGCTCGGTGATGTTGGGATCCTTCTGGCCGATGTACGGATCGTACAGACCCGGGTAGTTTCCGATCGTGCGCGCATAGGTGTACGAGGCCTGGCCCAGCCAGTTCTTGGAGAAGCGCTTGCGCGCGGTCAGGGTCATCGCATTGTAATTGCGCTCCGGCTTGGCGAAGTTGCCGAAGTAAGGCAGCTCGTCGGCAAATGTCTGCAGCTCGCCGTACAGGTGGTTGTAGTTCGAGGCCAGCGTCATGTTGCCCGCCGCCATGTTCTGCATGGCCAGCTGGTTGGCCTTGTCGGCGCGCTGCTGGAGCTGCTTGATCTGGTCGGAGCTCGGCTTCTCGCCCGGGTTGGTGATAAAGTAGCTCGACGCGTTGTCGACCGAGCCGTCCTCGATCACCGGGCCCAGGTTGCGGTGCGTGTAGTAGGCACCGAGCGCCAGATCCTCGATGATCTCGTATTCGCCGCCCAGCACGATCTCATCGGTGAACATGCCCTGGATGTCGGGCTCGATGAGCGACTGCTCGCCACCGAACAGACCCGGGGCGCGGAACACGCAGTTGAGCGTGTTCGACCCGATGAGCTTCTCCACGCAGGTGTTGTTGGGAGCCGGGTTGGGCGTGGTGGCCGTACCGTTCCGGTAGAAGTAGGTGTGCTGCAGGAAGCCTTCCTGCCCGAACGAGCGGTTGTTGATGTCGAGCGGGATCGACTCGTAGAAGCGGGCAAAGGAGCCGTACAGCTTGGCCTTGCCCTCATTGGTCGGGTCGTAGATCACGCCGACGCGGGGCGCCCAGTTGTTGTTGAGCACGATGGGCGCGTCGCCGTTGACGGGCGCTTCCCAGTCGGCCAGACCGGAGACTGCCTGCCGCTCCCAACGCACGCCCAGGTTCAGGGTCAGGTTGGGCAGAATGTTCCAGGAGTCGCGCACGAACAGCGCGTGGTTGAGGGTTGCGGTCTGGGCGCAGAACACGCTGGCGTCGCTCGGGATGTCCTCGGGCCGGAAGCACTGGCTCAGGTCCTTGACCGGGTTCCCGGCCCCGTCGAGAACCGGGTTGTACTTGGAGTCGCGCTTGAACGGGTAGTTGACGATGTTGGTGATGCCGCCCGCCAGACCCGTCCCGAGATCCTTGAAGTAGCCCCAGCCGCGCGTGTACACGCGCTTGTTCGCGCCGACCTGGCGGACCGTCAGCGCGCCCACCGCGGCCGAGTACAGACGCACGTCATCGAAGCCGTTGCGCTCGAAGTCCCAGCCGTACATGAACTGATGGTGGCCGCCTGCGCGCACGAAGTTGGTGCCGGCGACGCGCGTTCCGATGCGGTCCGAGATCAGGTTTTCCCAGGTCCCGCGGCCGCCCACCGCGTATCCGCCTGTGGCGACGCTGTAGGCCGGGCACAGGATGTTGAGCTTGCCCGGGCTGTTGTTGGTCACCATGCCCGGGGTCTGCGGCGTGGTGGTTCCGTCCGGAGGGGTCACCGAATCGCAGTTCATCATGAGAAGCTGGCGGTCGGCCGGATCCTCATATTGGCCGAACCAGCTCATCGACGGTCCGGCGCCGCGCCGGGAGTTGACGTTCGTGGCTTTGACCGGGTCGGTGTTCCAGGTGGTCCGCAGCTGCGAGTCCAGCGGATCGGCCGCCTCGTGCAGCAGGCGCTCGCGGTGATACGACAGCGAGGCCTCGAGCTGCCACTTCTTGTCGAACAGCTTGGACACCCAGTGTGCGACCGCATCCTGGGCGCCGCCCAGCGTGCGCGAGGTGAAATTGGTGCCGAAGATGCGCGGGTTGTCCTGCGAGTTGGGCGAGCCGTAGTAGGCCACCTCGAGCGTGTGATCCGGGGTCACCAGGAGGTTCACCTTCCCGGTCCACTGGTACTGGGTGGTCGATGCCTCACGGAACGTGTGATAGATCTCCTGGCTCCGATAGACTCCATTGGTGAAGTCCTGATAGCCGTCGGGGCCACCCGTGCACGGACCGGCCTGAATCGGATCGCTCTGCGTGCAGTTGTCGGTCAGCGTGGACACCGTACGGCGAATGGTGTCCTTCGAGAAGATGGGCTCGAAGCCGACGTAGAACCAGAGCCGGTCCTTGATGACCGGGCCGCCCAGGTCCGCGAAGAAGTCCATCCGATAGTCGCCGCCCGCATTCTCGAGCCGCTGCGAGATCGACTGGCCCGGGTACGTGAGCCGCGGCGACAGGCCGCGCATCGACCCGGGGTCGTAGTAGAATGCGGCGTCGCCGTGGAACTCGTTGGAGCCCGACTTCGTGATCACGTTGACCACGCCGCCGGTGGCGCGGCCGTACTCGGCGTTGTAGCCGCCCGTAATGACCTCGACCTCTTGCACGAAATCGAGATTGAGCGCGGACCCGGTCGCGGCCGGCGAGGCCTGGCTCATGTGCACCGAGGTCACGTTGATGCCGTCGATCACGTAGTTGTTCTCGAACGACGTGGCGCCGGCGAACGAGATGCCGTTGTCATCTTTGACCGCACCCGGTGCCACCGTGCTGACGGTCTCGAAGTTGCGGCCGGTCGGCACGTTGGTCGTGAACTCTTTGGTGATGGTGGTCCCGATCTTGGTCGAGCCGATGTCGACCGTGGGCGCCTTCTCCGTGATCGTATAGGTCTCGGCGGCGGTCGCCTTGGTCTGGATCGGCACGTTGATCTGGATCTTCTTGTCGGCGTAGACCGTGACGTTGGTGCGCTCGACCTTCACATTTGCGAAGTAATAGCGCACGACGTACTGGCCCGGCACGAGACCCGTGATGGTGTAGGTTCCCGTGTCGTCCGTGATCTCGGCCTGCTCACCTTGCGGCCCTTGGGCCACGACGGTAACGCCGGCAACCGCTTGTCCACTTGCGGCGTCGGTGACTCGCCCGGTCAGCGCGCCCGTATTCGCCCCCTGCGCGAACACGCGCCCGGCGGCGAAAAGCGCCAACGCTGCAACCAAAACCTGAGACAGGGAAGTGATGGTGCGTCGCATGGGTCATCTCCCTCCGAGTGACGGCGGCACAATACGAATGCGAACTACTGTTGTCCAGAACAAAAAAGCTTTTTTCGGAGCGCGACCAGCCAGTTTTGGGCTAATTGCGTGGGCCACTGGGGGGTCTGGCCCCCAGGACTTGAGGGTGCCTCGGGGCTCCATGAGGGGAAGGACAGGCTGGAATGCGGTTTCTGGCTTGGATGTCGGCCGGCCTTGCGCTCCTCGGGCTGACCGCGCTCGCGCTCCTGGGCGGATCCGGGCGTAGTCTGGCCAGCGGGCGCGTGAGCCGAATCGGCCGCCTGAGCCCATCGCAAGGCGCTCAGTGGCCACGCGCGATGGCCGCCCGCGCCAGCTCGTCCGAGCGCTCGTTCTCGGGCACGCCCGAGTGGCCGGCCACCTTGACGAAGCGGACCTTGTCGAACTGGGCCAACAGGTCCCGGATGCGGGCGACCAGATCGACATTGGCCTTGGCCTTCCAGCCCTGCGACAGCACGCCGATGGCGTAGCTGGAGTCGCTGTGCACGACGATCGGGCGGCGGCGATCCTTGATCATCTCAAGCGCGCGCAGAATCGCAGTCAGCTCGGCCACGTTGTTGGTGCCGAGCGGGCCCAGGTACTCCGAGATCTCCTTGCGGTGGCGACCCGCGATCAGCACCACCCCGATGCCCATCGGCCCCGGGTTGCCCGTGCAGGCACCGTCGGTGTAAACCAGGATCGGCGGCTTTCCCGTCCGGGTTTCGCGAGGCGAACCAGACGAACGGGGCGGCGGGGCGGCCGCAGGCGCCGGGTCGGCCGAGGGCTCCCGGTCGTCCGCGTCGGCAAGCGGCTCCAGGTTGCTGGCGGCCGCGCGGTACGAGCGCGTATCCTCGATCCGGTACTTGACCTCGACCCGTCCGCCCGCATCGGTCTCGAGCGCGCCATCGGGCCGCACGCGTGCCCACACCTTGCCGCCGCGAAATCGACGTCGCGCCCACACTGCGCGCGGCAGTCTATCGCCTTGACAGTGTGTGTCAAACCTCCTATAAACCGTCAATTCGTCAAAGGAGAAGCACGTCGTGAAACGCACTCCTCTCCTCGGGCTGGCCGCGCTCTTGTGGGCCTGCTCCGTAACCGGTTGCAAGGGCTCAGGTGGCGCGGCGTCCGACGCCATGACGCTTCTGCCCAAAGAATCTTCCATCGTATTCGCGCTCAATCTGGACCGCCTGCGCGGATCCAAGGTGTGGGCGAACGTGCAAGAGTACCGCAACGATCCGTCGAGCAAGAAAGACTACGACGAGTTCGTGCAGAAAACCGGGCTCGACCCGCTCACCCAGGTCACCATGGTTCTGGGCGGCGTCCCCAGCGACGTCGACACCTCGCACGAGATGGCCGTGGTCATCAAGGGCAAGTTCGACGAGCAGAAGCTGGTCGCGTACGCGCGCGAGAAGCAGAAAACCGATCCCAACCATCCCGGCGAGATCAAAAGCGAGAGCTACGGCGGCAAGACCATCTACTCGTCCGACGACCAGATGGGCTTCGTCTTCCTCGACGGCACGACCTTCGCGCTGGCGGGCAAGAACTGGGTCAAGAAGGTGATCGACCTGGCGGCCGGCAAAGGCGAGAGCGTGAAGAGAAACGATGCCGTGCAGGCGCTGGTCAAGAAGACCAAGACCCAGGCCGCGCTCTGGGGGGTGGGTCAGGTGCCGCCCGGCAAGGCCGCGCTCGATACCGGCGGCGAGCTCAAGAGCATCGCGGGCAACGCCGATTTTGGCAGCGGGCTGGCCGTGGACGTGTTCGCGGAGGCGCAAAGCGCAGATCAAGCCAAAAAGCTGACCGAGGACACACAAAAAAAGATCGAGGAGATCAAGAAGAACCCGATGCTGGCCATGACCGGAATGGGCGGCCTGATCGAGAGCATGAAGGTCATGAGCGAGGGTGCGTCGATGCACGTCACCGTCAACATGAACCAGCAGCAGACCGACGAGCTGGCCAACCGTCTCAAGGGGCTGGTCAAGATGTTCCAGGGCATGGGCGGGATGGGGGGCGGCCTGGGCGGAATCGGCGGTCCGGGTGCGATGCCGCCCGGCATGGGCCCCGGGCCCGGCGGGATGCCGCCTGGCATGGGAGCACCGGGCGCAATGCCCGATCTGCCCAAGCTCCAGCCGCCGGGCACGAGCAAACCGGCGGGCGGAAAGAAGCACAAATAGGTTAAGGCGATGGCGATGAAGAAGGCACCCCTTTCGCGAGTCAACGACGAGTTCGGCGGCAAGGACAAGCTGGTCGATCAGATCGTTTCTGTGGTCGAGCGCGGGGACGAGGATAAGGATTCCCTGCGCAAGCGGCTGGCGGCGGCCTCCAACAGCAAGCTGTTGCGCCTGTTGCGAGTGGCGCAGGGAGTCAAGGAGCTGGGCGGCCGGGACAAGCTGGTCGAGGCCATCCTGGCTCAGCACAAGAGCGGGAAGGACAAGGACTTCCGGGCGCGGCTGCTCGCCTACACGCCGGCTCGGCTCCTGGATCTCTATCACAGCAGTGAGCGCGCGCTGAAGGCGCCGCCACCGCCCGCGCCCAAGCCGGCCGGCAAGAAAAAGGGCCAGGCCGCGTAGACGGAAGATGATCCTGGGGCGGGTCGTGGGCGCGGTCTGGGGGGCCCGGCACGCCGCGGGGCTCGACGGACAAAAGCTGCTCAAGGTGGAGACACCGGGCGGCGGCATCGTGGTGGCTGTCGATCGGCTGGCGGCCGGGCCCGGCGACCAGGTCCTGGTGGCGCACGGCAGCCGGGTGCGCGACCTGACCCTGGGCGAGGCCGTGCCGACCAAGGACGTCATCGTCGCCATCGTCGATGGGTTGGAGGTCGCTTGATCCTGGGCCGTGTGGTCGGCTTCGTGTGGGCGACGCGCAAGCACGAGCGGCTGGTGCGCGGCAAGCTGCTGGTGATCGAGCCCTACGGCTGGTATGAGCCGCCCCAGCAGCTGGGCCACCTGGTGGCGGTCGACACGCTGGATGCCGGCGTGGGCGACGACGTGGTGGTCTGTCTGGGCGCCCCCGGGCGCTGGCAGCTGGGCTCGGTCAATCTGCCCATTGAAGCGGCCGTGCTGGCGGTCGTGGACCATTGCGAGATCGCACGCGCCCAGCTCGAGCACACGCGGCCGTTCGAGTGGCTGGGCGGGGCGCAGCCGCGGCGCGTAGAGTGGTTGCGATGATCCGCGGGGCCGTCATCGGGGAAGTGTGGGCGACCCGCAAGGCACCCGGCCTGGCCGGCCGCAAGCTCTTGCTGGTGGCCGTGCGCGGCGTGGAGGCGCTGAGCGACCGGGTGGTGGTGGCGATCGACACCATGGACGCGCACGTGGGGCAGGAGGTGACGGTTTCGTTCGGTTCGGGTGCGCGCAATGTGATCGCGGCCGGGCCCCCAAACCGCGCCCTGCTGGCCGACGCGGCGGTGAGCGTCCTCATCGACGGAGAAGGGTAGATGTTTCTCGGGCGCGTGGTGGGCAGCGTATGGGCGACCATCAAGTGGCCGCAGGCCGAGGGGCTGAAGCTGCTTCTGGTGCGGCCGTACACGCTCGGGGATCTGGGGGGTGCGCCCGCCCGGCGCGCGCCGCCGACCGATCTGGTCGTGTGCGCGGACACGCTCGACGCGGGCGTCGGCGACGACGTCGTGATCGCGTTCGGCCACGCCGCCCGGGTGGCGGTGTCGGAGACGCTGGCGGAGGATCAGAAGCCTACGGCGCCGATCGATGCTGCCGTGGTTGCGGTGGTGGATCGGGTCGAGGTCAAGCTACCGCCGGGTTGACGGTCAGCGTGCCTCCCGCCGCGCCGGGCGCGGATGGTGCGGCTTCGCGACGTGGCTCTCCGACCCGTCCACGTGCAACCGGACGCCCGCGCCGATCGGTACCGCCGCCAGCAGCGGGCCCAGACCCCATGGGTTGGACAGGCCGGGCGTCACCTTGACCTGCAGCCGCTGGCCGGCCGCGACCTGGAGCTGGACATGGTTGATGTAGAAGCTGTCCGACTTCGCACCCGGAATCGGGTGACCCTGCTCATCGAATACTTCGATATTGAAAGCGCGCCGCATGTCATGCGGCGTGGCCAGGATGAAGACCGACTGATCGTGGGGGGACGTGAGCTGGACCAGCCTGGGCGCGGCCCGGGTCGGCTTCAGATCGACCGAGAAGGAAGTGCCGTTGCGATAGCCCAGCTTCATGACCGCGTCCTCGGTGTACAGCTCGTGCAGGTCGCGTTTTACCCATTTGCCGGGAGTGACCTCGACCCGCGTCGTGCGCACGATGCGGCCGTTGTCATCGCGAAAGTTGCCCTGGTCGTCGGCCTCATAGCCATGACCGCCCTCGGGCCCCAGGGGGCCGTTGAGGCCGCCTCGACCCCAGGTTGCGTCGGGGCCGTAGATGGCCAGCTGGCCGCCGGCCCGGAGCTCGGACGGGGTCAGCGCCAGGAGCTGCTCCGCGGGCTTTCCGAACATGCCATGGTCGCTGAGCGGCCCCCCCTCGCGGGTCAGCCAGTTGGAGAGCCGGTGCCAGCCTCGGAGATGGGAGATCAGCACCGACGTGTTTCCGGCTGGTCCTTCCTTGCCCAGGCCCGACGCGGCCCCGTAGGCCAGCGCAGGATGCAGCCAGGCGCCCCGGATCGGACCGAGAGAATTGGTGGTGCTGATGACCTTCGGCGGCGGCCGCACCGGCTGGCCCGGCTTCCCGCCGGCGGCCAGCGCAAGGCCCTGGGTGATCGAGAGCAAGGTCAAGAAAAAGCCGATCGATTTGGCTGCTAGCGGACGCATGCGGCTGGCTCGAGCAAGGCTTGTACCAGCGCCGGCTGCCTTTGCTTCCGGCAGGTTGCGGCTGGTGGGGGCGGCAGGTGGAGTAGCCGCTGGCGGTCAGTCGAGCCCAGACGCTCACTCGAACCGGATCGAGACCCGATCGGACGCGCCGGCCCACTCGGCGCGCACCTCGTGGAGTCCGGGACTGGGGCGGAAGCGCTGCGGCGGCACCCCATCGATCGTCCAGCGCACCTCGGCGCCCGGCGGAGCGGCCCGCAGCGGCGGCACCTGCAGCGCCGCCGGCCGGTCGGGATCGATGAGAAAGCGCGCGCCCTCGACCGGATACAAGATGCGCGGACCGTCCACCGCGCGCGCCAGCCTGCGCTCGGGACAGGCCGGCTCCGCGAGCAGGCCGTGCACGCGCGCCCAGCCTTGCAGCTCGGGCGGGTAGCGCACCCATCGGCTTCCGCATGCCATCTGATGCCACGTGCACGGCTCGCGCGGGACCGTGCCCTCGAGAAACCACTCGAGCTTGCGGCGCGGACACAGCGCGCCCGGGGCTTGCCCCGAAAGCGGGCACACCACAGCGTCCTGGAGGCCCTCGGGCCGCGCGGGCTCCGACGGAGCCCCGAACCGCGCTGCCAGTGCCACCATGGTGGCACGCAGAAGCGGTGCCGCGCCGCGCATGGCCATCACCCCATGCGTTGGCGTGCCGTCGAAGTTGCCGGCCCACACGCCGACCGTGAACTCGCCCGTGGCGCCCAGGGCCCAGTTGTCGGTGTAGCCGCGCGTGGTGCCGGTCTTGGCCGCCACCGCAAACGGCAGCTCGAGCGGCACCCGGTCGCCGAACATGGGCCGGCGCGCGTCGGGATCGCGCAGGATGTCCCAGATCAGCCAGGCCACCTGCGGCGAGAACACGCGCGGGCCGGGCTCCGCCTGGGGCCGCCACACGACCGCGCCGCCGCTTTCGACGCGCTCGACCGCGCGCGGCCGCAACGCCACCCCGCCGCGCGCGAAGTTGGCGAACCCGGACGCGAGCTCGATCAGCTTGACCTCGGCCTCGCCGATGGCGAGATCGGGCCCGTAGCGCCCGTCGGGCCGGTCGAGCGTGGTCAGGCCTGCGCGCCGCAGCCGGTCGATAAGCGGCTGCACGCCCACCCGCTGCAAGGTGTGAACGGCCGACAGGTTGTACGAGCCGGCCAGCGACTCGCGATAGCGGGCGAAGCCGTGCTGGCGGATGTCGGTGGTCCAGGTCTCGTGGACCTCGGACGGCAACACCACGTCGAGCGCGACCGTGGCCGGCGTGTCGCCGCGCTCGAGCGCGAGCCCGTAGACGAACGGCTTGAGCGTGGAGCCGGGGCGGCGGCGCGCCACTGCGCCCGAGACCGCGCCCTGCCGGTCGGCGTCGAAGTAATTGCGCGATCCCTGAAGAGCCAGCACGGCCCCGTCCGAGTTGCGCAGCACCACCACCGCCAGCTGCGTGATGTGGAGCCACTCGACCTGCGCCAGGTGCTCGCGCGCCGCTACCTCGATCTGCTGCTGCAACGGCCCGTCGAGCGTCGTGCGGACGGTGGTGCCGGCGCGCAGCTCGGCCGGCAGCTCGCCGAGCGCATAGTCCACGAAGTGGGGCGCGCGAAAATCGGGCCGCTCGCGGCGCAGGGCGAGCGGTGTGCGCTCGGCCAGTGCGCGCTCGCTCTCGGACAAGAGGCCTTGCGCCACCATCAGTCGGAGGATGTGCGCGCGGCGCGCCAGGGCAGCCGAAAGGTTGCGATACGGATGGTAGGCCTCGGGCCCGCGCGGCAGCACGGCCAGAAGCGCCGCCTCGCCCGGCGCCAGCATGGCCGCCGGCTTGCCGAAATAGAGCTGGGCCGCCGCCTGGGCGCCCCAGGCGCCATTTCCATAATAGACCCGGTTCAGGTATTGCTCGAGAAGGGCGCGCTTGGACAGGGCGCGCTCGAGGCGGCCCGCCAGCACCATTTCGCCCAGCTTGGCCCAGAGGCCGCGCGGGCGTGGCTCGAGCAGACGCACGAGCTGCATGGTCAGCGTCGAGCCGCCGAAGGCGAGTCGGCGCGCGCGCACATCGAGCCAGGCCGCGCGCACGAGCGCCCGCACATCCACCCCGCCATGCTCGAAAAATCGATGATCCTCGGCCGCCAGCGTGGCCTGGACGAGGTGCTCGGAAATCCGATCGATGGGCACCCAGCTCTCGCGGCCGCCCGATTGCGCGGCCTCCTGGCGCAGGATGAGGCCCTGCCGATCGAGCACGGTCAGCGAGGCCGCGCGCCGCGGCTCCAGCTGTGCGGCCGGGTAGTCCCGAGCCCGCACCGCGATCGTGAAGGCGGCCCAGGGCAGCCCCACCGCCAGGCCCAGCACGAGCCCGACCCGCTTGAGCCGCCGACGCCAGCGCGGATGCACTACTCGCCCACCTCCAGCGTGCGCAGCGCGGTGCGTGCGTGGGTTTCGGGCCGGTACATCTCCTCGGCAATCGCCGACGGCACCACATAGGTGCCGGCGGTGGTCGCGCGCGCCAGGTACTCGATCACCTCGACGCCCTTGTCGAGGTACTCCGCGTAGAACTGAACCCGGTCGTCACGCAGCTCCTGGTAGGTCGAGGCCCGAAATGCGTCGCTTTCGCGCTCGTTCCCGGTCTCCTCGTGGTGGCTGGCGCCCGAAACGGTCTTGAGGCGCGTGTTGATGGCCTCGAATCCGGCCGGCAAGCGGTCGGAAAGCGCCAGGTGATTGCGGCTGTCCGGCGTAGCGACCGTCACCCGCACGCGCACGACGTCGCCCACCTTGATCTTGCCCACTGGCTTGCCGGTCTTCTGATCGAGGTACTCGTGGCGCAAGGTGAGCCCGGCCGAGCGCTCGGTCTGGCTCTTTTCATCGCGGCGGAAGCGCAGCCTGACCGAGTAGTAGACCTTGCCCCCGTCGGGCTTGAGCGTGAGCTGCCCGCCCGCCGCCAGGGCCTGTGCCAGCGGGACCCGCAGGTGCTTGACCCGCGGGGCGCCGCCCGTAAGCGCGACCGCGCCGATTGCCTTTTCACCCAGCGCAACCCCTGCGCGCACGCCAGCGTGCCGCTGCGCCTGCGCGTAGTGGGTGAGCGCCACCAGCGCATACAGGTTGTCCTGCGTGGTGGCCCAGGAGCCACCGCGGCGCGCCTTGAGCAGCCCCTTGACCAGCTTGGGCACGAGCGGGCTTTGCGGCCGCAGCTCATCGAGCGCGTCGAGCACGATGGCGCTCGTGCGCGTATCGTCGCTCATGTACCACCACAGAGAGCGGCCGCCCGGCTCGCGCACCAGCGCCTGGCCGTCGGTCAGCTCGGCGTCGGCCTCGAGCTCGCCCACAAGCTCGCCCACCGCCGGATCGCCCTTGCCCAGCGACGCGCCCAGCGCGCGCGCCAGGAAGGCCTGGCCGAAGCGCGGCAGCTTGGCCCGCTCTGCGCGCAGCTTGACTGCGAGCTGGGGCTCGGGCTGGCCCAGGAGCGCCAGCACGTGCAGCGCAAATGCGCGCCCACCCAGCTCGCCCAGCTCGTTGTGCACGTCGCCCGATTTGACGTTCTGCCCGAGCGCGCGTCGCAGATAGGCCACGCCGTCGTCGATCCGATGCGGATCGACCGGATGACCGGCGCGCTTGGCCAGATAAAGCCCCCAGAGCGCGTACGCGGTCAAATAGGGCTCGGCACGCCCGCCCGGCCACAGCGAGTAGCCGCCCTCGAAGGTCTGGTGGCGGCCGATCTTCTCGATTCCGATGGCGAGGAAGCGCTGCAGCGCCGGCCCATCGAGGCCCTCGAGCGCGAGCTGGCGCGATAGCTCCTCGACCATGACCAGCGGGATCACGCGCGAGGTGGTCTGCTCGAGGCAACCATACGGGTATTCGACCAGTGCCCGCAGCCCCTCTTCGATGCCGGCCAGCCCGTCGGGATCGACCGAGATCTCCACGCTTCCGGTCTCGACCAGCGCCCCTTTGGGGACCTTGATCGGAATCGACACCGGGTCCCGGGCCACCCCTTCGGCCAAAAGCTCGGTCTCGACCGACGACGGGTGCACGACCGGCAGCGTGACCTCGAGCCCATCGTGCTCGCCGCCCATGGTGACGGCAAAGCGCAGCTTGGCCGGGCCCGCTTTGCTTGCGTGCATCGGAAAGTGTACCGGCACCCGGCCCCCGGCCGGCACCTGGACGTCACGGCGAAAGCCGTCCGTCAGCTCGAGCCCGACCACGTTGGCCTCGACGCGCGCGGTGCCGGCCTGGCCGGTGTCGTTGTGTACCACCACGCCGCCGCGTGCCTGGTCGCCGACCGTGAAGAAGCGCGGCAACGCGGTCAAAAGCTGGAGCGGCTTGGAAACCGTGAAGCGGCGCTCGCCCGAGCCGAAGCGCTCGCCCCCGTCGGCCGCCACCGCCATCAGCCGGAATGCAGTCAGGTTGTCGGGCGCCGGAAAGCTCACCTGCACGCGCCCGTCGGCGTCGGTCTCGAGCGCCGGGCTCCAGTAGGCGGTCGACAGAAAGCGCGAGCGCAGCGTGCCCAGCCGGGCCGAGCTGTCGCCGCCGGTGGCGAGCCGCTCCTGCCCCGGCTCCGGGAGCTGCGCCAGTCGATCGTACTCGGTCGTCGTGTGGACGCCGAGTCCCCAGGGCGCGTAGAACGTCGCCACCGGGTCGGGGGTCCTGAAGCCGATCAGCGAGAGCACGCCCTCGTCGGCCGCCGACAGCGACACCTCGGCCGCCACCGGCTTGCCGGCCCCGTCGGTGACCCGGACCTGTGCCTTGACGGTCTCGCCGGGCCGGTAGCGCTCGCGCTCGGTCGAAACCGAAACCTTGAGCCGGCGCGCCTCGACCGCGACCGGAAGGTTGGCCAGGCCCATGCGCAGAAGCGGCATGCCGCGGCCACCGGGCCCGGTGCGGCCCTTGACCAGCACGACCGAGACGTAGACGTTGGGCCCGTAGCCGTCCTTGATCGGCACCTCCAGGCTCTGCTTGCCCGGCTCGAGCTGGAACAGCCGCCGCTCGAGCACGCCCTCGCGCTCGATGGTGACCAGGCCCGTGGCCCTCGCAAAGGGAGTCTTGAGCAGCACGTGCGCGGTCTCGCCGGGCTTGTAGGACGACTTGTCGGGCAGGATGTCGAACGTGAGCGCGTCGGAAGCGCGCCAGGCGGCTTCTCCGCCCCCCCATACCCATAGATTGCGCGCGGCCGCAGTGGCACGGCCGCGGCTGTCCTTGGCCTCGGCCACGATCCAGTACTCGCCGGCCTGCGGGGGCGTGAAGCTCACCTCGGCCGGCGCGCCGGTTGCGAACAGCGAGACCCGCTGCTCCAGGATCGGAATCTTCTTGTCCTCGCACCGGTAGGTGCCGCGGTAGCCCCATTCTTCCCAGGCACAGTGCCACTGCTGGCGCAGCACCTGCAGCTTGACCTGGGCCGGTACGCGTTTGCCCTCGGGGTCGACCGCCAGGAGGCGCGCCTTCTGGAGCTTTTTCGCCTCCACCACCGGCTCCCCGGTCGCGATACCGATCGATATTGCCGCCCGATGGATGGGCACCGCGAGATGCGCGGAGATGGTTTGATGGGTCTCGTCCTGCACCTGCGCCTCGACCAGATAATCGACGTTCTCCTTGATGTCGCTCTTGCCCAGATCGAGCGAGAAGCTGGCGCGGCCGTCGCGGTCGAGCTTGCCCTCGCCTTCGGTCACCAGATCCTCGGCGTGCGAGGAGCGTTCGTACAGCGGCTCCCACACCCGCTGGTCGTCGAACTCGTAGTCGGGGAAGCCTGCGAACGAAGCCGTTCGCGGCCGGCTGTGGATGCGCCAGTTCAGCTTGGCGCCCCGCACCGGCGAGCCGTAGAAGTAGCGCCCCTCGGCGACCAGGCGCAGCTTCTCGCCCGCGATGGAGCGCGGTTTCTCGGGCGTAATCTTCACCTCGTAGGTGGCGGTTCGATATTCCTCGACCGAAAAACTCTGCCGGAAGGTGCCCTGCGGGAGCGTCACCGACACCGCGTAGTCGCCCAGGCGGGCGTCGGCCGGCAGGGCCACGTCGAACGACAGGCCGCCGAACTTGGACAGCCCCAGCGCACGCTGTAGCATCGGATTGCCGCGCGGATCGCGCACCTCGACCCGGGCGCGCGCTTTCTCGGGCACGCGCAGCCCCTCACCGAGCCGCATGGTGCGCGCGAGGCCCTTGATGTGAACCGTATCGCCGGGCCGGTACAGGCCCCGATCGGTATGCACGAAGCCGCGCAGCCGCTCCAGGCCCGGCGAGTGATCCGGGCTGACGTGGAAGTTGTACGCGCCCAGACCGCCCTCGCGCAGCGGATCCAGGAACGTCACGTCGGAGCCGGCGCGCACGAACACGAGCAGGCCCTTCGAGGGCTCGCGCTCCTCCTCGAACTCCTCCTCGGCCTCCTCGGCCTTGCGCGCGCTGGCGGCAGGCAGGAGCTTGGCGCGCCCGGGCGTTACCGCGACCCCGTCGGGGTCGGTCTTGCCGCGCCACTTGACCGCGCCTTTGCGGTCCCGGATCACGATCTGGGCGTCGGGCACCGGCTGTCCTGACGACAGCCGGGTCACCCACAGCAGGCCGGCAGCCGGCGCCAGCTTGGCCATGACGCCCAGGTCGGTGAAGTTGATGAGCGCTTCCTGGGCGGCCATGTGGCCCTTCTTGTCGGCGGTCTCGGGCGCCCGCACGGCGAAGTAGTAGAAGCCCCCCGGCTGCGCTGCGCCGCCCAGCAGCTTTTGCGGCTCGAGCACATACTGATCCCACTTGTTCTGGCGCCCCTTGACCTGCAGGCGCTGCTTGACCGACGGGATCTTGAGCGCGCCCAGATCGACCGCCTCCTCGTCCCACCAGTGCAGCTGGGGCAGCAGCTCGAGGAGGCGCCCCTCGGCAATTTTGGCGGCCTCGACCTCGATCGTGCTCAGGTTGCGCGTCCACAGCACGTAGCCGGGCCGCGACGACTCGACCACCCACTGACCGGTCTCCATCGAAAGGCCGGGCTTGGCGTTGCCGGTCTTGAAGCTGGCCTTGTGGGTCGCGCCCAGCTTCTGGCCGAACGCGTCCTCGAGGCTGCCGTCGATGGTGATGGTGTACGAGGTCTGCGGCTCCAGCGACACCGAGCTGCGCACGATCGCTTCATCGGCATAGGCGCGCTCGGGAAAGCCCACCACCTTGGGCTCGATCTGAATGGGCAGCGGGCTGCCCTTGGGCGGGTTGGACAGCTCGATCAAAATTGACTCGCCTTCGGGGTCGACGTCCTGGCCCTCCGGCTTGACCTTGACCAGGCGGAAGGGGCCGTAGGTGTGAAACTCGCGCTCGAGCGCGGCCGAAAGGCCGAGCGGTCCCTCGGAGGGGTGCAGCGCCTCGTCGCAGTGGAAGCTCCACTTGGTGTCGAGCGCCAGCGGCGCGTTCGGGTGCAAGAAGAAACTGGTTCGAGGGTCGGCGTCCTGCGGCGCCACCGCGACCCGCACACGCTTGCCGTCGGCCAGGAAGCGGCACCGGCGCGACACCTCGTCGGCGCGCGTGGGCTGGGTGAGCTCGAGCGCGACCTCTTGATCGGGCACGGCCCAGCGCGGATCGTACTCGGTGCGGCCGCGCAGATGGGCGCGCGCCTCCAGACGCTCGGTGTCGAACTCGAACCGCACCGACTTGCGGATCCCGAACCCGTCGAGCGCGCGGGTGCCGGCCGGAACCTCGACCGAGAAATGAGTCGCGCGCGGCGGCCGCTCGGCCGGATGGAGCGTGAGCGTGGCCGGGTCGGTCCACTCGAGGCGGCCGGGCAGGGCCGGCGTGACGCGCAGCGGCGCCTGCGTGACCTCCTTGCCCACCTGATCGGGCGCTACCATGGGCCGATCGAACTCGACCAGGACCAGAACGTCGCCCCGCACCGCGCCGGTGGGCGAGCCGGTGACCTTGAGACCTGGCTTGACCCGGGGGCCGCAGGCCGACGACGCCCACACCGCCGCTCCGAGCGTGATCCAACGCACCGCGCGCTTGTTCATGGAACCCCCTCCCGTGGCCAGGTTGTGATTTCAGCGCTCGTTTGATGAAACGTCAAGGCGGCCTAGGATATTCGGCGCAGCTTTGTTAGATTGCCCGCGTCATGGCCAATGACGAGCTTTTGCGGCGCGTGATCGCACAGGTTTTGACCGAGGTGGAAGCCAGCGGCGCCGACGCAAAAGAAACCGTGACCACGCCGCGCGGGGCCGTGCTGCCGGTCCTGCCGGCGGGCACCGAACCGCCCATCGACTACTGCGCGCTGTGCCTGGAGCAGGAGCAGAAGCGCAAACGGCAGCGGGCGGTCCTGACCACGACCGGCCGCAACCGCAAGGGCATCGTGGCCAAGATGACCCATGTCATCGCCGAGGCGGGCGGCGACATCCTGGACATCTCACAAACCCTGGTCAGCGACTATTTCACGATGATCATCGTGGTGGACGTGGCGTCGCTGTCGACCACGTTCGAAGAGTTCAAGCAGCGCGTGACCGAGGTCTCGAGCTCGCTCGACGTGCACACGATGATGATGCACGAGGACGTAATGGCGGCCCTGCACCGAGTTTAGGGATGATCTGGGAATCCGACGAGGTCCGCGAAACGCTCCGGATGATCGAGGCCGAGCACCTCGATATCCGTGCGGTCACCATGGGCATCTCGCTGCGCGACTGTGCGGGCCCCGACCTCGACGGCACCTGCGGCCGCATCTTCGACAAGATCCTAACGCTGGCACAGAAGCTGGTGCCGACGGTGGAGGCGGTGCAGGCCGACTTCGCGGTGCCCATCACCAACAAGCGCATCTCGGTGACGCCGATTGCGATGGTGGCCGAAGCCAGCCACGCACGCTCGTTCGTGCCGGTTGCGCAGACGCTCGACCGGGCGGCGCGCGAGCTCGGCATCGACTACATAGGCGGCTTTTCGGCGCTGGTCGAAAAGGGCATCACACCCGGAGACGACACGCTCATCCGATCGATCCCGGAGGCGCTGGCGTCGACCGAGCGCGTGTGCTCGTCGGTCAACGTGGCCACCACCCGGGCCGGCATCAACATGGACGCGATCGTGCGCATGGGGCGCGTGATCAAGGAGCTGGCCGAAGGAACCGCCGACCGCGGCGGCATCGGCTGCGCAAAGCTGGTCACCTTCGCCAACATCCCCGACGACAACCCCTTCGTGGCGGGCGCGCTGCACGGCCTGTCAGAGGGCGAGTGTATTGTAAACATTGGGGTATCAGGTCCCGGCGTGGTGCTGTCGGCCATCCGGCGGCTGCGTCGGTCGGGCACCCCATGCGACCTGGGCACGATTGCCGAGACCGTCAAGCGCATGTCGTTCAAGGTCACCCGGGCCGGCGAGCTGATCGGGCGCGAGGTGGCGCGCCGGCTGGGCGCGCCCGCACGCTTCGGCATCGTGGACCTGTCGCTGGCGCCCACACCGGCCATTGGCGACTCGGTGGCCGAGATCCTGGAGGCGGTGGGGCTCGAGCGTACGGGCGCACCCGGCACCACGGCCGCGCTGGCTCTCATCACCGACGCGGTCAAGAAGGGCGGCGTGATGGCCTCGTCGTACGTGGGCGGGCTCTCGGGCGCATTCATCCCGGTGAGCGAAGATCGCGGGATGGTGGAGGCAGTGCGGGCGGGCGCGCTGTCGCTGGAGAAGCTGGAGGCCATGACCGCGGTGTGCTCGGTCGGGCTCGACATGGTCGCGGTGCCGGGATGGGTCCCGGCCGAGACTCTGTCGGCGCTGATTGCCGACGAGATCGCGATCGGCGTGGTCAACAACAAGACCACCGCCGTGCGCATCATCCCGGTGCCCGGCAAGGACGTGGGCGAGACGGTCGAGCTGGGCGGCCTGCTCGGGACCGCGCCGGTCATGCCCATCTCACGCTTCTCGTCGGCCGAGTTCGTCCGTCTGGGCGGCCGCATCCCGGCACCCATCATCTCCCTGCGCAACTGATCGAGGAGGAAGCCATGCCGACCAAAGCCTGGCTGCTGGCAGCGCTGGCGCTGTTTCCGTTTGGTCCCGCACCCAGCACGCCCGGCGCCGGCCCGGGCTGGGGCAGCCACATGATGGAAGTGGGCTACCGATTCGCGCTGGCCGGCCGCGCCGCCGAATCGCAAAACTTTCCGCTGGCCGACTACGAGGTCGACGAGCTCGGCGAAAGCTTCGAGCAGGTGCGGGTGGTTCCGCCGCCCGAGGACATCCCGAAAGGGGTCAAGCTCGACGGGCTTTTAGACGCCTACCTGCGTCAGACCCTGCCCCCGCTGCGCAAGGCCGCGCAAAAGGCGGACGCGCGCGCGTTCCGCGCCGCCTACGCGAGCGCGGTCGGGCAGTGCAACGGCTGCCACAAAGCAGCCGGCAAGCCGTTCCTCAAGGTGCCCGCGGTTCCACAAGGAGCTACATTTCTAGACCTAAAGCCTTGACCGACCGATTCCTCTTGGTGCTGTTTCTCGGGCTTGCTGCTCGACCGGCCGCCGCCGGCGAGTACAGCTACGTGCGGCCGGCGGCCGCTACGCGCTGGCTGGCGGTGCCGGGCACCCCGGCGCCCGCGGGCTGGACCTCGCGCGGGTTCGACGATCGGGGTTGGAGCGGGGCCGCCATGCCGCTTATCGGCGAGGCGCGCAGCGAGGCCACGCGCGGGCGCGAGCAGCGGCTGCCCGCGAGCGCCATGACCGCGCTCGTGCGCGTGCGCTTTCGGGTGGGCGAGGAGGGGCCGCGTCTGCGCGCGCTGGCGCTGCGCGCCCGCTTTGCCGAAGGGCTGGTCGCCTGGATCGACGGGGTCGAGCAGGCGCGCCGCTACGTCGCGCCCGGCGCCGGCCCCGATACGCCCTCGCTGCAGATTCACGGGTCCGAGTGGGAAACCTTCTACCTGCCCGTGCGCAAAGGCCTGCTCGGGCCCGGCGAGCACGTGCTGGCGCTCGAGGTGCACGCGCACAAGCCCCTTTTGGGCCCGCTCGTCGAGGCCACGCTGAGCGGCTTCGACGCCACGCGTATCGTCCGCGGCCCCTACCTTCTCCGTCCCGGGCCCACCGAGATGACGGTGGCCTGGGATACCGACTCCGACGCCACCGGCGAGGTCCGCTACGGCCTCGACGACGATCATGAGGGCCTCGTGAAAAGCCCGCTACCCCTGCGCCATCATGCCCTGCGCGTGCGCGGCCTGCGCGCTTCCTGCATCTACCATTATCGGGTGGTGGCGGGCGACGCCGACTCGGGCGACGCCGGCTTTCATACCCTGCCCGGCCCCGAGGAGCCGCTGCGCTTCGTGGTCTACGGCGACACCCGCAACGGACACGACGTGCATGCGCGCCTGGCGGCCGAGGTGCTGCGCGAGGATCCCGACCTTTTGGTCACGCTCGGCGATCTGGTGGACCGCGGCAGCGAGGAAGCGGACTGGCAGAAATTCTTCGAGGTCGCGGCGCCGCTTCTGCGCGCCATTCCGATCGTGCCCGCGCTGGGCAACCACGAGATCGTGCGGGCCGAGGGCCTTGCGCATTTCCTCGAGCTGTTTCCGAGCCCGCCTGGCGGCTCCGAGCCCGGCTATTTCGGTTTCGACGCCGCCGGCGTGCACTTTACCGTGCTCGACTCCAACCAGCTGCGCTCGCCGCGCCAGCTCGCCTTCTGCGACGCTGACCTAGCCAGGTCACAGCGCGCGCGCGCACGCTTCGTGATCATGCACCAGGGCCCGTGGTCGATGGGATTCCATGGCAATCATCCCGACGCCATCCGCGCCTACGCCCCCGTGTTCGCGCGGCGCAACGTGTCGATGATCTTCAGCGGTCACGATCACCAGTACGAGCGCGGGCGCATGGGCGGTCTCGACTACGTGATCTCGGGTGGTGGCGGCGCCCCACTCTATGTGCCGCGCTGTGGGGGCTTGCGCGCGCCCTGTCCATCCACCACCTTTTTCATTACGCCGGAGTATCATTACGTCCTCGTGGAGGTGGAGCATGACGGCTTCAAGCTGTGCGCGAAACGGATCGATGGCACCCCGCTCGAACCTTGTGTCGACTATCCTTCTCGGCGCGTTGGCGCTCGCCTGCAGTAGCGCGCAGGCGGGCTCGTCGGGTGCGGGTGCGCAGATCGGCGGCAAGGTGACGCCGTTCGAGCGGCTGGATCAGAGCGGCAAGACAATCAAGCTGTCCGAGGTGCTCAAGGGCGCCAAGGCGGTGGTGGTCGACTTCTGGTCGACCCGGTGCCCGGTCAGCGAGCGCTATGAGCCCGTGCTCAAGAAGCTGGCCGGCGAGTACGCGCAAAGGGGCGTGGCGTTCCTGGCCATCGACGCCAACTACAACGAGCCAGCCGAGGAAGTGCAGAAGGTGCGCCAGCAGCGCGCGGTTCCCTACCCGGTGCTGATGGATGGCGTAAAGGGCGAGCTGGCCACCTACTTCGGCGCCAGCCACACGCCCGAGGCCTATGTGATCACGCCGGCCGGCGTTTTGGTCTACCACGGCAACCTCGACGAGATCGGCGGTGCGCTCGACGCGGTGCTGGCCGGCAAGCCGGTGCCCAAGGCGGAGACACGCGCATTC
>DATFWX010000072.1:0-20137 GCA_035258845.1 Polyangia bacterium | reverse complement strand
GTCCGCAAACCGAAATCGAAGCCCGCCGCGAAAAAGTGGGAAACCGGAAGCGGCATCCCGCTCCAGCCCTGTTACAACGCCGCCGACGTGGGCGAGCTGAGCGAGCGCGTGGGCGCGCCCGGCCAGTTCCCGTATACGCGCGGGATCCACGAGACCATGTACCGCGGCAAGCTCTGGACCATGCGCATGTTCGCCGGCTACGGCACCCCGGAGGACACCAACCGGCGCTTCCACTTCCTGCTCGATCACGGGCAAACCGGCCTGTCGACCGCATTCGACATGCCGACCCTGATGGGCTACGACCCCGATCACGCGCGCGCGCAGGGCGAGGTCGGGCGCGAAGGCGCATCCGTGGCCACGCTCGACGACATGCTGCGCCTGTTCGACCGCATCCCGCTGGCGAAGATCACCACGTCGATGACCATCAATGCGCCCGCGATCGTGCTGTTGGCGCTGTATGTCGCGACCGGCGAGCGCCAGGGGGCCGGGCCCGCCGAGCTGGGCGGCACCATCCAGAACGACATGCTCAAGGAGTTCATCGCGCAGAAGGAGTGGATCTCGCCGGTGCGGCCGTCGATGCGCATCATCCGCGACATGCTGGTCTACTGCACTCGCCACATGCCCAAGTGGAACACGATTTCGATTAGCGGCTATCACATCCGCGAGGCGGGAGCGACCGCGGTGCAGGAGCTGGCCTTCACGCTGGCCGACGGAATTGGATATGTGGAGCTGGGCGTTCAGGCTGGGCTCGACGTCGACGAGTTTGCGCCCCGACTCTCCTTCTTCTTCGACGTGCACAACGATTTCTTCGAGGAGATCGCGAAGCTGCGCGCGGCGCGGCGCATGTGGGCGCGCATCATGCGCGACCGGTTCAAGGCCAAGAACCCGCGCTCGTGGCTTCTGCGCACGCACGCGCAGACCGCGGGCGTTTCTCTGATGGCGCAGCAGCCCACCAACAACATCGTGCGCACCACGCTGCAGGCTCTGGCGGCCGTGCTGGGCGGCACCCAGTCGCTGCATACCAATTCCTTCGATGAGACCTACGCGCTGCCCACCGAGGAGGCGGCGACGGTTGCGCTGCGCACGCAGCAGATCATTGCCGAGGAGTCGGGCGTCACGAGCGTGGCCGATCCGCTGGGCGGCAGCTACTTCGTCGAGCGGCTGACCGACCAGATGGAGGCGGCGGCGCTCGACTACATCCGCAAGATTGACGATCTGGGCGGCATCGTACGCGCGGTCGAGGAGGGGTACCCGCAGCGCGAGATCGCGAACAGCGCGTATCAGTTCCAGAAATCGGTCGACACCGGCGAGCGCGTCATCGTCGGGGTCAACCGGCACGTGACCGATCGAGAGGACGGGATCCCGACCCTGCGCATCGATCTCGGCCCCGAAAAGGCGCAGATCGAGCGCGTGCGGGCGGTGCGGGCCCGGCGCGATGCCGCGCGTGCGCGCGCAACACTCGACGCCGTGCGCCGTGCCTGCGAGGGCGACGACAATCTATTCCCCCATGTGCTGGAGGCGGTGCGCTCGGAAGTCACGCTGGGCGAGATCTGCCAGGTGTTTCGCGAGGTGTTCGGCGAGCACCGCGACCCGGCGTATCTCTAGGGAGGCTTGAGGCTTGGGGTCAGGGCAAAAAAATCCCTGGTAGGGACGACCCGCGAGCCGATGAGACGTGGACCGGACCGAGAGAGCGCGCGGGTGACGTCCCTACCAGGGACTGCACTGATCAACGTGCAGTCGGCATGCCAGCAGGTCACGCTAGAGGATCCGCGAGCTTGCTGGCTGCAGGCGTGACCTTCTGGCATGCAGAGGCGGCTACAGTAGCCACTCAGCAATGCGCGAGTCGCCAGTGGCAACCGGCTGCGTCACCTGGTACCCTCGCCTGCCGTGACTCCGATCGCGGTCGATGCGATGGGTGGCGACCACGCGCCGGACGAGGTTCTGCGCGGGGCGGCGGAGCTGTCCATTGCGGCACCACATGTGCAGATCCTGCTGGTAGGCGATGGCGACCTGATCACGGAGCGGCTGCGCAAGCTGCGCCACGATCCGGAGCATATCGCGGTGCATCACGCCTCGCAGCGGGTCGAGATGCACGAGAAACCGGGCGACGCGCTGGCGCAGAAACCCGACTGCTCGGTCCTGGTCGGGGCGCGTCTGGTCAAGCAAGGCGAGGCGGCTGCGCTGGTGACCGCAGGCCACACCGGGGCCGCGGTGCTGGCGTGCTCGCGGCACTGGAAGCGCATCCCGGGCGTGCGGCGAGCCGCGCTGGCCGCGGTCTATCCGACCGAAATCCGGCGCGGCGAGAAGCAAGATCCGTTCTCGCTCATCCTGGATGTGGGCGCGACCATCGACGCGCGGGCCGAGGATCTGGTTGCATTCGCGCTCATGGGCTCGGCCTATGCGGCCCGCGTGTCGCGCAATGCCAAGCCGCGAGTGGCTCTTCTGTCCAACGGCTCCGAGGCCGGCAAGGGGCCGCCCGAGGTGGTGCGCGCCCACGAGATCCTGCAGCAGCACACGGGCGTCAATTTCAATTTCATCGGCAACGTCGAGGGAGTCGACATTCCGCGCGGCACCGCCGACGTGGTGGTGTGCTCGGGATTTCTGGGCAACGTGGTGCTCAAGATGCTCGAGGGCATCAGCGAAACCGTGGTCGAGCTGGCGCGCTACGCCTACAAGCAGCGCCTGGCCTGGAAGCTGGGCCTGATGATGCTGTCGGGCGGGCTCAAGCGGCTCAAGGAAGTCACCGACTGGGAGCAGTACGGCGGAGCGCCCATCCTGGGCTTCGATCGGCTGCTCATCAAGGCGCACGGACGCTCGCGCGCGCGCGCGATTGCCAATGCGGTCAAGGTGGCGGCCAAAGCGTCCCAGGGCGCCTGGGCGCAGGAAGTCGAGGAGGGGCTGCGTCAGAGCGGCCTACCGACGGAGGGAGAAGCCGCGGGCTGATGGTATGATGGCCCGCGAGTGGTCGAGCTCGCGCACATCTTTCGCTGGGATCTGGACAAGACCTATCTGCGCACGGACTTCGAGACGCTGCGGGGCCTGGTCCGCTCGGCGTTCGAGAAGGCCGAGCAGAAGCAGGCCGTGCCCGGGGCGTCGGCTCTCTTGCGCGAGCTGCGGGCATCGGGGTCGCATCGGATCTGCTTCATCAGCGGGAGCCCGCGCCAGATGCGCAAGGTGCTCGAGCAGAAGCTCAAGCTCGACGGCGTGCAGTTCGACGAGTTCATCCTGAAGCCCAACGTATCCAACCTTCTGCGGGGGCGCTTCCGCGCGCTGCGCGAGCAGGTGGGGTACAAGCTGCCCGCGCTTCTGGCCGGGCGTCTGGCCGTGAACCGTCCGGTGCCCGAAACCCTGTTCGGCGACGACGCCGAGGGCGACGCCTTCATCTACTCGCTGTACGCGGACATCGTGCGCGGGGCGGTGAACAAGACCATGGTGGCGCAGGTGTTCGAGCGCGTGGGAACTTACCCGGACGTGGCCGCACGGACGCTGGCCCTGATCGATGGCATCGAGCTTTCCGACGTGGTGCGCCGCATCTTCATCATCCTGGACAAACGCTCGCCGCCGGCGCGGTTCGATCGCTACGGTGCGCGCGTGGTGCCCATCTACAACTACTTCCAGGCGGCCGCCGTGCTGTACCAGGACCGGGTGCTGGACGCGCCCGCGTTGGTGCGGGTGGCGCTCGACATGGTGGGACGCGCGAGCTACGAGGTGTCTGCGCTGGCCAGCTCGTTTCAGGATCTGGTGCGGCGCGGGCGCCTGAGCCGCGCGAGCACGCATCGGCTGGGCGCCGAGCTCGACGGTGCAGCCGCGCTGGCGGGCGGTGACGGCGTGGTCAGCCTGGTGACCGCGCTCGGCCATCGCGTGCGTGCGCTCGGCAGTGCGCGGGCGCAGCCAGCGGCAACGCTGGCCGAGCAGGTGGACTACCTGGCCGCGCTGGCCGAAGATCCTCCGCGGCTGCTCAAGCCGCCCGGGGCGGGCAAGAAGAAGAAATAGGAATCAGCTTTACTCGTCGTCGGGCTCGGGCGCGGCCTGGCGCCACGGCGGCTCGCTGCCCTTGAAATACCGCCACAGAATGCGCGACAGCTCGGGCGAGCGGTCGGGCGCGGACAGATCGAGCCGGCGCGACGCCTCGACCAGGGGCCCGCTGGTGGCGCTGTTGGTGGTCACCGGGATCATGCGCGGGATGTGCGCCCACGGCGAGCGGTCGGGGGTTTGCGCCCACAGATCGGCCATCAAGGAGGCGCGCCCATCGGTCTGATACATGGGGCCGATGCCGAGTAGCGCCTCGATGGTGTGAAACAGGCTGCCCACGTCGTAGTGGCCGCTCGATGTGTAGCCGTGGCGCACCCACGGGCTCACCACCAGGCAGATCGATCGATGCCCGTCGACGTGGTCGCCGCCGTCCTGCGGGTCATCCTCGACCACGAACACGACGCTCGAGGCCCAGAAGCGGCTCCTGGACAGCGCCTCCACGATCATGCCGGTGGCCTCGTCGTTGTCGGCGATCATCGACTCCGGCGTCTCGACGCCCGGCCTCAGCCCGGCGGTATGGTTGCGCGGCAGGATCATGTAGGTGAACTTGGGCAGCATATAGTCGCCGCGCGCGAGCAGGCTCGTGAAGTAGGCCGCCCGGTCGGCATCTGCGACGTCGAGCGTGAAAGAGATCCCGGGGTACTTGGTGTCAACGTTGACGCGCTGCGCCGACTCGGTCGTACCGACCAGCTCCCCCATGTCCACGTACGAGACGCTCTCGGCCTGCAGCTTCTGCCAGATGAAGCCCGACGGCACCACGATGTTCTCGGAGTAGGTGATCTCGTCGCGCCACCCGCGGCCCCAGGTCTGCAGCCACGCCTTTTCACCAAAATCGCCGACGAAGGACGCGGTGGTCAGGACGTGGCCCTGCAGCGACGCCTCGGCCGCGATGTAGAAGTTGTCGAGGTTTGTGAACTTTTGCGCCAGCGCGTGCAGGTTGGGCGTCATCCGGGGGCCGAAGATCTCGAGCGATGCGTCGCCGTTGGCGCCGGCCAGCGAGCCCAGCTCGGCGTCGTAGGTCTTGTTCTCACGCACGATCAGGATGACGTGCTCGATCGGCGTCGGATCGCCAGGTTTCATCGGCAGCGCAAAGCGCGCCGGCTGGCCGGGCTGGCAGGTCGGCTGCGGGGTCAGCGCGGACGGGCGCACGCTGTTCTGCATCACCACCATGGTGCCGGCCTGCATGGCGGCGTCGTCGGGCGGCGGCGAGAGCAGCGACAGCGTGCCCCGGATCAGATCCGACTTCTCGATGGTTCCGTCGGCGGGGCCGATGCTCTCGCCTTTGGCATTGGCGACAATCACCGTGCCGTCCTGCGCCACCGCGACCGCCTGCGGGTACCAGGCCGTGGGGACGCGGCCGATCGGCATCAGATCGGCGGCCGACAGCGCGACCAGCGAGTTTTCGGCGGCCAGCCCCACATACACCCGCGCGCCGTCGGGCGAGACTGCGAGCGCGGCCGGCGAGGCGCCCTTCTGCTGCGCCTCCAGCGCCAGCGGAATGGTGCTCACGACCGAACGTCCGAACGGATCCACCACCGTAAGCGAGTCGTCATCGGCCGAGGCCACCAGCACGCGCGTGCCCACGACCAGGAGCGCTTCCGGGTTCTTGCCCACCGGAACGCGCGTGGTCGATGTGCCCGAGGTGTTGGTAACCATGAGCGCGGAGGCGCCGGTCAGCGTCATCACGATGAGCTGGCTGGAGCCGGGCCCCTGCACGATGCCCACGTCGAACGGAACGTCGCTGGCCCCGCCGCCGGTCTGGATCTCGGAGGTGACCCGCCCCTGCACCAGGTCGATCACGGCCAGCTTGGCGCTGGTCTGCTCGGCCGCGTACAGGGTATTGCCCGACAGCGCGAGGCCGGCCGGGTAGTTCGGAACCGCGATGTCCGGCCGCGGCGTCAGCGCGCCCGTCTGCGGATTCACGTCGAGCACGTGCACCACGTTTTCGCCGCCGCCCGACGCGTACAATCGGGTCCCGGCCGCCGACACCGCAAGCCCGTAGAACAGCCCGTGCTGGTTGGCGTAGGGCTCCTCGGCCACCACCCGCCGCGCCATGAGGTCGACCACGCGGATGCTCTCGACGCCCTTGGCTCCGTCCGAGAGGGCCACAAAGCGCGTGCCCCCGCCCACAAACCGCATGTTCAACGGAAAGCCGCCCAGCGGTATCTGGGTGCCGCTCGGGGTGAGCAGGCGGCCGTCGATCAGGATCTTGGCGCCCGGCTGGCTGGGATGGACACCCACCAACAGCTTGGCCTCCGCCGACGGCTCCGAGGCCTGGCAGGTCGTTTGAAACGTCGGCTGCTGGGCGTCGTCGCCGCAGGCCGCCGCAAGGAGCGCACAAAGAACCAGCCTTTGCATCAGCCTACGATCTCCTCTCCGCCATCGACGCGGATGGTGTTGCCGGTGATCCATCCGGGCGCATAGGTCAGCGCCGCAATCGCGGCCGCCACCTCGGCCGGCGTGGTCAGCCGGCCATGCGGGTTTTTCTGCTTCGAGATCTCGATCATCTTCTCGTGGCCCGGGATCTTGCGCAACGCGGGGGTATCGGTGACGCCGGCCATGATCGCATTGGCCGCGATGCCGCGCGGCGCCAGCTCGAGCGCGAGCTGACGGATGTGCGACTCCAGGGCCGCCTTGGCCGCGCTGACCGCGCCATAGGTGGCCCACACGCGTCCGGATCCGGTCGAGGTCATGGCATAGATGTGCGCGCCCGACTCGAACAGGCCCGCAGCCAGAAGGTCCTGCGTCCAGTACACGAGCGAATGCGCCATCACGTCGAGCGTCATGTCCATCTGCTGCTTGTTCAGGGACTCCTTGGGCTCACTATGCAGAAAGGGTCGCAGCGTCCCGAACGCCAGCGAGTGCATGAGCACGCGCACCTTGACACCCTGCTTCGCGATCGCCGCCACCACTTCGCGGCGCTTCTCTTCGTCGGCCGCGTTGATGTTGAAAAACTCGGCCCGCCGGCCCAGGGCGCGGATCTCGGAGGTGATGCGCTCGACGTTGGGCATGGTCGCGCGCCGGTCCAGATGCACGCCGAAGATGCTCATGCCGCGCCGGGCCAGCTCGAGCGCGGTCGCCTCGCCAAAACCCGAGGAAGCGCCCAGGATCAGCGCCCAACCCGACAGCTTCAGTTCATCGCTTGCAGTCATGGTTTTCCTTCGCCGCTCGCTCCGGGAGTGGTCCTACCACAGCGGGACCGCGGGCTCAAACCGGCTCCACCTTGCCCTCGCTGTACGCGGCCTCACCGCGGCGGATGGCATCGTTGAGCGCGCGCCGCTCGGCGGCCAGCTTCTCGAGCATCGCGCGCAGGGCGGGCCGACCCGTGATGACCTGCTCGAAATCGCGGCGCGGCAGCGCGAGCGCCCACACCTTGCTCTCGGCCCGGATGGTCGCCACCGCGGGCCCGCCGGTAAGGAGCGACATCTCGCCATAGATGTCGCCCGCGTGCAGCCGCGCCAACAGGCGCTCCTCGCCGTGGACGCGCGTGGTCACGGCCAGCCGACCCGCCAGCGCGACGCACAGGGCATCCGAGGGCTGGCCCTCGCGGATCACGAGCGCGCCCGGCGCGATCTCGCGCAGCCGGAAGCGCCCGATCAAGTTGCGCCGCTCGAGCAGCGACAGGCCCCGAAACAGCGGGGAGGTCTGCACCAACGTGCCCACCAGGCGGGCCCGGAAAAAGCGCAGGATGGTGCGCAGCACCTCGCGGTCGGTGTCGATCAGCTTCTGCACGTGCTGGCGCGCCACCACCAGGAACTCGCAGTCCTCGACTGCCAGCACGGTCGCGTTGCGGGGCTCGTTGGTGATGAGCGCCATCTCGCCGAAGAAGGCGCCAGCATGCAGGCTGGCCAGCTTCTTGGGCGGTCCCGCACCCTCCTCGTGCAGCACCTCGACCTCGCCGCGCAGGATCACATAGAGCGCGGTCCCCGGGTCGCCCTGCCGGAACACCACCTCGCCGGCGGCTCGTTTGACCGTGGTGGCCAGCTCGACCAGCGCTTCCAGCACCGCATTGTCGACCGCGCCCAGAAGGGGGCTCGACAGCGGCGATAGCGCGCGCTCACGCGGCGGCTCGAATAGCTCGCGCGCCTGATCATCGAGCGCAATCTCGGCCGCCTGCGCGGCCTGCTCGCTGAGCAGACGCTCGGTCAAGACCATGGTCTCGAGGGGCGCCCCGGGGTCGAGCACCCGACCGGAACCGGTCACGCGGACTTCCGGCTCCTCCTCGGCGCTGGCCGACGGCGGCTCCTCGGCCTCCATCACCACGACCTCGGCGGGGCCATCGGTGATCGGAATCGGGACCGCCTCGACCTCGGTGGCCTCGGTGTCGCCATCGAGCTGCACGATGACCTTGGGCGGACCTGGCGGCGGCTCCGGCTCCGGACCCTGGTCGAGCAGATGCAGCCGTCTTTCCAGGATGCCGTGCAGACGGCGCGCGGCGCCATGGTGAGGATCGGCCGCCAGCGCCTGTCCGGCCGCGGTCAGGGCCTCCCGCAGAAGACCTGCCCGCGCCAGGAGGTCGGTGACTCGGAAGAAGGCCTGCGCGGCCCGGGCCCCGTCGCCGTGCGCGAGCTCCTTCTCGCCCAAAAGACGCCACAGATCGGGGTCGACCGGATCGGCAGCTGCCAGATCGCGGTACGCCGCCAGCGCCCGCTCCCGCTTGCCCTTCCGCTCGAGCTCCTCGGCGCGCGCTCGCAGTCTGGCCGGGTCGGGACGACCGAACATCCCGAAACATTATACACCTGGGAAGACCCGGGCGCGCTTGTGCGTCCAAGGTATGACGCCGCTCGATGATGCTCCTTCTCGCGCTCCTGGCTTCGGCTTCGAGCAACCCGCGCGCGCAGGCCGTGCGCGCGGCCACGCCCCCGAGCGTCGACGGGCGGCTGGACGACCCGGCCTGGCAGGCTGCCCCCCCGCTGGACGGTTTCGTGCAGGTCGAGCCCAACGAGGGCGCCGCTGCCAGCGAGCCCACCGAAGTGCGGATCGTGTACGACCAGCGGGCGCTCTACGTGGGGTTCCGATGCTGGGATTCGCGCGCGAGCCAGATCGCGCCCCGTCTGGGCCGGCGCGACGCGGTGCCGGAGTCCGACTGGGTATCGGTCATCGTGGATCCATCGCCCGACCGGCGCAGCGCGTACTACTTCCTGGTCAACAGCGCGGGCGTGGTCGGCGATGGCGTCGTCATCGAGGGCCAGGGCGACAGCGGAGACTGGGATGGGGTGTGGACGGCGCGCACCTCCATCGATGACCGCGGATGGAGCGCCGAGATCGAGATCCCGTTTTCGACCCTGCGCTTTCCGCGCAGCGGGCGCCAGAGCTGGGGCATCCACGTGCGGCGTTACATCAGCCGACTCAAGGAGACCGACGACTGGAATCTGATCCGGCGCACCGACGCCAGTCAGGTGGGCCGATTCGCCCAGCTCGACGGGATCGAGGGCGTGCAGCCGGGGCTGTCGCTCCAGGTCTCACCCTATGCCTCGGCGACCGTGCGCGCGAGCGCGGGCCCGGACACCCTGGCGCCGCAATCGGAGACGCGCGCCCAGGTGGGCCTGGACGTCAAGTACGCGCTCACCGGCACGCTCACGCTCGATGCCACCATCAATCCCGATTTCGGCCAGGTCGAGGTCGATCCCGAGGTGGTCAACCTGAGCGCGTTCGAGGTCTTTTTCCCGGAAAAGCGGCCGTTTTTCCTGGAGGGGCTCGACATCTTCCAGTCGGCGGGCTCGCTGGTGTACACGCGCCGCATCGGGGCGCCCCCGGCCGTGCCCGACCCACCCGATCCGGACGGCACCATCGTGGCCATAGACCCGATCGCGCGCATCGTGGGCGCGCTCAAGCTGACTGGCAATGCCGGGCCCGGTACCGCGGTCGGGCTTCTGGCCGGGTACGTCGACGAGACCAGCGCGGTCGAGCGCATCGGGGGGCCGGGCAACCTTTCGCCGACCGTCAAGCTGCGTGCGAGCCCGGCCAGCTTCTTCCAGGCGGCGCGCGTGCGCAGGGTGGTGCGGGGCCAGTCCACGGTCGGCCTGACCGAGACCGCGGTCGTACGCGGCTCCGCGCCCGACGCGGTAGTGCTGGGAAGCGACTTTGACGTGCGTGGCCGCAGCGATTGGACTGCCTCCGGCAGCGTGAGCGTGAGCGCGACCGACACCTGCAAGGATGTGCGACCGGGCGCCCACTGCGATCCGGCCGCGCTGGGGCTGGCCGCCGGCAAGACCGGAGGCACGCTGCGCCTGTGGGACGAGCTGCGCTACCTGGGCGCCGACTACGACATCAACGACCTCGGGTTTCTGCAGCATCAGCTGGGCAACCAGCTGGTCTGGCAGCGCGCGCATGCCGGCTTTTTCCGGATGCGGCCGCTCGGGCCCTGGAACTATGTCTGGCTCGACCTGTCGTATGCGACCGCCTGGGATCCCAACGCCGGGGGCGGAGCCTTCGGCACGCCGATGACCGATCATTTCATCGGCGCCGACTTCACCTCGGGCCTGCGCAACCACTGGGAGTGGGGCTGGTTCTACGGCCACGCCTTCGCTCGCTTCGACGACGCGGAGACCCGGTTGAACCCGCTCACCCGGCTCTATCACCGCTCCGACTTCGACACCATCTGGCAGCGCGTGCGCTCCAATCCGTCGCGGCCGTTCTGGCTCCAGCTCCGCAACGCGCTCGACGTCGAGGGCGGCCGCTGGACCTGGGCGCCGGGCGCCGACGCCAATGCGCTGCTGGGCGGGCGTGTTCAGCTGGGCCTGAGCCTGACCTGGCGCCAGTGGTTCGGCCGTCCGCGCTGGATCGACACGGCAGCCGATGGCTATCCGCTCTTCGGCACGCTCGATCTCGAGCAGCTCGAGGCCACCTTGCGTGCAACCGCCGCCTTCTCGCGCGAGGTGACGCTGCAGCTCTTCTCACAGTTTCTGCGCTCCGCGCAGCGCTACCCGCGGGTGTGGGAGCTTTTGGACCCGTTTACTCCGCCCTGCCAGGATGGCGCCTGCCTGCCCAACCCGAGCGCCTACGACCGCGACCTGACCTCACTCATCATCAATGCCGTCTTGCGCTGGGAGTTCCATCCGGGCTCGACCGCGTATCTGGTGTACACGCACAATCACCAGGTCCGCGGCGTGGGCGACCAGCTCGCGCTCGGCCACGCGCTGGACGCGCTCGGGTCGACCCCAGCCGACAACGTGATCGCGCTCAAGCTGACCTATCTGTGGGCGCTGTAGCGGCTGCGAGGACGGGTCAGGGGAGATGGCCGGGGCGGACACGCATTTTTTGCTTTTTGCTTTTTTGCTTTTTGCCTTGACGAGAATCTGAGCGATTTGCACTTCGTCACGCCACCACCGTCGGGACAGGTGTTCTCGCGCGCGCAGTAGGGCCCTGCTGCGTCGTGTGATGGTCGGAGGGCGTCGGCGTCAACGCGGTCGAAAACGCGCCTCCTCGGCGCGCACAGTGCGTTTCAGGAAGGTCCGAAATCGCGTGCTACAAGACGACCATGACCAAATCTTCTGCCCTCGAGTGGACCGCCCGACTCCAGCAGCTCCTGGGCCGTGAGCGGCAGATCCTGGTCGAGCTCGTGCTCGCGCTGGCTGGCTTCGATCGCCAGCGCGGCTACCTCGAGCTTGGCTATAGCTCGCTCTGGGAGTACGTACGCCGCGCCTTCGGCCAGTCCGAGACCATGACGCACTATCGGGTCAGCGCCGCCCGCTTCGTCCAGCGCTTCCCGCAGGCGGTGGAGCCGCTTCGCGCCGGACGGCTCTGCATGACCACCCTGGCCACTCTGGCCCGGGTCGTCACGGAGGCCAAATGTGATGCTGTACTGGCCGAGGCGATGGACAAGCCCAAGCGCCAGGTCGAGCGCATCAAGGCCCGGCTGGCCCCCAAGCCTGTGCCCAGAGACGTCGTTCGCAAGGCGCCCCTACCTTCGCCAGGAAAGGTTGCGGCCAGCCCGGTCCAGATCGAGATGCTGACGGAAGAGCTCACGCGACGCCACTTGACCACTGATCGCGAGTTCGAGGAGCTTTTGGCCAGCGCCCGCTCGGCGCTTTCGCATACGATGCCGGGCGCCTCCGAGCTGGAGATCCTCAAGCAGGGGCTGCGTTGCATCATCCGCGACCACGAGAAGCGGAAAGGGCTGACCGAACGGCCGCGGCCGCCCAAGCAGCCGGCGACGAGCCCGCCTCCCGATGTGGCGATTTCGCGTCGGGTCAAGCGCGCCGTGTGGCAGCGCGACCAGGGCCGGTGCCAGTGGCCGACCGAAGACGGCGGGATCTGCGGCTCGCGCCAGCGAGTCGAGTTCCATCACGTCATCGACCGCGGCAAGGGCGGCCCGAGCACGGAAGACAATCTCATCCTGGCGTGCGCGGTACACAACCAATACGCGGCCGATCAAACCTGGGGCCGCGAGCTCATGGAAAAGTTCCGGCGGGCACGACGCGCGCCGCAGAGCCCAGATAGGTCGGCCTCACCCGTGAGCGCTGGAGGCGCGATGGCCGCCGCGAGCGAGCACCCGCCCGTAGCCGGCTGACGGCGGGCGGCCGTCGCGCCGAGGCGCCACCGCGCGGCGCCGATGCAGGCGCGGCCCTGCACTGTGCGCTCATCGCCGCGCGGCGCGGGTCTGACGCTCGCGCATGTCGCGAAGGAGCGCCTTCTCGATCAGCGCTTGAACAGATCCGGCGACAATCCGCTGTTGATCTTCACCTCCTCGGTGTCCAGATCGATGCTCTGCTTGCCGCGTAGGTGCATTTTGAACGGGTACTTGATCCCGCCCGCCACGTCGCGCCAGTCGTCGAGCTCGGCCGCACCGTCGCTGTCGCCGACCTTGCTCAGAAGGTGAGTCTTGGCGTCGATCCACAGGGTCGTGGTGTCGCCATCCTTGTCGATCATCTCGATGACGTCAAGCTTCTTGCCCCCCTCCTCCACCTGCGGCCGCACCACCACCTTGGCGCCGGGCTCGCTGGCGCGCATCAGCACTTCGGTGGGCAGCCCGGCCCGCTGCTCCTTGCGCGCCTTGGCTGCAATCGCGGGCGGCAGGTCCACCACCTGGGGCCCCGACTGCTGGAAGGCCGCGTCCTTGGTGATGACCATCTTGACGTCCATGCCGCCCATGTTCATGTCCATGCGGCGCTTGTCGGGCAGGAGCACGTACTGCTTGACACTGACCTTCTGGCTGCCCAGCGACATCTTGGCGGTCACGGTGACGTCCTTGACCCCTTTGAGCTTGTCGGCACCGCCCGCCGCGCGCAGCGCCTGATCGATGAGCGCCTTGGCCTTGCCCACGTCGGCCGGCGACGCGGCCAAGATGCTCGATCGGGCGGCGCTGGCCTGCTTGCGCGTGGCCGCGCTGATGGGATCGGTGTAGGCCACGCGCTCGGCCTTGAGGCCCACCTTGGCCAGCGCGGGCGCCACCACATCGCCCCTGCCAACCAGCACCACGACCATGTTGTCGGCATCGAGGCGCCTGGAGGCGGCGGCGCGCGCGTCGGCGGTCGTGACCGCAGCCACTTTGAGCGGGTAGTTCTCGACATAGTCGAGCCCGAGCCCGTGCAGCTCGGCGGCCACGATCGCGCCCGCGACCGCCTTTGGCGTCTGCAGGCGCATGGCGTAGGCGCCCGCGATGTGGGTCTTGGCATCACGCAGCTCGGCCTCGGTGGGTCCGGCCGCGCGCATCTTCTTCATCTCGTCGCGGATGTCGGCAATCACGGACAGCGCCTGCTCGTTGGGCACGTCGGTGGCCACCTGGAAGTCGCCGATCCACTCGCCGGCCTGGAAGCCCGAGTGGATGCCGTAGGTTTTTCCGCCCTGGGAGCGCACCCGCGCCATCAGCCGCGACGAGAACGTTCCCCCGCCCAGCGAGTAGTTGGCCAGCATGGTCGCGAAATAATCGGGATCGCGGTGCCGGATTCCGGCATGTCCGACCACGATGCGCGTCTGCGCCAGATCGGGCTTATCGACCAGGACCACCCGAAGCCCGGCGTGCGCGGGAATCGGCGGCTCCTGGCGCTGGTTTTTCTTGCCGCGGGCGAGGCCGCCCAGGGCCCGCTCGAGCGCGGGCTTGATCTTGGTCGGATCGACGTCGCCCGCAATCGTGAGAATCGAGTTCCGCGCCGAATAGTACCGTTTGTGGAACGCCGCCAGGTCGGTGCGCTTGAGCGCCTGCACCGACTCCTTGGTCGTGATCATGCCTTTGGGGTGCGCGTCGCCGAACAGTTGATTCGAAAAATGCTGGTCTGCCAGCTCGTCCTTGTTGTCGCGCACGCTCTCGATGCTCGCGATGATGCGGTCGCGCACCTCGCCCATTTCCTTGTCCGGGAAGGTGGGGCGGGTGGCGATGTCGGACAGAAGGTCCAGGCAGGTCGCAAAATCCTTGGCCAGCGCGCCGCAATGGACGGTCGAGCTTTCCTCGCCTGCGCTCGCCGACAGGGTGCCGCCCAGCGAATCGATGATCTCGCTCACCTGGTCGGCGGTGCGCCGCTTGGTGCCCTTGCGCAGCATCTCGGCCGCAAACTGCGACAGGCCCTGCTTGTCGCTGGGGTCGTCGAGCCCGCCCGCGCGCACGGTCAGCGCCAGATCGACGGCCGGCAGATCATGGCGCGCGACCACCAGGACCTGGAGGCCGTTGGCGAGCGCGAACCGGGTCAGGTCCTGCACCTTGAACGGCTGCGGTGGAGCCGGTGGGGGCGGCTGAATGAGCTCGGCCTTGGCCCAGCGATCGGGCTCGGGGGCCGGCTGCGCGGGCGGCGCCGCCGGCTCGGTCTTCTGCGCCGGTGCAGACTGGTCGGGCTTGTGCGCGGGCTGCGTCTGGGCGCACCCAGCCCACCCGGCCCACCCGGCGTACCCGCCCACCGCCAGCATCGCGAGCAGCAGCCGCTTCACTTGCCACCTCCCGGCTTCTTCTCGTCCTGTCCCGGCACCAGCAGCACCAGCGTGAGGCTGTCCTGGGACAGGTACTGCTTGGCCACCCGCTGCACGTCGGCCGCGGTCACGCCCCGGTAGCGCTCGAGATCGGTCAGGAAATGCTGCCAGCCGCCCAGCACGTACTGGGCGCGCGCCAGCTCGCTCGCAATCCCGTCGACGGTCTCGAGCTTGCGCACGTGCTCGGCCAGCAGCTGGTTCTTGGCCTTGTCCAGCTCCTTGGCCAGGACACCGTGCTGCCGGACCTGCTCGACCTCGTCGATGAGCGCCTTCTTGACGTCCTCGCCCCTCGCCTTGGGCAGGTGCGCGGCAAAGATCAGCATCAGGCCCGGGTGCTCGAGCGGCCACACGAATCCGCCCGCCGCCACCGCCAGCTTGTCGTGGCGCACCATGCGCTGATGCAGCCGCGAGCTCTCACCACCCGACAAGATGCGCTGCAGGACCTCGAGTGCGGGCGTGTCGGGCGAGCCGGCGGCCGGGATGTGGTAGCCGCCCACAACGATCGGGATCTGGACGCGCAGCTTGAGCGTTTTCTCGACGTACTCCTTCTGCGGCGGCTCGGTCGGGTAGTCGCGCTTCAAATCGGGGCCCTTGGGCAGGCCGCCGAAGCTCGCCTCGACCCGCTTACGGACCTCGGCCTCCTCGACGTCGCCGACCACGACCAGCGTCGCGTTCCCGGGCTGATAAAACTGATCGTAAAATTTTTGGCAGTCGGCGGGCGTGACCGTGTCGAGATCCTTGTTCTCCCCAATCGCCATCCACGAGTAGGGATGCACGCGGTAGGCGCTCGTGCGCATGAGCATGAAGGCGCGGGCACCCGGGTTGTCGTCGAAGCGCCAGCGGCGCTCGTTCTTGACCACCTCGCGCTCGGAGTTGACCGTGGGCGGAATGAGGAGCAGGTTCCGCATGCGCTCGGCCTCGAGCTTGAGCACGAAGCCGAGCTGATCGCTCGGCACCGTGTTGTCGTAGATGGTCACATCCTCGGTGGTGCTCGCATTTTCGGTTCCGCCGACCGCGTCGAGCATCCGGGCATGCATCTCGGGCCGCACGTGCTGGGAGCCCTTGAACATCATGTGCTCGAACATGTGCGCCATGCCGTGCTTGCCGGACGGCTCGTCTTTGGAGCCAACATGGTAGGCCACCTGCACGCTGACCACGGGCGCGGTGTGCTTGGCCACGAACAACACTTGCAGCCCGTTTGCGAGCGTAAAGTGCTTGACGTCGACCTTGGGCGCCATCGCGGGCGGGGCGGCCGGTGAAGCGCCCGCCGCGTGCAGGGTCGTGCACAGCGCCAGCAGGGCTCCCAGGCTGAGCTTCCGCATTGCAAAATCCTCCGTTCCCCTCGCTGCGCGAGGCATCATAGCGCGCCCCAGGCCGCATGCAACCGCGACGGAAATACGGGGATTGAGCTCCGATCTTTTCGACTCTTCGACTCTTCGACTCTTCGACTTCTTCTAGAACCGCGAGCCGAGCACGAACACGCCCGCGTTGGGGCTGACGTCCACGGCCACCTCGAGCTCGTGCGTGAGCGTGCGCGCAGCGTCGAGCTTGACGTAGAGCCGCAGCCGGTCGCCGAAGCTGTCTGCGCCCAGCTTCACGTGCGCGCCCAGGCGCGCATCCGGAATGCCGGCGCCGCAGATGGAGCAGCTACCCGCGCCCGCGGCGGACAATCGCACAGCGTCGGGATCCACCAGCTTCAGCGCGTGCGCGGTCGGCAGAGGCACAGACACGCGCGGCGTGGCATGCGCGACCCGTGCCGTGGCATGCGTCTCGCGTCCGTCGGCAGATGTGCCGACGAGTACGAGGACGGCCGCCCCGAGCACACTCCAACACGGTCGCATCCAGGGATTTCAGTCCAAGTTTCGTGCCGCGGCGAGCGGGGCGTGAAACCGGAGACTTACCGCGTAGCGTGGCCGGCCGGACTCGCTGTGCTCGGGATCTCGGTCGTCGGCTATCGGAGCCACACTGTAGGGCTCTACCCCCGAGAACCCGACTTGAGCGACCGCTTTCCTCGGGGGCAACCTCCTATGGAGGAAACATGACGATGCGAAGACCCGGCACGCTGTCGAAGTCACCGACATTGCTGGTTACGATAGGCCAGTTTCGGGCTAGACAATCTGCCGCGAGGACGCAATCGATGGCGCTCGGCGGGCATTCCTCGCTCCAAACCAGCGGCAAAAGACTGCGATCGAAGTCGCGCGCGAAACTAACAACATCGATGCTGGAGTTCTTGAGCCACTCGCGTCGCTCCTGCTTGGCAGGTCGGCCTAGCGACATCCCCTTGGGGCCGTGGGTGAACTCCCAAAGCGCGGCCACCGAGGTGCGACGCGCGCCACGCGGAATGGGTGCCAGCGCCACCGCACCGTGAAGCGCATCGATCAGCACGCAGGTGTCGAGCATCAAACAGGCACTCCAGGCCACAGCGGCCTCGACCGATAGGAGCTGGGCCATCCTCCCTACACGGTGGCCGTGCCGATCGGATCGACGGGAGGCAACTGAAACTCGTCAGCGAGTCCGTGCTGATGTTGTTCAAAGTCCTGCAAGAGAGATTGAACGACCCTATGCAGTTCGGTACCCGACTGATTCATTCGCTCGATGTGGGGAAGCATGTCGGGGCTCTCGCGGAATGCGAGGAAGTCTCGGCCTTGCGTCGCCCAGGACTCTCGATAGGGCGAGTGATACGGCAAGTCCCGGACGCCGTTGATCACGTACTCGGCGAGCACTCGCTGCTCCTCGGGCCTCGTTGTTGTGTGGGCGGCCAAGAATACGAACATGTCGAGCGAGGCCAGCTCGTCCAGGGCCGCGCGGCACGCGTCGCGCAGACGGTCCAACGCCGCGTCGTGTTGAGCTGCCTTCCGAGAACTGCCCGGGTAATGCCGGAAGAACTGGTCCAGGTTCGGCAAGAAGGGCTCGGCGGGCATGCTGCGAATCGGTGCGAGCAGCTCGAAGTCCACGGTCGCCGCCCGAAATGTCCAGTTCCGACGACCCGTAAAGAGCTCCTCGACCTGCAGCGACTTGAGGATCGGTGCGATCACGGTGGCCAGCCACGCCTTTACCTGCTCGCGCGACGGGCGCTTGGGCCGCCCCCGCCCTCCCGATGTTCGGTGCGGCGACGCGGAGCGGCTCGACTTCTCCCTGGCCCTAGCCATGTCCAAAGCATATGAGACGATGGCCGGCTTGCACAAGCCAAGGAGGCGACGCGTGGGCGAGCGCTCGGACATCCGTGTCCGGAATCCCACCCGTGCGCCCGACCGCATGGCCGAAATCGTCAATTAAATCAACTGGCCTGAAACATGCTCAAGGGGATTGGCCGGAGAAGGAGGTGGCCCATGAAACGCTGGCTGTGCTGTCTGGCCGCTTCGTTGGCTGCGCTGGCGCTGGACTCATCGCCGGCCCAGGCCTGCGGCGGTCTGTTCTGCTCGACCATGCCGGTCGATCAATCGGGCGAGAAGATCCTGTTCGCGGTCGACGACCACGGGATCGAGGTGCACGTGCAAATCAGCTATCAAGGCGACGACGCCGATTTCGCGTGGGTGGTCCCGACGCGGCAGCCGCCGACGCTGGCCGTGGGCTCGCAGCAGGTGTTCACCACGCTCGCCCAGGACACCATGCCGATCTTTTCTGTCCGCTGGCACTTCAGCGGAAGCTGCCGCGCGGGCGGGGGCGGCGGCGGCGCCGGGGGAGCGGGCGGATCCGGCGGCGCGGTCGATGGCAGCGCCGGTGGGGGTGGCGGCGTGGTGGTGGTGTCGCAGGATCAAGTGGGACCGTACGACAGCGCGGTCGTGCGCTCGGACGATCCGCAAGCGCTCAGGGGCTGGCTGCAGCAGAACGGTTACAATCTGACGCCGGCCGGCTCCGCGCTCATTGATCCCTACGTGCGAGAGCAGAGCTACTTTGTGGCGCTCAAGCTGCACGCGGGCCACAACGTGGGCGAGATCCAGCCCATCGTGCTGCGGTTTGCGGGTAGCGAGCCCTGTGTGCCCCTGCGCCTGACCGCGGTGGCGGCGCTCAACGACATGGACGTGACTGCGTTCGTGCTGGGCCAGCATCGCGCGGTGCCGAGCAACTACTACGAGGTCAAAGTCGATCTGGCGCGCATCGACTGGATCGGCTTCGGGCAGAACTATCAGCAGGTGGTCAGCGCTGCCGCCAACGAGGCCACCGGCAACGCATTCGTGACCGAGTATGCCGGCACGTCCAACATTCTCAAGGGCCAGCTCTACCAACCCGGGCGCTACAACCTCGATCTGCTGCGTTCCACCTCGGACCCCGCCCTGTACGTGAGCTCCATGATACGTCAGGGCTTCCAGAGCAGCGCCACCTTGCTTTCGATCTTGCGGCGTTGGATCCCGGAGCCGGCCGCGCTGGCGGCGCAGGGCATCCCGGATACCGTGTTCTACAACTGTCTGGAATGCTATGCGCAGTACCTGCGCGGCTTCGTGTTCGATCCGGTGGGGATGACCGCCGACCTCGATGCGCGCATCGTGCAGCCGCTCGCGGAGGCGCAGGCCCTGTTCGACCGCCTGCCCTATCTGACCCGGCTGCACACGCTCATCTCGCCGCCCGAGATGACGACCGATCCAACCTTCACCTTCAACGCCGATCTGGGGTCGGTGTCCAATCAGCATCTGGCCAACGGGTACGTGAGCGGCTGCTACGGCGATGGGCCGGTGACGCTGGTGCTGCCCGACGGCCGCATCATTTTGATCGATCCGCGCGAGCCGCGCGGCTCTGGGGGCTCCGGGCTCGATCTCGATGCTCTGCCGGCCGCACAGGACTGGTTCCAGATGGGACCCTCGGGCCCCGGGCTCGAGGTCGGGTCCAACGGATTGCGCATCGATCAATTGATCGGCGAGCACAACCAGCGCGTGCGCGACCGCTACGCGCCGCCATTCTGGCAGAGTGGCGGTTGCGGGGCCGCGCCGGGCGCGCTCGGAGGCTCGCTCGCGGGGCTGGGGCTTTTGGCTGCGATTGCGCTCGCGTTGCGGCGGCGACGGCGCTGCTGATAGACTGAGCGCGTGCGCAAGCGGAGAGCCACCAAGATTGATCCGTATGCGCTCTGGCAGTGGGCCCAGATGACCCAGCTTTGCCTGCAGCTCAAGCGCAGCATGATCCGGGCGCGGGCCCCCCATTTGGACGACCGCGGCGTGGAACGGCGGCTGTGGCGAGAGCTCGATTGCCTCCGTCGAGCGGACCTCCGCGCGTA
>DATFWX010000071.1:0-76153 GCA_035258845.1 Polyangia bacterium | reverse complement strand
TAAGAGCGCTCGCGGCCGGCGGCAAACCGGGCGCGCGGGGAAGCGCAGCGGGCGGCGTTGACACGCTGCGGCGCACGTGGTAAGCGGACCCCGCCGTGATGCCCCCGCCTGAGGCGGCCCCGCCGCCGCTCATCGACCTCGACGGCACCGTGTTCGTGCAGTTCGGGCTATATCTTTTGATGCTGCTCATTCTGCACGTGCTGGTGTTCCGGCCGTTCTTGCAGGCGCGCAGCGAGCGCGAGGACCGCATCGAGGGCGAGCGTCGACGGGCCCGCGAGATGGAGGAAGCCGCGCAAAAGAAGATCGCCGACTTCGAGGCGCGGCTCGAAAAGGCCAAGCAGGCCGGCATCCAGATGCGCAACCAGGCGCGCGGTCAGGCGGCCGCGCGCGAGCGCGAGATCCTCGAGCGCGCGCGGACGGAGACGCAGGCGCTTCTGGAGTCGCGGCGCCTGCAGGCGCACAAGGCGGGCCAGGCCGCGCGCCAGCGTCTGCACACGCAGGCCGAGGCCTGGGGCCGCACGCTGGCCGCGCGCATCCTGGGTCGCGAGGTGGCGTGATGCATCTGGTTCTGTGCGTGCTTGGGCAGGTGGCCGCCGGGGCCGCCGAGGCGGCCGAGGCCGCGCCACCGGTCGACTGGCTCAAGGTCCTGCTCTCGTTCGTCAACTTCGGCGTGCTGGTGTTCATCCTGATCCGCTTCGGCGGCCCCGTCGTTCGCGACATGCTGCGCAAGCGCCACGAGACCATCAAGAACGATCTCGAGGCGGCGGCCGCGCTGCGGGGGGCGGCCGAGTCGCGCCTGCGCGAGTACGAGCAGCGTCTGGCCAACATCGAGCACGAGATCGCGGAGCTGACCGCGGCCATCAAGAGCGAGGCCGATGCGGAGGCGCAGCGCATCATCGCGGCGGCGCAGGAAGCGGCCGCGCGCATGAGCGCCGAGGCCGAGTTCCTGATCCATCAGGAGGTGCGGCGCATCGAGATCGAGCTCCGACGCGACGCCGCCCTGCATGTGATCGAGCTGGCCGAGAAGCTCCTCTCGTCCAAGATGACCGAGGCCGATCATCGCCGCCTGGCCGACCAGTTCGTGCGCGAGATGGCGGGCGGCTCGGCCAGCCACGGCGCCGCCCCGCGTGCGCCCGGTCCGGCCAGCGCGACCACGCCGCCGGTGGAAAGCTGACCATGGCTCTCGAGGGATCGATCGCTCGCCGCTACGCCCGAGCGCTGCTGGAGATCGGCATCGAGCACAAGAGCTACGAGAAGCTGGGCCGGGAGCTGGAGGTGGTGTCCTCGCTGTACCGGACCTCCAAGGATCTACAGGACACGCTGTCCAATCCGGTCTTCAAGCTGTCCCAGCGCAAGGCGGTGCTGGAAAAGCTGTCGGTTCGGCTGGGTCTGTCCAAGTCGGTGCGCCATTTCTTGCTCCTCATCATGGACCGCCGGCGCATCGGGCGGCTGCCTGACATCGCCCGCGAGATGTCGGCACTGGTCGATCAGCAGGCCGGCCGCGTGCGCGCGACCGTGGTCAGCGCGCGCCCGCTGGGCGAGGATTTTGCGCTCACGCTGCGCGGCGCCATCGAAAAACGGCTGGGCAAGAAGGTGATCCTCGAGAAGCGCGAGGATCCGGCCCTGATTGGCGGGATGGTGACCAAAGTGGGCGACATCTTGTACGACGGCAGCGTCCGCACCCAGCTCGCGCTGGCCAAACAACGATTGCTATCGGAGTAGCAGGAAATCACATGGACATCCGAGCCGAAGAAATCAGCGAGATCATCCGCAAGCAGATCGAGCAGTACGAGCAGAAGGTGGCGGTGATGGAGACCGGGACGGTGCTGCAGGCCGGCGATGGCATCGCACGCCTGTACGGCCTCGAGGGTGCGATGGCGGGCGAGCTGCTCGAGATCCAGGGCGCCCAGAGCGAGACCGTGATGGCGATGGTGCTCAACCTCGAAGAGGACAACGTCGGCGTGGCCCTGTTCGGCCACTACGAGGCCATTCGCGAGGGCGATCTGGCCAAGCGCACGGGCAAGATCATGCAGGTGCCGGTCGGCCAGGCCCTGATCGGCCGGGTGGTCAACGCGCTCGGCATCCCCATCGACGGCAAGGGCCCCATCGATAGCAAGGAGCACCGCAAGGTCGAGATCAAGGCGCCTGGCATCGTGTGGCGGCGTGGCGTGCACGAGCCCCTGCAAACCGGCATCAAGGCCATCGACTCGATGATCCCGATCGGGCGCGGCCAGCGCGAGCTCATCATCGGCGACCGCCAGACCGGAAAGACCGCGCTCGCGGTCGACACCATCATCAACCAGAAGGGCCAGAACTGCTTCTGCATCTACGTCGCCATCGGCCAGAAGCAGTCGACGGTGGCGACGGTAGTCGAAAGGCTGCGCCAGTTCGGCGCCATGGAGTACACGCTGGTGGTGTCAGCGGGGGCATCCGAGTCCGCGCCCATGCAGTTCATCGCGCCCTATGCGGGCGCCACCATGGGCGAGTTCTGGCGTGACACGGGCAAGCACGCGCTCATCATTTACGACGATCTGAGCAAGCAGGCGGTGGCGTACCGGCAGCTTTCGCTGCTCTTGCGCCGGCCGCCTGGTCGCGAGGCCTATCCGGGCGACGTGTTCTACCTGCATTCGCGGCTGCTCGAGCGCGCCGCCAAGATGGCCGACGAAAAGGGCGGGGGCTCGCTGACCGCGCTGCCCATCATCGAGACCCAGGCCGGCGACGTGTCGGCCTACATCCCGACCAACGTCATCTCGATCACCGACGGCCAGATCTTCCTGGAGTCGGATCTTTTCTACTCGGGCGTCCGGCCCGCGCTCAACGTCGGCATCTCGGTCTCGCGCGTGGGCGGCGATGCCCAGGTCAACGCCATGCGCAAGGTGGCGGGCACGCTGCGGCTCGATCTGGCGCAATACCGCGAGAAGGCGGCGTTCGCGCAGTTCGCATCCGACCTCGACAAGGCCACGCAGGCGCAGCTCGGCCGCGGCGCCCGCCTGGTCGAGCTGCTCAAGCAGGGCCAGTACCAGCCGCTTCCGGTCGAGAAGCAGGTCGTGATCCTGTACGCCGGCACCAAGGGTTTCGTCGACGGCTATCCGATCGAGGTGCTGGGGCGCTACGAGACCGAGCTGTATGCGTTCTTGGAGGCGCCCGGTGCGCCCCCGGTGCTGAGGCTGCTGCGCGAGAAGGGCAAAGACAAGAAGGCCTGGGACGAGGTCGACAAGACCTTGAAGGACGCGCTCGACAAGTTCGGCAAGGAGTTCACGGCGCAGGCGCCCAAGAGCTCGGCGGTGGCGTAGTCGATGCCGAGCCTCAAGGCCATCCGGCGCCGCATCGCGTCGGTCAAGAACACGCAGAAGATCACCAAGGCCATGAAGTCGGTCGCGGCCGCGCGCCTGCGCAAGGCGCAGGAGGCCATCCTGGCGCTCCGGCCCTATTCGCAGCGGCTGGGCGAGGTGATCGCCGAGGTGGCGGCGCGCTCGGGCGGCGTGCACCCACTGCTCGAGGTGCGCGAGCCCAAGCGGGTGGCGCTGGTGGTTCTGACCTCCGACCGCGGCCTGTGCGGCGGCTTCAACGCCAACATCAACCGGCGCGCCGAGCGCTTCTTGAAAGAAAACCGCGAAAAATTCGCCGACATCGAGCTCAACATCGTGGGCCGCAAAGGACGCGAGTACTTTCGGCGCCGGGGCTACACCATCCACGACGAGTACATGGGCGTGTTTGCGGCGGTGTCGGTGGAGCGAGCGCGCGAGATCACGACCGCCGAGATCGAGGACTACACGAAAAACCAGTTGGACGCGGTGTACCTGGTCTACAACGAGTTCAAGAGCGCGATGTCGCAGAAGGTGGTGGTCGAGCGCCTGCTGCCGGTCGAGCCGCTCGCGCTGCCCGCCGAGGCCGGGCAGATCGATTACAAGTACGAGCCCGAGAAGCGCAAGCTCCTGGATCACCTGCTGCCGCTGTACGTGGAGACCCAGATCTATCGGGCCATCCTGGAGAGCATCGCGTCCGAGTTCGGCGCCAAGATGACCGCGATGGACAACGCCACCAACAATGCCAACGAAATGATCGGAATGCTCACGCTCCAGTACAACCGCGCGCGCCAGGCCGCCATCACCAAGGAGCTGATGGAGATCGTGGGCGGTGCGGAGGCACTGAAAGGATAGTCGATAGTCGAAAGTCAAAAGTCGAAAGCGAAGACCGAGGTCCGATACTTTCAACTTTCGACTTTCGACTCTCGACTCAACCGAGGAAAACATGCAAACCACCCAGCAAGGACGGATCAAGCAGGTCATCGGGCCGGTGGTGGACGTCGAGTTCGGGGGCGGCGAGCTACCCGAGATCTACACGGCGCTGAAAATCACCAATCCGGCCATCGACGATCGGCCGAACAACCTGGTGGTCGAGGTCGCGCAGCATCTGGGCGAGCACCTGGTGCGCTGCATCGCCATGGATACCACCGACGGCCTCGTGCGCGGCATGGCGGTTGTCAACACCGGCGAGCCCATCCAGATGCCGGTCGGCAAGGAGGTGCTGGGCCGCATCCTGAACGTGGTCGGCGATCCGGTCGACGAGCGGGGCGAGGTCAAGGCCGACAAGTTCTACCCGATCCATAGGCCGCCGCCCAAGTTCGTCGACCAGTCGGTCAAGGTCGAGATGCTCGAGACCGGCATCAAGGTGGTCGACCTGCTTGCACCCTACCGGCGCGGCGGCAAGATCGGCCTGTTCGGCGGGGCCGGCGTCGGCAAGACCGTGCTCCTGATGGAGCTCATCCGCAACATCGCGGTGGCCAAGGGCGGCTTCTCCGTGTTCGCGGGCGTGGGCGAGCGCACGCGCGAAGGCAATGCGCTGTACCGCGAAATGATCGAGTCCAAGGTCATCAACGAGCACGATCTGTCAACATCGCAGGTGGCGCTCATCTACGGTCAGATGAACGAGCCGCCGGGCGCACGCGCGCGCGTAGGACTGTCCGCGCTCACGGTCGCCGAGTACTTTCGCGACGACGAGGGGCGCGACGTGCTGCTGTTCATCGACAACATCTTCCGCTTCACGCAGGCGGGCTCCGAGGTGTCGGCGCTTCTGGGCCGCATCCCGGCCGCGGTCGGCTACCAGCCCACGCTGGCCACCGACATGGGCGAGCTGCAAGAGCGCATCACGTCCACCACCAAGGGCTCCATCACGTCGGTGCAGGCCATCTTCGTGCCGGCCGACGACCTGACCGATCCGGCGCCCGCCACCGCGTTTGCGCATCTGGACGCGACCACGGTGCTGTCCCGTCAGATCGTGGAGCTGGGCATCTATCCGGCCGTGGATCCGCTCGATTCGACGTCGACCATTCTGTCCGCCGAGGTGGTGGGCGCCGAGCATTACCAGGTGGCGCGCGAGGTCCAGCGTACGCTGCAGCGGTACAAGGACCTGCAGGACATCATCGCGATCCTGGGCATGGATGAGCTGTCCGAGGACGACAAGGTCACGGTCGCGCGCGCGCGCAAGCTGCAGCGCTACCTGTCGCAGCCGTTTTTCGTGGCCGAGGCCTTCACCGGCCTGGCCGGCAAGCTGGTGCCGGTGTCAGAAACGGTCGGCGGAGCGCGCGAGATTCTGGATGGCAAGCTCGACGACATCGCCGACGAGCGCGCGTTCCACATGGTGGGGAACATCGACGAGGTGCGTGAGAAGGCCAAGCGTCTGGAAGCGGAGATGGGCGGATGAAGGTGGAGATCGTGACGCCGCAGGGCCGCGCCTTCGCGGGCGAGGCGGCCCAGGTCACGGCGCCCGGCGTCATGGGCGAGTTCGGCATTCTGCCCGGGCACATTCCGTTTCTGGCTGCTGTGCGGAGCGGGGTTTTGCGCCTGGGCCAGGGCGAAGGTGAGCAGCCGTTTGCGATCGGTCCCGGTTTCGTGCAGGTCGGCTACGGCGACAAGGTCATCGTGCTGACCGACCTATGCCTTACGCCCGAGCAGATCGACCTTGCGGCCGCGCAGCGCGAGCTCGAGGAGGCGACCGCGCAGCTCGCCAAGTGGGATCGCGAGCTCGACGCAGACTGGCTCGAGCTGGAAGCCCGGCGCGCCTGGGCCGACGCCCGCGTCGAGACCCGGACCGGCGAGTATCGCAACGGCGGCATCGGCGCGCGCACGAGCCCCAATCTGCCCGAGTCACCGCCCAATCCCGCTTTTTGACCCACATCGTCGCCTGATGTACACTAACCGCTGTGAAACCCGGCCCTTGCCTGCTCATGCTGGTCGTCGCCGCGGCCTTAGGCTGCGTCAGCGGCCCCAAGCCGCGGCCGTTGCCGCCTGGTCTCAGCTTCGACGGCCGCTGGGATTCCAACTTTCACGAGATGAGCCTGCACCAGCAAGGCACGAAGGTGTGGGGCACCGTCAACTACCGCGACGGCGCGCTCGAGGGAACGCTCGACGGCGACGTGCTGCGCTTCCAGTGGCATCAGCGCGAGAACCGTCAGCACGGGCGCGGTTATCTCCAGATGTCGGCGGACGGGCAGCATCTGGAGGGTCGTTGGGGCTACGATACCAGCGACGACGATGGCGGCCGCTGGTGGGCGGACCGCGCAGAAGGCGCCCCCACGCCGACCGAGACCGAGCCGCGCGAGACCGTGACTCCCGCGCCTGCGCCCGCCAGCGACTAGGCCGGGCGATTAAGCGCTGGGGGCGTTGCAAAGCGGTCGGCGGCCGTGGCAGTTTTCCCCGGAGACGATTTCCCCCGGGTGGCGACCGGTTGCACCACCTGCGAAGGCCCGACGCGCCAGTCTGTCACACGGCAACCACCCCCATCAGAACCGCTCGGGTGGGCCTCGCGAGCCCATTGTGACCGCATTCCAGCAGCTTGTGCGTCGGGAGCAAAAGTTGGCGTGCTTTTCGCTGGAGAAGCCGGTTCGTTCGCATCATGGGCGGTCGTAGCACCATTCCTCCAGGCCGACGGCGCGTGCTGGCGCGCCACCAGCGCGCAGTGCGCCGCCTGGAGGAGCTTGCCCGACTGACCACCAGCCTGTCGGGGGCGCGCAGCGAGCGCGAGGTGCTGGCGCGGCTCGCGACCGGCGTCAAACGCCTGTTCGACTCGGTGCGCCGGGTCGAGGTGTTTCGGCTCGATGGCGGCTCGCATGAGCTTATACCGACCAGCGATCCGGCGGGCGGGCGCGCGCTGCTCGCGGCGCTGTGCGCGGGCATCGACGCCATTGCGGATGCGCTGGCGGGCGCCGCCCTCATCCCCTACCTGGTGGTCTCCAACCTGGTGCCTTCGGATCGCGCGCGCGGCCGGGGCTCGATGCTGTCGGCGCCGCTCCTCTTCGGGACCACGCTGCTCGGGCTCCTGGTGGTGGAGGCCGAGCCGGCGGCGCCCGATTTTCAGGTCGCCGACGCGGACCTTCTGGCGAGCGTGGCCGCCCAGGTGTCGGTGGTCGTACAGCAGCTGCGCGCCAAGGGCGGGGTCGAGGAACGGCAGCGTTTTCGCGAGCAGGATCTCACGCTCGCGCGGCGCATTCAGCGCCAGTTTTTGCCACAGCTGTCGCCCGAGGTGGGCGGCTTCCGGGTGGCCAGCGCATACCAGCCCGCGTTCGACGTGGGCGGCGACTTCTACGACGTGGTGCCGGCCGGTGCCGGGCGCGTCACCGCGGTCATCGGGGATGTATCGGGCAAGGGCATGGCGGCCGCCTTGATCATGTCGCGCGTCAGCTCGGATTTTCGACGGCTGGCGCGCACGCGACTGTCGCCGCCGGCGCTCCTCGGCGAGCTCAACACCGCAGTCGCCGAGCAGGCTCCCGAGGACACCTTCGTGACCGTGGCGTGCGTGCACCTGGACGCGGCCCGGCGGCGCGGCGTGGTGGCCAACGCCGGGCACGTGCTGCCCATCGTGCGCCAGGCGACCGGCCGTGTGCGCGCGCTCGGCGGTGGCTCGGGGCCGCCGCTCGGCATGGTGCCGGGGCAGACCTACGCGGGCGCCGAGTTCGATCTCCTGCCCGGGGATGTGGTGATTCTGATGACGGACGGGGTGGCGGAGTCGCTCGATCCGGGGCGCAACCCGCTCGAGCTGGGACGCCTGCTCGAGCTGGTGGCGGCGGCGCCCCACGATGGCGCCGAGATCAACCGGCGCATCCTGGCCGAGGTCGATCGCAGCGCGGGTCCGGCGCGCACCGATGACGTCACGCTGCTGGCCCTGCAGCTGTGCGATCAGGCTCCGGCGCGGTAGCCGAGCGGCTTGCCCGCATTATCCTGCTGACCTTCCGAGTCGCGCGTTAACCAGGAAGTCTTGAATTTCCGGCGCCGCTTAACCTTTGTCGAGTGTCACGAATTCGAGCTATTGAAACAGCTCGGTCAGGCTGCGCCCCTGATGAATGCGCTCGATCGCGCTCGCGAGCAGGCCCGCCACCGACAATACACGCAGGCGCGGGCTGCGCTTGTCCTCGGGTACCGGGATCGAATCGGTCACCACCAGCTCGTCGAGCCGGCTGGCGCGGATGCGCGAGGGGCCGTCGCCCGAAAGCACCGGATGCACGACCGCTGCGCTGGCGGCCAGGGCGCCTTGCGCGAGCACGAACTCGGTGGCCTCGATGAGCGTGTCCGCGGTCGCCACCTCGTCGTCCACGATGAGGGCGCGCGCGCCGCGGACGTCACCCACCAGCCGCACCGCATGCGCGCGGTCCTCGTCGCCGCTGCGACGCTTCTCGATGACCGCCAGCTCGGTGCCGAGCCGGCGTGACCACCGTTGCGCGAGCTTGGCCGCGCCCACGTCGGGCGCCACCACGACCCATTGCTTGACGTCCGCGCGGGCGGCAAATGCCTGCGCCAGGATGGGCAGCGCGGTCAGGTGATCGGCGGGAATGCGGAAGAAGCCCTGCACCTGGGGCGCGTGCAGGTCGAGCAGCAGCACCCGATCGGCGCCCGCGGTCTCGAGCAGGTCGGCACAAAGACGGGCGGTAATCGAGATGCGGGGCTCGTCCTTCTTGTCCGAGCGCACGTACGGATAGTAAGGCAGGACTGCCGTGATGCGGCGTGCCGACGCGCCGCGCAGCGCGTCGATCAGGATCAAGAGCTCGAGCAGGCCATCGGCCACCGGCGGGCACGAGGTCTGGATCACGAACACGTCGGCGTCGCGGACGTTGTCCTCGATCTTGACCTTGAGGTTGTCGTTGGCGAAGCGGACCGCTCGCACGCGCCCGAGCGCGACGTGAAGCTGGGCCGCCACGCTCTCGGCGAGGTCGGGATGCGCTGAGCCCGAGATCACCACCAGTCCGCCGTTCACGGGCGCATGATGTGCTAGGATGGGAGCGTGTACAAGGGCGTTTACGCGATGGTGGAGCAGCTCCGAAGCGGGCGGCTGAGCCGCAACCGCAACTTCGCTCTGTTCGCGGCCGCGGAGGCGCGACGCGCCCAGCGGGTCCATCGGCGCTTGTGCGGTCTCGAGCGCGAGCTGGCTCTGCCTGACACCGCAGTCACGATCGAGCCCGCGGTCGGCACCGACCGCTTTGCGATTACGCTCGAGCACCCCGCGCTGCGTCTGCGACGCGTCGCCTATGTAGCCGCCGAGGAGCTCGCGTTTCTATGCGAGGATCCACGCGTGCGCGCGCGTCTGGGCGGGCCTGCCTAGGCCCTCCGCAACCGCTACTGCTGCATCTGATAACTGCTACTGCTGCATCTGATAGAAGAGAGTGATGGTCAGGCAATGAAACTCGCGGTCCGATGACTGCGTGACGATCTTGTCGACCACCTGAAAGCCCTTGTGCTCCCGAATCCAACCGGTGACCTTCTCGCCGAGCTCCTCGCGCTCTTTCGCCTTGGTCGCCGAGAACACCTTCACGCCAGTAAACATTATGCTGTCTCCTTTCCCACTACCTACCCAAATGCCCCTGCCATACCCTCGGGTGGCACTCACAAACGCCACACTAGCATGCGTCTGGTTTCAAGTAAAGAGGAATTTTACCTAAATATTGTAAATATTTTCCTCGGCTTAAGGTGAAGACCCCGAAAAAAATGATCCTTGACCCGATCGGATCGGCCGGGGTACATGTGGCGCCTCACCGAAGCCCGGAAGGGGGTGTTAGCGCTTTGTACGGACGACCACTGGAGGTCGAAGTTCGTGAGGACGGCCTGGAGAAGGCCATGAAAATCCTCAAGCAGAAGATGGCCAAGGAAGGCGTGCTGGCCGAGGTCAAGCATCGCCGCTATTACGAGAAGCCGAGCGTCAAGCGCAAGCGCAAGGATCGGGAAGCGCTCAAGCGCAGGCGGCGCGAGGCCAAGCGCCGGGACAACACCCACCGGGATCGAGAGTAGCGCGCGCGAACGTGGTAGCCTCCCCGGTGTGAAGTTCGACACCTGGAAGCTGGCCACGCGCGCGGTTCACGCCGCCGACGGGGCCTGGCGGGCGGCCGCGGGCGAGAGCAGCCACGTCCCGCCCATCTACCAAACCACCAACTTCGACTATCCGGACGCGCGCGCGGCCGACGAGGCGGCACAGGGTCGCGCGTACCTGTACACGCGCGATGGCAATCCATCGCAAGACGCGCTGGCGCAGGCGGTGGCGCGGCTCGAGGGCGGCGCGGCCGGGCTCGCGTTCGCAAGCGGCATGAGCGCGCTCTGCGGGGCCCTGCTCGCGCACCTCGAGCGGGGCGACCACGTGGTGGCCTCCGAGGGGCTCTACGGCGGCACGACCGAAGTGCTGACGCATCTGCTTCCGCGTGCGGGCATTGAGCATACGCTCACGCAGGCCTGGGATGCGGGCGCGGTCGAGCGCGCGCTCAAGCCGGCCACGCGCGCGCTGGTCGTCGAGACCGTGACCAACCCGCTTTTGCGGGTGGCCGATCTGCCTGCGCTGGCGGCCCTGTGCCTCGAGCGGCGCATCGCGCTCATCGTCGACTCCACGTTCGCGACGCCAATTCTGTGCCGGCCGCTCGAGCACGGCGCGACCCTGGTCATGCACAGCGCGACCAAGTATCTGGGCGGGCACGGCGACGTGATGGCCGGCATTCTCGTCGGCTCGAGCGACGCGATCGCGCGCGTGCGCACGTTTCGATCGATGTGCGGCGGCGTGCTCGACCCGTTCGCAGCCTGGCTGGCGCTGCGCGGCCTGCGCACGCTGGCGCTCCGGGTCGAGCGCCAGTGCGAGAACGCGGCCCATCTGGCGCGTGGGCTCGAGGGGCTGCGCGGCATCGAGCGCGTGCACTACCCGGGCCTGCCCTCGCATCCCGATCATGCGCGCGCCCGGCGCCTGTTGGCGCGGCCGGGCGCCATGGTCAGCTTCGAGGTTTCAGGCGGCGGTGAGGGTGCGCGGCGCTTTTACGACCGCGTACGCCTGATCGCGCGCGCGGCCAGCCTGGGCGAGGTCGAGTCGCTGCTGACGCATCCAGCCTCGTTTTCGCATCGATCCCTGCCGGCAGCCGAGCGCGCCCGGCTCGGCATCGGGGAGGGCCTTCTGCGTCTGTCCGTAGGAATAGAGGATCCGGACGACCTGCTCGAGGACGTCCGACAGGCGCTGCAGTGAGACGAGCCGAGGGGCCCCGCGCAGATGAAAACCCCGGTCTTCGACCGGCCTCCTTCGTGCGTGGGGCGAGGCGAGTCTGGGCTGGCCTTCTCGGCGGCGAAGCGACAGCTGAGCCGCCTGCTGAATCGCCCCATGAGATCGCCCAGCCGGCCGCGCGCGTGGCTGCGGTCCCGTGGCCGATCTGGTGCGCCGTGCTCGCGGTCACCTCCGCAATCATCGGCGGCCAGTGGGACATCTCGTGGCACCGTTCGATCGGGCGCGACACCTTCTGGACGCCCGCGCACATGGCCATCTATCTGTGCGGTGTGCTGGCCGGCCTGGCCTCGGGCTGGCTCATCTTGTCGACCACGTTTGCGCGCTCGCAGAACGCACGCGCGGCCTCGGTGCGCATGTGGGGCCTGTACGGGCCCCTGGGAGCGTTCATCGCGGCCTGGGGCGGCGTGGCCATGCTGACCTCGGCGCCGTTCGACAACTGGTGGCACGCGGCCTACGGGCTCGACGTCCGGATCATCAGTCCGCCGCATACGCTCTTGGCCCTGGGCGTGGTGGCCGTGCAGCTCGGTGCGCTGATCCTGATCCTGGGCCGGATGAACCGCGCCCAGGGCGCGGAGCGGCGCTGGCTGCGCGCGCTGTTTCTGTACGTGGGCGGGATCATGGTCGCCGGCCAGCTGACGTTCATCCTGGAATTTACCGATCGCTCGATGATGCACAGCGCGATCTTTTATCGGGTGGTCGCGCTCGCGATCGTGCTCGTGCTGTGCGCGCTGGCGCGCGCGGCCGGCGGCCGTTGGCCGATGACGAGCATGGCCGCCGTCTATACGGTGCTGACGCTCGCCTTCGAGTGGATCCTGCCCTTGTTTCCGGCCGAGCCCAAGCTGGGACCGGTCTATCAGAAGGTGACGCATTTCATTCCCAACGGGTTCCCGATCTTGATTCTCGCCCCCGCGCTGGCACTCGACCTCCTGTGGGCGCGTGCGGGCGATCTTGCGCGGTGGCGTCTGGCGGCGGCCTCGGGCGCGGTCTTCCTGCTGGCGCTTCTCTTGGTCCAATGGCCGTTTGGCGACTTCCTGATGTCAGAAGCCTCGCGCAACTGGGTGTTCGGCACCCACTATCGCAGCTATTTCGAGCATCCGGGCTGGTACTCGGCGCGCAACCTGTTCCAGCCCTACGAGCACACGCGCGGCCAGCTCTGGGCGGGCCTGGCGGTCGCGCTCGGATGCGCGATGGTGACCAGCTTTCTGGGTCTCTTGTGGGGTGACTGGATGCGACGGATCCGCCGGTGATTGCAGCCGGTCTGGTTTTTGCGCTGCTGCACGTGGGCAGCCCGGACGTGTTCTACGAGGGCCCGGCCGGGCCGTATCGGCTGCTCGTGACCGTGCGGCCGCCGCAGGTGATCCCAGGCGTGGCCGAGATCGAGATCCGCAGCCCCGATGCCGACGTCGCCGAGCTCCGGATCGTGCCCCTGCGAATGGCGGGTCCGGGCGCACTGTACGCGCCCACCCCCGACCAGGCGCACCGGTCGCGCGAGGACGCCCAGCTCTATTCGGGTAGCTTATGGATCATGGAGGCGGGGGCTTGGCAGGTGCGGATCCTGGCCCAGGGCGCGCGCGGTGACGGTGCGCTGTCGGTGCCGGTGCCGGCCCTGCCGGCGCGCACCGCGGGCATGCAGCGTGCGCTGGGCGGCTTCCTGTTCGCGCTCCTGGTGCTGCTCGGGGTCGGCCTGTGCAGCATCGTGGGCGCCAGCACGCGTGAGGCCCAGCTCGAGCCGGGCGCAAAGCCGACCGGGCAGCGCCGCCGGCGCGCGCGCGTGGGCATGGTGCTGGCGGGGGCTGTGGTCGTGCTCGGGGTCGTTCTGGGCAACGGCTGGTGGAACGCGGAGGCCAGCGACTACGCGGAGCATGTGTACAAACCGCTGGCGCTCGATGCCCGCGTCACGCCCGACGGCCGCCTCGAGCTGGCGCTTCGCGATCCGGGTTGGCTGTCCTGGCGCCGCCTCGACGACCTGGTGCCCGATCACGACCACCTGCTGCACCTGTTCGTGATCCGGCTGCCCGAGATGGAGCGGCTTTGGCATCTGCATCCCGATGCCAGCGGCCCCGGCCGCTTCGTCGAGACGCTGCCCACGCTGCCGGCGGGGCGCTACGCGCTGTTCGCCGATATCGTGCACGCGAGCGGCCTGTTCGAGACCGCGGTAACCGAGATCGAGCTGGGCGAGCGGGTGGGGCCGGAGCTTTCTGGCGACGATTCTGCGGGCCCGGGACCGCCGCTTGCGCAGGCCGATTTCGGCCGCACGACATTTCCGCTGGCAGCCGGCGGGCGCGCGCTCTGGCACCAGGACGGCGCGCCGCTGCGCGCGCGGCGGGTGGCGTGGCTGCGCTTCTCGATCGAGGATGCGGACGGGCGGCCCGCGCAATCGCTCGAGCCCTACATGGGCATGGCCGGGCATGCGGCCGTGGTGCGCCGGGACCGCGCGGTGTTCGCGCACCTGCATCCATCGGGGTCGGTGCCCATGGCACTGCTTGCGCAGGTCAATCCGCAGGCGGCCCATGCGATGCATGGGCAGGGGCAGGCGCAGGCGCCCTCGGCCCAGATCGCGTTCCCGTACGGCTTTCCGCAGCCAGGCCCGTATCGGCTGTTCATCCAATGGAAGCGCGCGGGCCGCATCGAGACCGCGGTCTTCGACGCGCAGGTCATGCCTTAACGCGGCCGGCCCTGCAAAACCCAGCTCTCGACCAACTGGATGTCCTCGGGTGACAGCGCGGGCAGGCCGAGCGGCATTCCGCGCACGCCGGGCACGACGCGCCCCGTCTGCTCGAGCTGGCGTGCGAGCAGCGTGGCCAGGAGCAGCGGCTCGCCGTCGGCGCCTTTGCTGAACACGCTGCGCCGCCGCCCGTCGTCGCCGCGTGCGCCCGCCGCGATGCCGGCAAAGCTCGACAGATCGAGCCCGCGCCCGGCGAAGCCGAAGCCGCCGGTGTTGCCGGGACCGCCGTCGCCGCGCGCGTAGTCGGGCTGCCCGTGGCAGTGCCAGCACGTGCGCCGGAACACCCGTGCCGAGACTTCGTCCCAGCCCACGCGACGGCGAAGCGGGGGTTGACGCGGGTGCGGCCGCAGCGGCGGCGTCGGAGCCAGCGGAGCGGTCAGGATGAACGCGGCCAGCGCGCGCGCCTCGGGCGCGCCGATCGGAAAGCGCGGCATCAGCGCATCGGGTTTTGTGCGCTGCGGGTCGGCCAGCCAGTCGGCCAACGCCCCCGACTGCACCCGCACGCGCGCCAGGGCGAGATCGGGCGCCAGCGCGACCGAGTCGGTTGCAGGCTCCGGAGGCGGCGACGATGCGTCCGCGCCGGTGAACCGGTGGCAGCTCGCACAGCGCAGCCGCTCATAGAGCGCGCGTCCAGCCGCGGCCTCGGCCGGCGTGAAGTGGGAAGGCGGCGCCTCCTCGGGCACCAGCCAGCCCGCCAGCGCGTCGGCCTGGGCCGGCGTCAGCTCGAGGCGCGGCATGGTGGCGAAAAGGGCGGGGCGCACATCGCACGGAGAAAGCAGAAAATCGCGCACCCAGGCGCGCTGGAGCAGCCGGCCCGTGCCCTCGAGCGAGGGCACGCGGTTGAGGCTCAGAAGATGGCTCCGCCAGCGGGCGAGCAGTCGAGGCGGCGCCGCGAACCGCCCGTCCAGGATGTCGCGGTGACAGTGCACGCAGTGGCGCTCGCGCGCCACCGCGGAGAGCCCCGGACCGTCGTGGCAGCGCCCGCACTCGAAGCGCGCGGCCAGCGCCGGTCCCTGGGCGAGGATCCAGAGAGCGAGCGGAAGCGTTACGATCGCGGGACCTCGACGCGCGCTGCGCGCAGCCTTTCCGACCGCTCGGCCGGGCAGGTGGCCGGGCTGCGCGCCATGGCCCGGCAGCGCGAGGCCGCCCGATCGCTCCCGTCGCTGTCGCCCAGCCGCTCCCGCAGCTGGGCCAGCCCCGCCCAGCCCTCGGCGTCCACGATCAGGTCGCGCTGCTCGAGGTCGTCGAAGATTTCGCGTGCCTTGGCGTCGAGGATCTTGCGGCCCCGCGCCGTGTCCGAGGGCAGGCGGGCCAGCCCCTCGGCAATGCGCGTGCGCAGAAAAGGATCATCGCGCTTGTGCCGGTGCAGGGCCACGAAGGTGTCGAGCGCATCGTCGACGGCGCCCAGGCGCAGCTCAGCCACCGCCCGGGTCAGCGCGCCCCGCCGGCGCAGGCCGGCGTCCTCGATTCTGTAGGGCGCCCCCGGCAGGATGCGCAGCGCGCGCTGGTACTGCCCCTGGTCGACCGCCTTCTCGGCGCGCGCGACCAATTGTGCGGCCTTATCTGTGTCCAGGTAAATGACATTGCTGCAGGGACGAGCCGCGCTGGGACAAAAGATCACCAGGGCGGCCGCAATCGCGACGCCTCGGGACATGGCTTCTCCTTCCGTCAGTCCCTTGGACAACCCGACGCGGGCCCGGTTCCGCCGCTGCTTTGCCTCCGGCTACCGGGCGCCTACCCGGCGGCGCGCGCGCGCAGCGAATCCAGCCGCTCGGCCAGCGCCTTGGGCTGGCCCAGCCGACGCAGGATCTCGTCGGTCACGCGCTCGTAGTCCTCGCGCCCGCGGCCGCGCGGCGGATCGAACTGGTAGATGGTCTTGCGGAACGATGGTGCGGCCTTGTGGCGCGTCGAGATGCGCACCGGATGCGGGAACACGGCATCACCGAACGTGCGGCGCAGGAGCGTCTCCACCTCGGTCGTGATCTTTTCGCGGCGGTCGTACATGGTGAGCAGGTAGCCCAGCACGCGGCAGGGCGCGCCGAGCCGCGCGCGCAGGCGGCTCAGCGCGTCGCCGAATAGCTTGAGCCCCAGGATGGGCAGATACTCGCACGACACCGGGACCAGCAGATGATCGGCCGCCACCAGCGCATTCATGGTGAGCAGGCCCAGGTAGGGCGCGGTGTCGATGATGACCTGATCGACCTCGCGCAGGATGGCCGACTCGAGCACGCGTGCGAGCACGCGCTCGCGGCCCAGCATCGAGGCCAGGTGCAGATCGACCGCCGCCAGTCCCTCGCCGGCCGGCGCCAGAAGGAGCCCGGGCGTCGAGGTCTCGACCACGATGTCGTCGATGGGACGCTCGGAGGTAAGCGTCTCGGCCATGCTGCGCTCGCCTTCGCGCAGCAGACGGTGCAGGGTGGCGGTCGCGTTGCCCTGAATGTCGAGATCGATGAGCAGGACGCGCTTGCCGCGGCGGGCCAGCCCGGCCGACAGGTTCACGGCGGTGGTGGTTTTGCCGACCCCGCCCTTTTGATTGGCGATGACCAGAACGTGTGCCATGCCGGCATTGTCGCCCCGCATGACACTGCGTCAACTTTTTGACTCTGGTTCAATCTTCCCGCCACTCCACCTCGATGCCCTCGCCCTCGCCCACGGCTTCGCGTAATAGCTTACACAGCGCGGCGTCGGCTCCGTGCTCCTCCAGGAAGTCGACCGCCTCGGCGTTGACGAAGCGGTCGCGATCATCCGGGTTTTCCTCCTCGAGCAGCTCGCGCAGATCGGCGAGCTGCTCGGTCGAAAGCTGCGCCAGCTCGCGCCCCGTGTCCTTGTCGAACAGCCGGATGGCCATGAGACGAATGTAGCATGCTATAACGAGCCTGCGCGCGATGACTGAGGTGTGGGCTGAGCTTTTGGTGGACGCACCCGCGGCGGTGGCCGAAGCGGTGGCGGCCTACCTGTCGCTTCGGGGCGACGGCGTGGAGGTGCGTGACGCCGAGACGCTGGTGCGCCCGGCCCGGCCCGGGCGGGTGGAGCTTCTGGCCTATGTGCGGCCCGAAGAGGCGGAGGCCCGGAGCGCCGAGCTGAAGAGCCGGTTCGCCGATCTCGCCATCACACGGCGCCAGCGCAGTGAGGACGAGTGGCGCGACGTCTGGAAGCAGTGGTTCAAGGCTCGACGGGTCGGACGGCGCATCGTGATCCGACCGAGCTGGGAGCCGGGCGACGTGAAGCCTGGCGACGTGGTGGTGGAGCTCGATCCCGGGCGTGCGTTCGGCACCGGCAGTCACGAGTCGACGCAACTGGTGCTGGAGGCGATGGAAGATCTCCCGGCGCCGGTGCGGTTTCTCGATGTGGGCTCCGGCTCCGGCATCCTCTCGATCGCAGCGGCGGCGCTGTGGCCGGATGCGCGCGGTGTGGCCATCGACACCGACCCCGAGGCGGTCGCCTGCACGCGCGAGAATCTGGCGCGCAACCACGTCGTGGGTCGGGTCGAGGCCAGCGACCGCTCGCTCGGCGACATCGAGGGTAGGTTCGAGGTCGTGCTGGCCAACCTCACCGCAGAGATCCTGTTCGAAATCATGGTTCCGCTGGCCGCGCGGGTGGCGCCGGGCGGCATGGCCGTGCTGTCGGGCATGCTGCGGGACTTTGCGGACGCCGTGGCGGCGCGCTTCCAGACCCAGGGGCTGCGCATCGTGCGCCTGCTCGACTGCGGTGAATGGCGCGCGGCGCAGCTCGAGCGGCCCGGTTAGCGGCATGGCGCGGCTCTACGTGCCAGCCGAGCGCCTCGATGCATCCGAGCTCGAGGTCGCGGGCCCGGAGCATCATTATCTATGCCGCGTGCTCCGGCTGCGACCGGGCGATCCGGTGGTTCTGTTCGACGGCCAGGGTCACGAGCGGGACGCGCAGCTCATCCGCGTGGGCCCGCGCTCGGCCACGCTGCGCCTGAGCGGTCGGCGCGAGGTCGCGCTTCCGAGCGGGCCCGCGCTGACGCTCCTGGTCGGATTGGCCAAGGGCGACAAGATGGATTTCATCGTGCAGAAGGCAACCGAGCTGGGTGTGGCGCGGATCGTCCCGGTCCTGACCGAACGGTCGGTGATCCGGCCGGGCGAGCGCACGCGCGTGGCCGCACGGCAAGCGCGCTGGAACAAGATCGCGCGCGAGGCGGCGCGCCAATGCGGTCGCGCCGACGTGCCCGCGATCGCCCCCGTGTGCCCGCTCGGGGCCGCTCTGGCGGCCGCGCCCACGGGCGCGTTGCGCCTACTGTTTTGGGAGCAGGCGCGTGCGGTGAAGCTGCGCGATCTGCTGCCGAAAGCGCCGCCCGCGCAGGTGGTGATCGCGGTGGGGCCTGAAGGCGGCTTCAGCGCGGCCGAGGCCGCGGCCGCACAGGCGCTCGGCTTTGTGGCAGTGGGGTTGGGATCACGCACGCTGCGCGCCGAAACCGCGGCCCTGGCGGCACTGGCCGTGGTCGGTTACGCGCTCGGAATGCTCGAGTGACCTGCTTGCGAGGCCCCTTGGAGGGGCCGCCGGCTCGACTGAAGGTTTCTTCAGTCTTTCCTTCCTTTTGATATAACTAGCCTCATGGCGCGCGCTATGCGCGAGCAGGAAGTGGTCCGCTTTCGGGTGGCCGGGTTCTGGCGGCGCCTGCTGGCGGCCGCGCTCGACGCGTTCGTGCTGGCACCCTTTTTCGCCTTCACCGGCCTTCTGCTTGCGCTCGGCTCGGGCGCCCGCATCCCGCGCTGGCGCGAGAGCTGGCTCGACTACGTGGTCGAGCTGGTGCTCGGCAAGAGCCCGCTCGCGATCGGAGGCGTGTTCTTGTGTGTGGCCATCGCCGGGCTCTACTTTACGTTGTTTCACGCGGCGCGCGGGCAGACGCTGGGCAAGCAGGCCTTAGGCCTGCAGGTGATTACGCTGCGGGGTGTGCGCCCGACGATTGTGGGCTCGCTGGCCCGAACGGCGGCCTATGTGCCGAGCTTCCTGCTGTGCGGCCTGGGTTTCCTGTGGATCGGCTTCGACCGCGAAAAGCGCGGGCTGCACGACTGGCTGGCCGGCACCTACGTGGTACGCGCGCCATGAGACGAGCCGAGGGGCCCCGCGCAAACGAGGATCCCGGTCCTCGCTCGGCTCGACCGGAGCGCGGGGCGAGGCGAGTCTGGAGCGGCGCCATCGGCGGCGCAGCGACAGCGGAGCCGCATGGTGGGCATCACCCAAGCGGCCAGCCCAGCCGCGGGGTTTCGAGACTTGCGAGCGGAGTGCCGCGGAGCGAGCCGCCCAGCCGCGGCGAAGCGAGCCGCGAAGGAACACGATGAGACTGCGGGTCGGTGAGCTGCTCGTGCAGAGCGGCGCCATCGGCGTCCGCCGGCTCGAGGAGGCCTACCGGCGCCAGATCGTCTACGGGGGCGCGCTCGATACCGTGCTGCTCGAGATGAACGCGGTCGAGGAGCCCCGTCTGCGGGCCGTGCTGGCCCTGGCCAGCGGCCTGGAGGCGGCGCCCGAGGAGCGGCTGCGGGCCGCCGACACGAATGCGAGCTTGCCCGACCTGGCCGAGGTGTGCGCGCGCATGCGCGCGGCGCCGGTTGCGGTCGCGGGCGGCGTGCTGCGGCTGATCGTGTGTGAGTCGTCGCATCCGTTGGCTGCCCAGAAAGTGGCCGAGGCGGCCGGCTTGCCGGTCGAGGCCTGGATCGCAACCGAGTACCGGGTGGCGTTCGAGCTGGAGCGCCGATGCGGGGTCCCCATGGCACCCCGCCACGCCGCGCTGGCGCGGCGGCGCCTGGGCCCGCTGGCGCGCGAGCTGTTCGCGCGCACGCACGCGCATCCCGCGGTGCCGGGGATGCCCGCGCTGGCGGCGGCGGAAGCGGTGCCCGCGAACCCGCTCCCAGGCGATGTCCCGGTTTCTTCCGAGCTCGATTGGCGGCTTGACGAGGACGACTCGACCGATCCGGCTGCGCCCGCCCTGCCCAGCCCCGAGCACGTGACCACGCGCCGCTACGGCGAGCCGATATCCGAGCCGCCGCCCGAGGCACTCCCGGTCCGGCACGACAACCCGCCGCCGCTCGAGAGCCTGCCGGCCTGGCTCCGCATCAGCAAGGCCGAGAGCCGCAACGAAGTCTTCGAATCGCTGTGCGAGCTGGCGTGCGCGCGGCTCGAGTATGCGGCCGTGTTCACCATTCACGGGCCGACGGCGGTCCTGCGCGTGGCCGCCGGGCTCGACGGGCCCGAGAGCACGCGCGAGCTGCCGGTGCCGCTCGAGAGCGCCGCTGCCTTCCGGACCGCGGTGCAGACCGGCTCGCCCTATCTGGGGCCGGTCGACGATGCGTCGCGCCAGGTGCTGGCTCTTCTGGGGCGGGCGCCCGCGCAGGCGCTGTTCTTGCCCATCAAGGTGGTGGGTCGGGTGGTGGCGCTGCTCTACGGTGACCATGGCCAGCGGCCACCGCGCTCGGACGACGTGGGTGATCTGGTGGTCGCGACCGGCGAGACCGGCCGCGCCTTCCACACCCTGATCCTGCGCTCGAAGCGGGGCACCTTCGCGGCCGCGCACGAGCCGGCCGAGGCTGGCAAGCTGCGCGATGTCAGTGAGCATCCCGAACCGGCGGCCGAGGGTGGCGCGCGCTTCGGTGCGGACGCGGGACCGGAGGCTGCAGGAAAGCTGCCAGCGGGTCGCGAGGTCGAGGCCGGGGCCGAGGCTGCAGCGGCCGAGGCTGCAACCGGGGCGGAGGCTGCAACCGGGGCCGAGGCTGCAACCGGGGCGGAGGCGGCAACCGGGGCCGAGGCAGCAACCGGGGCCGAGGCTGCGGCCGCGGCGGGCGCCCAAGCCGAGGTCGACACCGAGTCGGTGCCTGAATCCATTGCGGAAGCCGACACGCCGCCGAGCCCGACCCGGACGCCCCGGGTGCCTCAGGAGGCCGAAGAAGTTCCGGAGGCGGTCGACCAAGCCTTCCCGCCGTCCGAGAAGCCGAGCCCGCCCGAACGCGCGCCAGCCCCGCAGGAGGCGGTGCCGACCCCGCTCGAGGAGCCGACCGTGGTGGTGCATCGGGAGATGCTCGACCCCGACTACATGACGCCGGGCAACGACCTGGCGCCCATCGCGGGCTCGACCGAGGTCGAGCTCGCTCAATCGCGCGACGAGTCCAAGCCGCGACCAACCGTCATCGTGACCGATGAGGCGGATCCGGATTCACTTGCGCAGGTGGTCGCCACCGGCTCCTCCGAGCAGGCCCGGCGTGCCATCGAGGAGCTGCTCGAGCTGGGCGGAAACGGTCTCGATGCGCTCCTGCGCCGCTTTCCGGGCCCGCTGGGGTTCGACCGGCGGGCGGCGCACGGGGGGGCGGTGCCGCCGGTGCTCGACCATGGCCCGATTCTGCGCGGGGTGGCGCGCTTCGGCCGGCGCTCGGTGACGCCGCTTCTGCGCCTCCTGGGCCACTCCAACGCCGACGTCCGCTTCTATGCGACCCTCCTGTTCAGCGAGCTCTTGTATCCGGAGGCATTGCCGCTTCTGGGACTGCGCCTGTTCGATCCCGACGCCCAGGTGCGGCAGGTGGCGCTCGACGTGCTGCGCCGCTTCGGCGACGACGTGCGGGAGTACCGCGAAGTGATGGAGCGGCTGCGCGGCGACCTTTTGGAGCCCGATGCGCTGCGCGCGCGCCTGTCGGCGCTTGCGCTGGGCGAGCTGCGCGACCGGGCCTGCGTACCGCGCCTGATCGAGCTGACCCGGCACCGCGACCACCGCGTGGTCGAGGCCGCGCATCGTGCGCTGGTCGTCATCACCAAGCAGGATTTCGCGAGCAGCCAGCGCCGCTGGCGCGCCTGGTGGGACAAGAACCGCACCCGCCACCGCATCGAATGGATGCTCGAGGGGCTGGCGCACAAAGCGCCCGAAGTGCGGCTGTCGGCCTCCGAGGAGCTGAAGCGGGTCACGCACGAATACTTTGGGTACCACTTCGATCTGCCCAAGCGCGAGCGCGAAGAGGCCCGCAAGAAGTGGGTGGCGTGGTGGGAGCAGATCGGGCGCAAACGCTTCGGGCACACGGGACGGACGACCGCCGAGAGCGGCCCCGACGCCGCGCCACACGGATGACCCCCAGGTTGCGGAAGACGAGGGCGCGCTTCGCCTTGTCCGGTCGCGAGGGCGGTGCTATAGAGGCAGCAGCGATGGCAGGACGCACACGGGGCGAGAACGGCGACCGGCGCGCGGCGCGCGTGGCGTGGTTCGCGTTTTGGAACCTGCTCGCCTTTGCCGCCATGTTCGCCATCTTCTTTGCGGTGCGCGATCTCGAGTGGTGGGACGGAGCGTTCCGGGCCTGCTTCGAGTTTTTCTACCGACACGAGACGCTGGCCGTGCTGGCCGCGCTGACGCCATTTCTGGCCTCGCTGCTGGTGGGATGGGGTTACGCGCAGCGAGCGCGTCGGCGGCGCGCCCGCGAGGCGCAGGCGGCGCAGGCGGCTCGCGCCACACCGGTCGCCTGAGCGCCTCAAGCCTTAGGCCCTTAGGCCTCAGGCCTCACGCCTCCTGAGCAGCCCGTAGCGGCGGGCGCGATCGGCCAGCGTGGTGCGCGGCAGGCCGAGCATGAGCGCGGCCGCGCGCTGGTTGCCCCGCGTGCGCACGAGTGCCTGACCGATCGCCTCGCGCTCGATCTCGTCGAGCGTGCGGCCCCCAATGAGCTCGTCGGAGGCCGCGCCGTCCGAACCGACCGGCGCGGGAGGCAGCAGGTCGCGCGCGGTCAGGACCGGCCCGCCCGAGAGCACGACCGCGCGCTCGACCGCGTTGCGCAGCTCGCGCACGTTCCCGGGCCAGCGGTAGGCGCGCAGCGCCGACAGCGCCCCCGGCGCCAGCACGCGCGCACCGTGCTCGGCCGCCAGGCCGGCCAAAAAGTGCTCGATCAGCGTTTCGACATCCTCGGGCCGCTCGCGCAGCGCCGGCAGCCGCACCACCACCGCGGCCAGCCGGTGGTACAGATCCGAGCGGAAATCGGTGGCCGCCAGCTCGCGGTTGGTGGCCGCCACGACGCGCACGTCCACCCGCACGTCAGAGCGTCCGCCGACCCGGCGCACGATGCGGGTCTCGAGCGCGCGCAGGAGCTTGGGCTGCAGCGGGGCCGGGAGGTCGCCCACCTCGTCGAGCAGCAGGGTTCCGCCCGCGGCCTCCTCGAACACGCCCGGACGCGCCGTGAAGGCGCCCGTGAAGGCACCACGCTCGTGGCCGAACAGCTCGCTCTCGGCGACCTCGCGCGGAATGGCCGAGCAGTTGACCGCCACGAACGGCCCCGCCGCACGAGCCGATAGCGCATGGATCGCACGCGCCACCAGCTCCTTACCGGTGCCGGACTCGCCCAGCACAAGCACGGACAGATGCGAGCGCGCCACCCGCTTGACATCGGCCAGCGCGGCGCGCAGGCGCTGGGAGCGCCCAATGATGCCCTCGAGCGCATCCGCTCCCGGCACGGCGGTGGCAGGGACCGACATGCGGGCTGCCACCACACGCAAGTGTGTGCTTCCGACCACGATCAGCGCGCCCTCGGCCAGCTCCGCGCGCTCGATGCGCACCCAGTTGAGGAAGGTGCCGTTGGTGGAGCCACAGTCATGGACCACGGGGCCGCGCGGCTCGCGCACGAGCAGGCAGTGGCGCGCGCTCACGGCCGCGTCGGCGAGCACGAGGTCGTTGTCGGGCGCGCGGCCGATGGCAAGCTCGCGGTCGAGCGCGAGCTCGCGGCCATCGTCGAGCGACCGCACTGCGAGCGGCAGCATGGGCGCGTTCGTGGAGGGATGCGGCACCGGCCGGGTGGTGCCGCGGCGCGGGTTGCGCAGCAGCGCCTCGATGCGCTGTGGATAACTCGCCATCGCGCCCTCCCGCACAAAATATCGGCAGCCGCGCGCGCGGGTTGCGTGGCTACTCGAAGATTTCTTCGAGAGCGAGCGAAAAGCCCGGAAAGAGAGGCGAGGTCAGGGTGTCGGTGCGGCCCAGGTGAGCCTGCAGCACGAATTCATCGCCCGAAAGTTGGTAGCGGTCGAGCGTCTCGTCGTCCGGATCCACGATCCAGTACTCGGGCACGCGGTGCTTGGCATAGAGCGCGCGCTTGCGGGCCAGGTCGCGGCGCGCCGTCGAGGGCGACAGGATCTCGACCACCAGATCGGGCGCCGCCTCCATCCCACGCCTGCCCAGCTGCGCGAGCCGCGCTCGCGAGATGAACAGGAGATCCGGCTCCAGCACGGTGTCGTCGGTGAAGATGACGTCGAGCGGGGCAAAGAGCACGGTTCCCAGCCCGTGCTGCTTCACGAACAAGTGAAGGGGCACACAGAGGTTGCGCAGAAGGACCTGGTGCGGGGTCTCGTGCGACGGGGTCACGACCAGCTCTCCTTCATAGAGCTCGTGGCGGCGCCCGTCGTCCGGCAGGCTTGCCAGATCCGCGTAGCGCAGCTTGCGTGCTTCCGTCACGCCCCGATCATGGCGTCCCGTCGGCGGGCGGTCAAGCGAGCGGCCCTTCATCAGCGAGGTATCGGCAATCGCGCGGGCGAGGTTGTGCGCCTGCTCGAAGATTTGCTGCAGGGCCGCCCAAAAAGCCCGGCCCGGGCGGCGAGCTGCACTACAATAACAACATGTACTGCCCGCGCTGCGGCTCGCCGGCGAGCGGCGCTCAGTGCGCCCGCTGTGGCGAGTCGCTGGCGTTTGCACCTCCGCAAGCGGCCGTCGACGCCGACAGCGTGGCCCTGGCCGCCGTCGCCTCGGCCGAGGGCATCGGCTTCCTGATCGCCGCCGGCGCGCTTCAGATCATCGGCGGCGCGTTATGGGTGCTGGTGGGCGTCATTGCGGCCGCCGTGCCGCGCCTGTTCCGCGACCGCCTCACGGACACCCCCGGCGTCGATCCGCACACGCTCACCTTAATCCTGGTCGGCGCCTTCGTGGTCATGACGCTGGGCGGCGTGATGACGATCGTGGTCTCGATTTTCGTGATTCTGCGCCACCGCTGGGCCTGGATCGTCTCGCTCATCTTCGATGGCCTCTGGATCCTGCTCGGCCTCGCTACGATGGTGCAGTCGCCACCGGCGGGCGTCATGTACATCGCGATGGCGGGCGGCCTGGTCGCCTTCCTGATGGCGGGCCGGCGCGCGCTCCGGAGCTGACGGCAGCGCCGCCACTCAACTGCCGGCCCCGATGCCTTCCAGCACTGCCCGCCGAACGTCCTGGTAGCGGGGCGGCAGCTCGAGCGGGCGGTTGGCGAAGCGGCCGGCGATGCCCTCGAGCGCGCGCTCGTGGTAGCGCACCTTGAAATCGGTGAACTTGAGCCCGCTGGCGGTCGAAATCACGATCACGCGGTGGCGCTTCTCGATCACCCCGCGCGCGGCCAGCTTGATGAGGGCCGCCAGCGCGACACCGGTGTGCGGGCAGGTGAACATCCCGGTTCGATCCGCGCGCGCCGCCGCGTCGGCCAGCTCCTCCTCGGTCGCCTGCTCGACCAGGCCGCCGTAGCGCTTGAGCACCCTGACCGCGCGCCCGATCGAAACCGGATTGCCGATCTGGATCGCGCTGGCCAGCGTCGGCTGCGCAGGCACCGGCTGATAGTGCTCCCAGCCCCGCTGGAAGGCCAGGTAGAGCGGGTTGGCACGGGCAGCCTGCGCGACCACGATGCGGGGCCGCTTGACGGTCAGGCCCAGCTCTTCCATCATCGTGAAGCCGGCTCCGAGCGCGCTCACGTTGCCCAGATTCCCGCCCGGGATGATCACGAAATCGGGCACCTCCCAGTCGAACTGCTGCACGATCTCGACCGCCACCGTCTTCTGGCCCTCCAGCCGCAGCGAGTTCATGGAGTTGGCCAGATACACGCCCTTTTCCTGGGCCAGCTCCTGCACCAGCTTCATGCAGCCGTCGAAGTCGGTATCCACCGCCAGCACCAGCGCCCCATTGGCCAGCGGCTGCACCAGCTGCGCGGTCGTGATCCTGCCGCGGGGCAGGATCACCACCGCACGCACGCCGGCGACCGCGCAGTAGGCGGCCAGCGACGCACTGGTGTCGCCGGTCGAAGCGCACGCCACCGCCGCGATCGGCTTGCCGTCGGCAATCATCTGGCGCACCACCGACACCAGCACGGTCATGCCCAGATCCTTGAACGATCCGGTGTGGCTGTTGCCGCACAGCTTGATCCATAGATCGTCCAGGCCCAGCTCGCGGCCGAAGCGCTCGGCCCACAGGAGGTTGGTGCCGCCCTCGTCGAGCGAGACCACCATGTCGTCACGCAGATGCGGCGCCACCCACTCCTTCTTGCCCCACACACCCGAGCCGTACGGCCAGGTGGTGCGCTTGTAGCGCTCGTCGAACAGCTTCATCCACGCGAGCGGGCTGCGCGTGCGCAGGGCGTCCAGGTCATGCGCAACCTCGAGCAACGCCCCGCAGCGCGGGCAGCGGTAGATGATTTCGTCCAACGCGTGCTCGCCCGGGCAGCCTTCGATGCAGCGGAAGTGCGCACGATAACTCATCGAGGTCAGGATACTCGCGCACGCACCGCTTGCAAAATGGAGCAAAAGGGCGAAAACTGGAGATCTATGCGATATCTTGCGGCCTCGCTCGTGGTGCTGGCCGCAGCCGCGCAACCGGCGGCGGCTTTGCGCGGCGGTGGCCATGGTGGGGGCAGAGGGGCGTCTGCGCACGGACGCGTGGCCGCTCCCTCCGCAGCCCCGCACGCGGGTGCCATCCACCCCGGAGGAAGCCCCGCACTGGGCCCTGCCATGAGCCCTGGCATGAGCCCGTCTGCGGGTGCGTACGGGGGCGCACCGCCGCATCCGGCGGTTCCAACCGGTCCGGCCGCGGTGCCGGTCGCGGGCCCGATCGGGGGCGGCCCCGGGCGCGCGGCTCCGATCTATCTGCCCTCGCATTCGCACGCCACCCCCACGCGCGGAAACCTTTACGCGGGCGTCCCCGGCCAGGTGCCCGGCTTCTCGATCGATCAAGGCAACGTCACGTTCGTCGGTGCGCGCACCTTCCCGCACTACATCGTGTATCCGCAAGGCGGCTTCTACCCGGTCTATTACTCGTCCTACCCCTGGGCCGCGCAGGCGTACGACGTGCCGGGGCTGGAGGGGCTGGCGCTCGACTATGGCTTCCTCGAGCTGCACCTCTCACCGCCCGATGCCGCCGTAGTGGTCGATGGCATGGAGCTCGGCGGGGCGCCCGAAAGCGGCGCCCTCGTACCGGTGCGCTCGGGCTACCACTCGATCCAGGTGTATCGGGAGGGCTACCGGCCGCTGCTGCTCAGCCTCACGGTCGGTGCGGGTCGGGCCCATCCGGTGCGGGCCGCGCTCGAGCCGCTCCCCGCGGGCGTGCCCGAACGAATGCCCGCGCCCCACGAGGAGCCCTTGGTGCCGGCCGAGAAGGGCTCGGGCACGCTCAAGCTGCGGGTGCCACACGCGGGCGCGCGCGTGCTGATCGACGGTGAGCCCTGGGGCGAGGCGCGCGCGGATGCACCCGGATTCCTCGTGCTGCCGGCCGGCGATCACACCATTCAGGTGGACACGCCCGGCCAACGCAGTTTCTTGACCAACGTTCGGATCCAGCACGGCGCCACGACGGCGCTCGATGTGACTTCATCCGGCGAGTAGGGGAGCAGGATGCATGCCGCCACAGCCGGCGTGCAGAAACAAAGAGGAGGTCATCATGACGCGACTCAAGCTGTGTATTTCGATTGCACTGGTAGCGGGCGTGACTCTAGCCTGCGCGACCAAAGAGGGGACGGGAGCGCTCGTCGGCGCGGGTGGAGGTGCCGCGCTCGGGGCTGGTGTGGGAGCGCTGGCCGGCGGCGGCAAGGGGGCGCTCATCGGCGGCGCCGTTGGGGCCGGCGTCGGCGCAGCCACCGGCGCCGTGATCGGCCACTACATGGACAAGCAAGAAGCCGACATGAAGAAGAACGTCAAGGGCGCCAAGATCGAGCGCCAGGGCGACAAGCTGGTGGTGCAGTTCAACTCGGCCATCCTGTTCGACACCAACAAGACCGATCTGAAGCCGGCCGCCCAGCACGACCTGAGCGAGTTCGCCAAGGTGCTCGTGCAGTACCCGGACACCGACATCATCGTCGAGGGTCACACCGACAACAAGGGCAAGAAGGAAAAGAACAAGAAGCTCTCGGTGGCGCGTGCCGAGAGCGTCATCAAGTTCCTGGAGTCGCAGGGTGTGGCCGGTCCGCGCATGACCCCGGAGGGCTTCGGCGACGAGAAGCCGGTGGCCGACAACAAGACGGCCGAGGGCCGGCAGGCCAACCGGCGCGTGCAGATCGAGATCAACGCCAACGCGAAGCTCAAGCAGCAGGACGCCGCGGGCACGCAGCCGCAGCAGGGGAGCTGAGCGCCCGGCTACTGCCCCGATAGCTCGCAGCGTTCGGCGGGACCGCGTAGCAGCGCTTCACCCTGGATACCCTCACCGGCCAGCCTGACCGACAGGGACGCGAACGAGCGCGCCCAGGGGAAGCTGAGCTGGTCGGCAAGGCCAGGCTCCCACCCCGAGCTGCCAACGATGCGGATGCTGCTCACGCAGCCGTCTCCGTCGGTGCGCTCGTACCCGACCGTGTAGCGCGAGATCCGCACGGCGCGGCCACGCCCATCGCGGAGCGAGCAGTGCACGATGTCCGCGTCCCACACGGTCACCGTGTCATCGCGGCCGTGCTCGCTTGCGTACAGATCAGCCTGGGCCAAGAGCTGCTTGTCCTCGGGGCTCCACGCCCACAGCTTCACGTGATGGGGCCCCGGCGAAACCAGCGCCAGCTCGAAGGTGCCGTCGACGCCGGTCTGAATGCTCTGGCCGCCCAGGTGCTGGGCCCACACCCGATCCAGCGTGCTGGCCGAAGCGGGCTCCTCGACCGTGAGCCCGACCCACGCCAGCGGCCGGCCCAAGCGGTCGACCACGCGCCCGGTCACCTTGTGGGCGCGCTGCCCGGACAGCGTGAAATCGAGCGTTCGCTCGTCGCCCGGTCGCAAGCTCAGGTGCCCGAGCGCCGCCTGGACCTCTTCGTGGTCGTCCAAGATCGCATAGACAGTCACCTCACCCGTGGGCGCGCTCTCGAGCCGGTATTCTCCGGTATCACCGGTCAAGTCCCAGATTTCCTCCGCGGCCGACCTCTGGAACACCCCGACGCGCACGCCTTCGAGCGCGCTGCCGTCGGGCGCCCGCACGCGGCCATGCACGCGCGGCGCCGGCTCGAGCGTGACCTCGACGCCGCCCGGTCGGGCGGCTGCGGCTAGCTCGGGGCCGCGCAGCGCCGCCTCCAGGAAACCATCGGCGCGCACGACCAGCGCGCGGGGCTGGAGCGGGCCCGCGTCGCCATCGGGCTCGACCTCGAAGGTGCCGTCGTCGTCCGTGACGAAGTCGGCGAGCGGCTCGTCCTCGCACGGGTCGCGAAGGCACAACATCACGTTCGCTTCGGCAATCGGGCGGCCGTCCCGACCCGAGGTCACGGTGCCGCGGTAGGCCTTTGTGGGAGCCGCCGCAGGCGCGCCCGCACGCAGAGGCTGGGGACGCGTGGGCGCTGGCTCGGCCCCGGCTGCGCCCCTGGCCTCCTCCACGCGCAGGTCCGCTGACGCGACCCGCCTGGACGAGACCAACCAATGCACGGCGTACACGACAAGCGCCGCCGCGCACGCAAACCGCACGACCCGCACGCTGCGCTGACCTCTTGGAAGCTTTAGACGCTCGAGACGGTCCCAGGTTCTTTCGTCCGCATCAGCGGCCCTTCTCCTCGACCGGGAAGTACTCGTCGCCGCGGAAGCGAAAGCGTGCCCGCCGCTGCTCGCCCCACGGAAGCAGGATGGGCAGCATGTCGTCGGCCGGCTGCTCCGTCATGGCGTCCTGCCGGAGCCCACTCGACGGCTGCGCCTCCACGACGATGTCGTGCCCGCGCCCGCGCGCCAGGAACGCGTAGTGGTTTTCGAGGCGGCTCGAGCCGATCTGCTTGGCCACCTCGCAGGCAAAGGTGCGCTTGAAGGTGGGTCCTACGATCTTCCACACCGCCAGCACGTCGCGCGAGCCGCCGCCCCCGTGCTCGACATAGCGCACCACCACCGAGTGCTTGCCGTCGCCGGCCAGATCCAGCACCCGAAACTCCTTGAGGTCGTGAACATCCTGCACCGGGATCTCGAAATACAAATAATCCTTGCCGATCACGCCCACCACCTTGCCCACGCGCACCACCCGCTCGAGCCCCGGATCGCCGCCCATGTCGTACATGCGGTCGAACGCGACGTCGGTTCGCTTGGCGCCGATGGCGTCCAGGAAGGCCTTGTACAGCTCGTCGCCCTCGCCCAGCACGAAGGCCCCGATGCGCCGCTCGGCGGTCGACATCATGGCGTCCTGCTTGAGCGGCACCCGGGAGTCGGCGTCGCCGACCGCAACCGCACCTCGTACCTGACCCACTCCGGGCGACCATCCGGGCACCAGCCGCCACGGGATCGCCACCTCCACAGACCAGCCTTTGGGCTGCATGGCCTCGGCGACCTCGATGCCGGGCGGGGTTTTCTTGGCGCTGCCCCACTTGACCACGCGCGGAATGTCCGCGTGCAGATCGGCCGGGTAGATGACCAGCCGCCGGCCTGCACCGAAGAGGATGACGACGTGATCTTCCTGCGGCTTCGCCTTGCGCGTGCGCACCAGCCGCTCGTCGTGCACGTCGATGGCCAGATACAGCCGCCGCTCGTCATAGTTGCAGCGAGTGATGAAAGAGAGATCGTCGGGCCCGTCCCAGCTCTTGCCGCGCACGTGCGCCGCGTCCTGCGTGTAAAGGCCCGGCACGTCTTTCCAATCGTTGAGCAGGCCGTCGATCTGGATCACGTCGGGCTCGACCGCGCCGCACGGGATGTCGCGCGCCGCGGCCGCGAGCGGTGCGCCGAGCACCGCCAGCACTACGAAAGTCTTCACGGAATTTACATGATAGCCGTCCCGCCGCGTCGTTGTCCATGCCCCCCGGCTGTGCTACAAGACGCGAGTCATGTTTGAGACCCTGACGCGCGGTTTTCGCGCCGCCAAGCAGCGCCTGCAGGGCCGGGCCGAGCTCTCGCCCGAGATCGTCGACGAGGCGCTGCGCGAGGTGCGGCTGTCGCTGCTCGAGGCCGACGTCGAGTTCAAGGTGGTCAAAGCGTTCCTGGAGCGGGTGAAGGAAAAGACGATCGGGCTCAGCGTCGACCTGAAAGCCAAATCGACCGAGCATGGGGTCGTGCGCGTCACTCCCGATCAGCACTTCGTCAAGATCTGCCAGGACGAGCTGATTGCGCTGATGGGCCCGGTCGACACCACGATCCGCACGGCCAAGCGCGGCCCGACCGGGATCATGATGGTGGGGCTGCAGGGCTCGGGCAAGACGACCACGGTCGGCAAGCTGGCGCGCTATCTCGAGAAGAAGCACAAGAAGCCGTGCCTGGTGGCGGCCGACGTGTATCGGCCGGCCGCCATCCAGCAGCTCCAGGTGCTGGGCGAGCAGCTCGAGATGCCGGTGTTCGCCGACGTGGAATCGAAGGATCCGGTCGATATCTGCGCGCGCGCGGTCGAGTGGGCGCATACGAGTGGGCGCGACGTGGTCATCTTCGACACCGCGGGCCGGTTGGCCATCGATGAGCCGCTCATGCAGGAGCTGGCCAACATCGACCAGCGCGTCGAGCCGGCCAACATCTTCCTGGTCTGCGACGCGATGATCGGACAGTCGGCGGTCGAGACCGCGAAGGCCTTCAACGAGCGCCTCGATCTGGACGGCATCATCCTGACCAAGCTCGACGGCGACGCTCGCGGCGGCGCCGCCCTGTCGATCAAAGAGGTCACCGGCAAGCCCATCAAGTTCCTGGGCATGGGCGAGGCGCTCGACAAGCTGGAGGAGTTTCGGCCCGAGGGCCTGGCCAGCCGCATCCTCGGCATGGGCGACATCGTCGGCCTCATGCAGGAGTTCGAGGAGGTCGTCGACGCCGAGAAGGCCGAGCAGGACGCCATCCGGATGCTCAAGGGCAAGTTCGACATGGGCGACTTCCTCGAGCAGATCCGGGTGATTCAGAAAATGGGGAGCCTCAAGGACATTTTCGAAAAGATGCCCTTCTTCCCCGACGGCATGCCCGAGGGCGTGCAGCTCGACGACCGTGAGCTCAAGAAGATCGAGGCCATGATCAGCTCGATGACCATGGAGGAGCGGCGGCGCCCGGAGCACTTCATCACGGTCGGCTGGAGCGAGTTCGTGACCGGCGGCAAGACCAAGAAGCGCCGCGCGCTCGACTTTGCGCAGGGCCGCGTCCGGCGCGTGGCCGCCGGCTCCGGGCGCAAGGAGCACGAGGTCAAGGAGCTGATCAACAAGTTCGGCATGATGCGCCAGATGATGATGGAAATTGGCGCGTCGACCGGTCTCTTGGGCAAGCTGCCGGGGTTCAAGCAGGTCGCGCAGATGCGCAAGCTGGCCGGGATCGACATCAATCAGCTGATGGGTCTGACCGGAAGCGCGCGCGGAGCGGCCGAACGGCAGGGCGGCTTCCGGCCGCCCGTGCGATCGATCGACAGGGCTCGCGAAAAAGCCAAGCGCAAGGCCGCGCGCAAAGCACGCAAGCGCAACAAGCGCAGGTAATCGCGGCGCTTTTTCGATTGCTCACGACTTTCTCGCAAGCCTGGCGATAATCTCCCGATGGGGGTTGTAGCTTCGATTGCCTATTGATCGAGGGGAGGTCCATCCAATGAGAATGTTCGGCGCCTTTGCGTTCGTGGTGTGCCTCGGTTTGCTCGGCGGCTGCGGCGACGTCAACACGATGCCGACCGATGGGCCTCAGGGTGGCGACACCATCACGCGCGACGGACCGATCGCAGATACCAGCAATGCCGACACGCTTTTGTGCGACCCCGACTCCACGAGCTGTGGGGCCGACATGAACCTGTACCAGTGCTCGCACGACGGCACCATGCTCACGAAAGTGATGGACTGTCAGTTCGGCTGCGCGGGCACTGCCTGCAAGCAGTGCAACTCCGCGGTTCCCATGTTCTGCAATGGCGACAACCTGGCGGTCTGCAACGCCAACGGCATGATCGCGAGCATGACGCCGTGCATGCACGGTTGCCAGATGAACCGCTGCAACATGTGCACGCCCGGCGCGCGCTTCTGCGACATGGCGGGCAACTCGGTCATGTGCAATACCGACGGAACACCTGGCGCGATGACGGCGTGCGGGGCCGCCGGCTGCAACGCCGCCCAGGGGGTGTGCAACTCGTGCGTCGGCAACACCACCAGCTGCCAGGGCGACAGCCTGGTCGTGTGCAGCAACGGAATGCCCAGCTCCACCACGCCCTGCGCGCTCGGCTGCGCGACCACCCCGTCGCCGCGCTGCCGCAACCTGGTGCCATCGTATGGCGTCGGCACGCCCAGTGGGACGCTGCCCGACCTGACCATCAACGCAGCCTCCACGATCGATATCTCGGCGTGCACGGGTACGCCCAACACGGTCAACGTCACCATCGGGATGACCATGATGTCGATCGTCGGGGCGCCGCAGGTTGCGGTGGTGGGGCAAGCGGGTGGACCGCCCATCTGTGTGGTCAAGTTCGGCAACATCAGCGTTCAGTCCGGGCAGACCCTGACCATTACGAACAGCACGACCGCCGATCAGGTGCTTTCGTTGCAGGCGGCCGGTACCTTCGACATCCAGGGCACCATCGCGTTCCGGACCAACTTCAACGGACCCGCGCCCGGCGGCTCGACCGAGGCTCCCATGGTCACCAGCGGGAATCACCACGCGCCGGGCGGGGGCGGCGGTGGCAATGCGCTCGCGGGCGGGCTCGGCGGCGCGTGCGTCGGCACCGGTTGCGCGGCCGCTTCGGTGCCGGGCGGCCCGGGCGGGGCTGCCGTCACCAGCACCACAACCGTGCTCACCAGTGGCAGCCGTGGGGGCGGTGTGACCGAGACCGGAACCGGCGCCGCGCTCGGCTTCGGCGGCCAGGGCGGCGGCGGTTTTCAGCTCATCTCGCTCGTGAGCCTGACCATCGGCGCAACCGGGACCATCGACGTGAACGGTGGCGGGGGCGCCGGCATCACGCGTATTCGCTTCACGTCCGACCTGCCGGGGGGTGGAGCCGGCTCGGGCGGCACCCTGGTCATCGAGGCGCCGGCGGTCACCTTGTCGGCCGGAGCCATCGTGGCCGGCAACGGCGGCGGCGGCGCGGGCGGCTGCTACGCGTGCTCACCGCCCCCGATATTCTTCTGCTCCCACGTCAACGGCCAACCCGGGCAGCTCGGGGCCACGCGCGCGGCCGGGGGCTCCTGCTCCAGCGGCGGCAACGGCGGCTTCGAGGCCAACGGTGTGACCAACCCGTCGCCGAACGGCCAGAACTCGGACTCGGGCGGCGCCACCTCGGGGGGCGGGGGCGGGGGCGGCAAGGGCTTCATCTATCTGCGTGCACGCGATGCCGCGCGTCTGATGGTCAGCGGCAGCGCGGTGGTCTCGCCGGCCCCCATCACCGGCACCGTCACGACCAACTGAACCGCCACGCCTGCCGGAGCTGCCTCCGCCACAGGGCGGCCGGGGTCATGCGCGCGCCCAGATCGCGCGCCCAGCAGGCCAGCGGATGCTGCCGCTGCGCAATTGCACCCAGCCGGTGCGCGTGCACCACGAACCAGCGCGTGCGTATCTGGCGGCGCGCTTCGTAGCTGCGCAGGGCGGGCGCGGGCGCGGCGGCATCGGCGCTTGCCAGCGCATCGGCCAGGACGACCGCGTCCTCGAGCGCCTGGCACGCGCCCTGACCGAGGTCGGGGGTCATCGGATGGGCAGCGTCGCCGAGCAGGGTGACCCGCCCCTGACCCCAGCGCGCGGCCGGCGGCCGATCGAAGATGTCGCCGCGCAGGATGTTGGCCTCGGGCGTGGCCGCGATCAGCTCGCACACGGGCGCGTGCCAGCCCCGGTACAGCTCGAGCAGCTGGGCGCGCACCTGACCGGGCGGGGCCGATTGGCCGGCCGGCACATTGGCGGTCGCGTACCAGTACATTCGATCGCCGTCGATGGGCGCCATCCCGAAGCGGCGTCCGCGGCCCCAGGATTCCGAGCTTTGGCCGGCCGGCACGCCACATCGATCGGGCACCACCCCGCGCCAGGCCGTGTAGCCGGCATAGCCGGGCGGCCCGTCGGAAAGCAGCTGCGCGCGCACGAGCGAGCGGATGCCGTCGGCACCGACCAGCACCGCGCCCGCGACCTCGCGCCCGTCCGCGAGCCGGATGCGAACGCAGGCGTCGTCGGTGCGGTAGGAAACGCACTCCCAGCCGGTGTGGACGCGCGCGCTGCCAGCGGCCTGGTACAAGATGCGCTGCAAGGTCGCGCGGTGCAGCGCGATTGCGGGCGCGCCCAGCTCGGCATACAGGGGCAGCAGCGGCAGGTCGGCCAGCACCCGGCCGCGCGCGGTCAGGATGCGCAAGCGGGTCACGCGCTCGCCGGCCGCCACCACCGTCTGGTCCAGTCCCAGTCGCGCGAGCGCACGAATCGCGTTGCACTGAATCGTGATGCCGGCCCCGACCTCACGGATCTCGGGCGCGCGCTCGTAGACCGCCACCTCGAGCCCGGCTTGTGCCAGCGCGATGGCGGCGCCCAGGCCCCCGATGCCACCGCCCACCACGAGCACTGTGCGCTGGCTCATATCCGGCTGCAACCAAGTGCCATGATATAGTGCGCTCTTACGCCCGGGGAGAAAGGATTTCGGGCCGTGCTCAGAAGCCTCGCAGGACCTCTTCTTTTGTGCCCTCTCTTCTGGTTGGGATGCGGTGATGACGCGGGTGGCGGCGGTGGCAGCGGCGGACGCGACGCCGCGCCGACCGATGGCAGCGTGACCGGTGACGCCGGCGACTTCACCACGCCCAACGGGTTCGATCACACCGGCTGCGAGATGGGATGGGATCAGCTCGCGCTCGACGGCACCATCTGGAGCATCGACCACAATCTGCAGGTGGTGGGCCAGTTCGCGGGCATCGTGCGGTTCGATCTCAAAACCGGCTCGCTGGCCGCCACCTACAACGGCGGCCCGACCGCGTCGACCGTGCAGACCGCGCGCGATCTGTTCTGGTACCGGGCGGCCCAGGGCCGCCTGACCCCGCGCTCGTTTCTGGCCTGCACGCGGCCTGCGCCCGGCGTGATCGATGGCAAGATGGAGGGCTGTAACCGCATGGGCGACTGCGCGGTCGGCACCTTCCATGCGGTCAAGCTCGAGCGCCGGGCGGGCGAGGGCGAAAAGTCGAGCAACGTGACCTTCCTGGGCGAGTACGGCGGCAACGGGACCTGGCCCACCATCACCGCCAACGTGCGGGTCGACCTGACCCGGCAGCTGGCCGTGCTGGCGCGCTACGACGACGGCCTGCGCATCTTGCGGCTCACACCGGGCACGCCCTACACGATCGCGGAGATCTCGCACGTCGACACCGAGGACGCCGGCTCCAGCTCCGTGTTCGAGATCTACAACGACGTCAAGCTGATCGATCGCAACGGGCGCAACTACGCGCTGATGGCGTCATCGACCCACGGGATCGTGGTCTTCGACATCACGGATCCCACGCAACCGATGCGCAAGTCGCACATTCGCGACGGCGACAACGTGCACACCCACTTCATCGTGGGCACGACCGTGTACATGGCCGATCTCGCCATCGGCGGGATCGTCATCGCAGACATCTCGAACCCGGAGCAGCCGGTCGAGCTGGGCCAGTACGTTCTGCCCAACGGGACCGGCGCCGTCTTCGTGCACGACCTGTTCGTCGAGCCCGGGCGGGCCTATCTCGACTACTGGGGCGCCGGGCTGGTCGTCGTGGACGTCACCAATCCGGCCATGCCGCAGCTTCTCGGCCAGTTCACCTACCCGCGCATGACCAACCACTCCAACTGGGTCACCACCATCCACGGCCGCAAGATTGCGCTCACCGGCGACGAGGACTTCACCGCGCACGGGCGCGAGCTGGATGTCACCGACCCGGCCAACATCCGGCTGGTTGGCGAATGGGGCCAGGACCGGCCGCAGGTTTCGATCCACAACATTCTGTGCGACGGCGACAAGGCCTATGTCGCGCACTACATGGATGGGCTGCGCATCCTGCAGCTCTCGGACACCGCGGCGCCCACCCAGATCGGCTACTACAACACCTGGAGCCCGAGCCCGAACACGGGCTTCAGCTTCTTCGAGGGCGCGATCGGAATCGACAAGATCGGCAACATCGCCTACCTGGCCGAAGAGGAACGCGGGCTCATCATCCTGCAAGTTCCCTAGCGAGCATGCGGTTTGCATGATGCCGGGCCGCCCCAGGGCGGGGCGGAGGAATCGTGTCAGATCTGTCGCGCTGGTTGCGAATCGCAACATGTGTGCTCGCGCTGGCGGCGTGCGGGCAGGGCAGTGTGGACGTCGACCGGCCGCGCAGCGGGTCGGTTTCACTGCGCGGCACCGCGAGCGCGCCGCTCGCCTATGCGGGCGGTGGCATCTGGTCGGCAACCGTGACCCTGCCGGCCGGACGCGTGAACGTGGGGCTTTTGGTCGACGGGGTGGCCGAGGGCGCGGCGGCCGGCCTCGCACCGCCCGGCCTCGCACCGCCCCTGTCGGCGGCCGCCGACCCGGCGGCGCCGCTGGCCCAGCTCGAGCTGCCGCTGAGCGGCCCCTTCGAGGTGCGCTTCGACGAGCGCAGAGGCCGGCTCACGCTGGATTTTGGCGCCCGATTCCGGGATGGGCTGCCCGAGGTGGCGCGCGCGCTGGTCGACGCCCTGGAAAAGCCCGACGACGCGCACGTGGGCGCTCTGCGTGCAGCGGCGAGCGCGGCCGAGCTGCCGATCGTACGCGGCGGCGACGTGCTGTTTGTCGACCTCGAGCGCGCAGACGAATCGGTGGCCGGCACCTGGAACGGCTGGAGCGCGAGCGCGGATCCGATGGTGCCGCTGGGCGAGGGCGCGCTGGCCTACCTGGGCCGGCCGCTGGGCCCGGGCCTGCGCGGCGCCTACAAGCTCGTGCACGCAGGCGTGTGGCGCAAGGATCCACGCGACTTCGAGATCGAGTGGGACGGCTTCGATCCGGGCGCGCCCGGTGACTTCAATTCGGTCTTGTACACCGACGGTTGGGTGCAGACCGGCTCGCGCTTGCGTTGGCTGCCGGAGGTGGCCTCGAGCGCGCTTTTCGCCGATGGGCCGCGCGACGTGTACGTCTATTTGCCCGCGGGTTACGACGAGCGCCCGGACCGGCGCTATCCCTCGCTGTATGTGCAGGATGGAAACGAGTCTATCGTGCGCTCGCAGTTCCACCAGGTGGCCGACCAGGTCATCGCGGCCGGGCAGGCGGCGCCCCTGATCCTGGTGTTCGTGGCGCTGCCCACGCAGCAGACGCGCACGGACGAGTACACGTTCGCGAGCGCGGGTGCGCGCGGCGATGCCTACGTGCGCTTTCTGGCCGACGAGCTGCGGCCGCACATCGACGCCAGCTTCCGCACGCTCGACCGCCCGGACGCGCGCGGGGTGGCGGGCGCCTCGCTGGGCGGCCTGATTGCGCTCTATGCAGCCTGGCAGCGCGACGACATGTGGCGCCGGGCGTGCGCACAGTCGGCGAGCCTGTTCTGGAGCAACGACGCCATGATCGGCCTCATGCAGGCGGGGCCGGCCGAGCCGCTGCGCATCTACCTCGACAGCGGCTGTCCCAACGACAACTGCGATGTCACCCGCCGGCTGTCCGACCTTTTGGCCGCGCAGAGCTACGACCTGCGGCACGTGGAGGCCCCGGGCGCGCAGCACGACTGGGCGGACTGGAGAGCCCGGTTCGGGGGTGCGCTCGCGTTTCTGTTCCCACCGTCGGAGTATTGATTTATCATTGCAGTCGGGGGTTCACTCTGGGGGACCATCGGCAGAATCCGCGCGTGCGGCGGCGCTTGCGCGTCGCGTTCAACGACGGCGCGCGCGAGCATACCGGCTTCACGATCAACCTGTCGCGCACCGGCTTTTCGCTGCACAGCAACTTCGTGCTGCCCGGTGGCCGTGACATCCGGGGCCGCATCGCGCTGCCCTCCGGTCCCGAGGTCGAGTTCGTGGGGCAGGTGCGATGGGTACGCAAGCTGCGCGGCACCGAGGTGCTGTACGCGCAGCACGCGATGGGCGTGATGTTTCAGGCCGCGCCTGCGGGCGCCTACGCGGCCTTTCTGCGCGACTCCAGCGCGCGCCCGCCGGCGGCGCTCGCGAAACCGGCTGCGCAACCTGCGCCCACAGACGGCGCTGACTCCGAGCCGGCGCCCGCGTCCGCTCCCACCCTGCAGCCGGGACAGGAAGGGCGCCTCGAGGTCACGGTGCGGGTCGACGATCTGGCCGCGCCCGGCGACGTCTACGAGTGCTCGGTGTGCGTGGGGCGCGCGGCCCTCTGGATGGAGCAGGCGGCCGTGCGCGCGGTGGCGGGCCTGCTGCCGCCCTGGGCCGCGACGGTCGGGCTGACCATGCAGCTCACGATCACGCACGCGCCGCCCACCCCGGTCGGCGCCAAGCTGGTTGCGATGGCGCGGCTGGTGGCCCTGAGCGACGATGGGCGCGAGCTGACGTTCGCGCTTGCGCTGCGCGAGGGCAGCCATCTGATCGCGCGCGGCCAGCACGTGCGGGTCGTGATCGAGCCCCGGCGCAAAGGCAGCTAGTGTGGCGAGTTGAAAGTTCGTTGACAGGCAAACTGACGCCTAGGTCCTCGGAAAAAGACGTAGTGTCCCATCAGAAATTCGTAAACGAATTTCTGATTCGGGACCCTGGCGCAGGCGGCTCAGCGCAAGAAAATCCAGAGCCCGGTGGCGGCCGCCAGCATGAGCAGAACGCCGATGAGGTAGGTCAGGTACAGGCCGATGGGCCGGCCGCCGGAGGCGCCGCGGTCGTGCGTGGCGCTCAGTACGTCGGGCCGCGCCTCCAGCTCGCGTAGATAGCGTTCGGCCGGGTCGTCGTAGCGCAGCCGAACCGATCCCACCAACAGCACGTCGCCGTCGTGCAGGCGGCGCAGCCCCCGCACCGGAACCTCGCCAATCAGCACGGCGTTCTTGGCGCCTAGGTCCTCGATCGCCACACCGAGCCAGTCGCGCAGCAGGCGCGCGTGCTCGCGCGAGGTGTCCTTGTCGTCGAGCCGGAGATCGCACGCCTCGGCGCGGCCGATCGTGAGCGGGCGCGTGGACTCGAGAATGCGGAAGATGTGGCCGGCCTGGGAGCCATCGAGCACGGTCAGAGTGGGCGCCTCGTCGCCCGGACCCAAAACGCCCAGCACTTCGCGTACCATGCGGCGCGCAATCGAGGCCGTGCCCTCGGCCGTGGTCTCGGGGCCGCCCGGGGCCTCGCGGAAGGTGAGCGTGAAGGCCACGATGTCGATGCGGTCGCCGTCGTGCAGGCGCTGATCGCGGCCGGCTGCGACCCGGGTGCCGTTGACACGGGTGCCGTTGGTCGAGCCGCCATCCGAGAGATAGTAGCCGCTGGTGCGGCGGCGAATGCGTGCGTGGGCGCCCGACACTCCCTCGTGCGGCAGCACGACATCGGCGTCGGCCGCGCGCCCGAGCACGATCTCGTCGCGATCGAACTCGAATTGGTAGCCGGTGCGTACGCCCGACGGGTCGCGCGCGGAAACCTCGAGCCTCACCATGCGGCGCCGGATGCTATCATAGAGCCCCCGGGGCCATGATACCGGACGGACGTGTAGGAGAGCGAGCCGTCGCGGCGGATGCGGACCGTGACCGCACCATCGCGACCGGTGATGAGCGTGGGGCAGAGGTAGCGTGCCATCACGTCGGGATGGGGAAAGCCGAAGCGGTTGCCGGCGCCGGCCGGGAACACCGCGAGCGCGGGCGCGACCGCGGCCACGAAAGGCGGGGTCGATGAGGTGCGCGAGCCATGGTGGGGCACTTTGAGCACGTCGGCCCGCACGTCGGCGCCGGCGCCCAAAAGCTCGGCTTCCGAGGCGCGCTCGATGTCGCCGGCCAGGAGGATGGCACGACCCGCGTAGCGCACGCGCAGGACCAGCGAATTGTCGTTGGTCGAGCGGCCCAGATGGGCGCCTCCCAGCGGGCCCAGCACATCGATGCGCGCGCCGCCCAGCGTGCGCGTCTCGGGCGGCCCGTGCGCGATGCCTCGCTGCGCGACCAGCTCGCGCAGGGCCCGATAGGCCGGCGCCTCGGGTGCGGGCTCGCCGGGCTCCCAGAACTCGCCGACCTCGAATCGCTCGAGGATGCGAACCAGGCCGTTCATGTGATCGGGATGGGGATGTGTGAGCACGACCAGGTCGAGCCGGCTTACCTGGCGGCGGCGCAGGAACGGCTCGATGACGAGCTCGCCCGGGTCGAAGCTGGGCTCGAACGAGCCTCCGCCGTCAACCAGGACGGCCCGGCCATGGGGCAGCTCGAGCACCGCCGCATCGCCCTGTCCGACGTCGAGAAAAGTGACCACCAGATCGGTTGATAAGAGGCGCCCGACCTGCTGCACCGCCACGCTCGCGAGCAGCCCGCCCGCGAGCACGAGCGCGAGCTTCTTGCGCGCGCGCACACACGCCGCCAGCGTTCCATAATATAGACCGATCTGACACAGGTTGGGCGTGCCCAGCTGCCATGCGGGCGCCAAGCGCGCGACCCCGTGTGCAGCCGCCGCCATCGCGTGCGCGCCCAGAGCCGCCACCCGCAGAAACGGTGCGGCTGCAGCCGGCCACAGGCATCCCAGCGCAAGGGCGCCCAAGCCGACCGGCAGCACCAAAAGCTCGCACAGCGGGACCACCAAAAGGTTGCCGATGAGCCCTGCCGGCGCAACCTGATGAAAATGGTAGGCTGCGATGGGCGCGGTGGTCGCGGTCGCGGCCAGGCTGGCGGCGCCGAACCGACGCAGCCGCTGCCACAGGCCGGTGCCGCGGCCGGCCAGCCGCGGGGCCAAGAGGGCCAGGCCCAGGATGGCCGCAAACGTGAGCTGGAACGAGGGCTCGTACAGGGCCAGCGGTGCTTGCACAAGCAGCGCGATCGCGGCCGCTGCAATGGCCGCGGGTCCGAACGGGCGCCGGGCGGCTGCGATGCCCGCGAAGAACACGGTTGCCATGACGGCCGACCGGCAGGTCGCAACCGCTCCGCCGGTGACCAGGGCATAGGCCCACACGGCTGGGATGGAGGCTGCGGCTGCGACTCGACGCGCTTCCAGCCGCAGCGCGAGCGCCGGCACCCACAAAAGAAGCCAACGCAGCCCTGCGTACAGCAGGAAGGCTGCCACCGCCAGATGCAACCCCGACACCGAGAGCACATGCGTGACCCCGGAGGCGCGGAAGTCGTCGTCGAGCCGGGGCGCCACTTCGCCGCGGTCGCCCAGGGTCAAGGCAAGCAGGAGCCCGCGCGCGGGGCCGGCCGGCACAGCTCGCTCGACCAGCGCACCCAGTCGCGCGCGCAGGCTGCCGGCGGCGCGCCAGGGTCCGCGCTGCGGCGGCCCCGCCACTCGCACCAGCTCGTCCGCGCTGCGCACGCCGCCCACCAGATCGATTGCGCGTGCGCGCGCGAGTCGCCGGGCATCCAGCCCGTCGGGGTTTGCGAAACCCTCGGGCAGGTGCAGGCGCACGACCGCCCGCGCGCGATCGCCCGGCAGCAGCCCAACCGCGCCGGCGGCGACCGTCACCTGCACGCGCGCGGTCCCACAGTGAAGAAGCACGCGCGTGCGGCCGTGGCCGTCCCGCTCGGGCGGCCGCTCCACGCGACCCTCGAGCGCAACCGGCTCGGAAGGGGGTGGCGCGACCGGCGCCCGCAGCGTGACCGCGCCCGCGCACAGCCCGGCGGCCGCTGCACCGAGGACCGGCAACAGGGCCCAGAAGCGGCGCCAGGCTGCCAGCCCGACCAGGCCAGCCAGCGCGGCCCCGGTCACGAGCGCGCCCAGCAGCCACCCGCGCGCAGCGAGCTCCACGCCCAGTGCGATGCCGACAGCGAAGGCGACCGCCAACGCGGGCAGGACCATCCCAAGATATCGGCGAGCGACGCCAAAAGTTGCCTGCAAAAAAAAGCGCTTGACGTCCCCGGCCCCCGCCGCTAGATTGGTCTAGTGGTCGGACCAATTATTCCGAGCTGGGATCCCGACGCTGCCGACGACCCGGGCCGCGAAACCCTACGCGCCCAGGTAACCCGGGACATTCCGCGCTGGTATTCGCCCTGGGTGCACCTGGCCTTTCCCTCGACCATCGGAATCGGCGCCATCGTCCTGGGCATTTGCTTTCTGCGCGACCTGCATGCCTGGCAGCTGCTGACTGTGCCGCTCGTGTTCGTGCTCTCCAATGCGGTCGAGTGGCGCGGCCACAAGTTCGCGCTGCACCGCCGCACGCGGGTGGCGGCCCCGCTCTATGACCGCCACACTCCCATCCACCACCGCATCTTCGTGGCCGAGGACATGGCAATCCGAAGCCCGCGCGAATTCCGAATCGTGCTCATTCCCGCCTACGGGATCCTGATGATCCTGGCCATGCAGCTTCCGCTCGTCACGGGCTTGATCCTGCTCGGGCAGCGCAATCCGGCTCTGCTCGCGTGCGCGACCTCGATGGGCTACGTGGTGTCCTACGAGTGGCTGCACCTTTCGTATCACCTCCCGCCCGACAGCTTCATCGGGCGCCTGCGGCTGGTGCGCATCCTGCGCCGCCACCATGCCACCCATCACTCGCCACGCTTGATGCAGCGCTGGAACATGAACGTCACCATCCCGCTCTGGGATTGGGTGCGCGGCACCATCTACACGCCCGAGCGTGCGGCCGCGTATGCGCAGCGCCGCGAGCGCGCGCGCGGGCCCGAGCCCGCGCAGTCGTAAAGGCCCGGGTCGTCGCAACCGTTCTCCGCTGCGCCCGGCTGGGCTATAATGGAAAGGATGCGAGTCATCGTGCTGGGGGCCCTGGCCGCAGTCGCCTGTGGGGAAGTGCATCAAACCAACGCCGACGGCAACCCGTCGGACGGTTCGGGTGGCGACGCCACCCGCGACGCCTGTGTGCCCGAGAGCGACAGCGCTTTCTGTATGCGGCTGGGCAAAGATTGCGATCAGCTCATGGGCACCGACAACTGCGGCCAATCCCGCACCGCCAGTTGCGGGGCCTGCCGCAGCGCCATCGCCTGCCTCGCCAACGTGTGCACGACCCCGGTCTGCTCGAGCTTCAGCTACGGCCCCGGACAGGCCTTCCCGTCCGTGAATAGCACCAGCGTGCAGGACGCGCTGGCAGGGGTCACGCCCTCGGGCGTCACCATCCTCTATCAGCGCGGCCAGGCGTGCGGCCCCACCTACCGGCTCTTCATCGCCGACGAAACCCCGCCCACGAGCCGCCAGTACGTAAGCCTCGAGCTGACCGGCCTGGGCAACCTTGCGGTCATGCGCGCTTCGACCGAGGAGGCGCTCAACCTGAGCGCCGACGGTCTCACCATCATCGGCGTGACCAGCGACGGCACTGGTTTCACGACCTCGAGCCGAAGTGCCAGGGGGCAGATGGACTTTGGTGCGGCCTCGGGCACCGACTTCGCAGCCATCCGAACCGCTTCCACAGCCGCGGTGCTCAGCTCGCCGGTCCTCTCGTCCGACGGGCTCGCTTTCTATTACCAGATCTACAACGACCCGACCGCCAACGGCATCTACGAGTCCGTGCGCGCCTCGGCCACCGTGCCCTTCCCGGCCGGTACGCTCATGCCGGCTCCGGTGCAGCAATACCAAAATCCGACCGGCATCTCGTCGGATCGGCTGGCGCTGTTCCTGCAGAACAGCTCGTTCGCGGTGTTCGTGCTGACCCGGCTCTCCCTGAGCGCGCCCTTTGCGAATCCCAACGCCCCCAATCCGCCGCCCATGGTTCCGGGTTGGCGCACGCGCCCGCTGCAGACCTGCGTGCGCCTGATCGGCACGTCCAACCCCGGCTGCTTGAACGAAGACACCTTCTTCTTCGACCGATTGTGAGGCACGCGCTCGATCTCTTCTCGCTGCAGGGCCGGGTCACGCGGCGGCACTACATCGCGGCCGGCATCGTGCTCTTCACCATCAAGTACTGGCTTGATTTCGCGGTCGCGCACGCCTTCGGGCGCCCGTGGAGCCTGCTCTACTACCTGTCCCCACGCATCAGCCCGCTTCTGGTGGATCGGCCGTCGGACCCGTACTGGCTCACTCTGCTCGCCGTCGCGCTGCCGTTCATCTGGGCGGGCGTGTCGCTGTCGGCACGCCGGCTGCGCGACATGGGCCTGAATCCGCTGTGGGCCGGCCTGTTCCTCCTGCCCTTCCTCCACTTCGCGTTCTTCCTGGTTTTGGCGGTGGCGCCGCCGCGGCAGGCGCCTGAGCCCACTCCACCCGCGAGCCCGTATCGCGAGCCGCCGCCGGCCGCACCGGGAAAAACGCCGTCGCTGCTCGACCGGGCGATTCCGCGGCAGGTCACGCTGGCGTTCGTGGTTTCGCTCTTGATCAACTTGCTCCTGGGCACGATCGCGCTGCTCGTGACCACCCAAGTGCGCGATGGGCTCGGGGTCGGGCTGTTCGTGGGAGTGCCCTTCGGGATCGGCTTTTTGACCGCGTTCCTGCTCAACTACTGGCGAACGATCACGCTTGGCCTCGCCATCGGCTACAGCTGCATCACGCTCGCGGTCGGGCTCGCGCTTTTGTTCGCCCTGCGCTGGGAGGGCGCCGCCTGCCTCCTCATGGCGTCGCCCATCCTGGTCGGGTTGTGCCTGCTCGGCGCGCTGCTCGGGTGGGCGGCCACGCGGACGCGTCTCCCGGCCGCCGCGGGCGTGCTCATTGCGCCGCTGGTTCTGCTGTGCGACCTGGGCCGGCCGGCGGCCCCGCCGGCCCCGCTGCGCGTGGTCACGGAGGTCACGATCTCGGCGCCCGCTGAGCGGGTATGGCAGAACGTGGTCGCCTTTCCACCCATCGACGCGCCGCCCGCGCCCATCTTCGCGCTGGTCGCGATGCCGCTCGAGGCCCGCATCGAGGGCACGGGGGGCGTGGGCGCGCGGCGCTACTGCCGGTTCACGAGCGGAACCTTCCTCGAGCCCATCGAGGTCTGGCGGCCCGGGCAGGAGCTGCGGTTCGGCGTGTCGGCGCAGCCCCCGGGTCTCGACGGTCTCCTGGAGGTCACGCGGGGCCAGTTCCTCCTCCGCCCAAACCCCGACGGCACGACCACGTTGCGCGGGACCACCTGGTACCGGCTCAGGGTCCGCCCGACTGCCTATTGGAGCCTGTGGACGCAGCGCTTCATACGCGCGATCCACGAGCGTGTGCTCGCGCACATCAAGCAGCGCTCCGAGCGGCCCGAGCTGCCCCGCGCGGCCGCGCCAGCCGCGCTGCCCGCCTGGATGGCGGCCGCCAACGCGACCTGCCGCTGCACCGTGCACGCTACCAGCGAATGACCGAGTGCGCGCGCTCGAGGTCCTGCGTGGTGTCGATCTCGCGCCACTGACCGTCGATGTAAGCCGGCCGCACCGCGAGCCCGTGGGCGTCGATCAGGTGATTGATCATGTCGGTCAGGTACGCCACCTCGAGCCGCGGCGCATGGCCAAACGGAGCGGCCGGCCGCTCACGCGCCAGCCGCTCGAACTCTGCGCGCACGAGCCGGCCCACGCCCGCGTCAAAGCGCGCCAGCCCGATGAACTCGCCGGCCGCGTGCGCGGGCTCGACCGCGCGCTTGCCGACCCGTTTGACCAGGCCCCCCTCCACCCGGGTCAGCTCGGCCTCCGGCACCGGGTGCTCGGTGCGGCCCTGGTAGGCGTCCGCCCACTTTCGGTCCACGACCAGCGCGAGCGGCCCGGGCGCGCGCATGAGCGTCCCCACCACATCCGGGTGAAACACGATGTCCGAGTACGAGAACACGAATTCCTGCTCCAGCTCGGCCCCCGCGTGCAGCAGCGAGGCCAGGATGTTGTTCTCGCGAAACCGTGGATTCTCGCAAAACCGCAAACCGGGCACCGTGATGCGGTCACCCATGTAGCCGCGCACGACCAGCACGTCACAGACGCCATGCTCGCGCAGCGCCTCCACCTGGCGCTCGAGGATGGGCCGTCCCGCCACCTCGACCATGCACTTGGGCCGATCGTCGGTCAGCGTGCCCAGGCGGCGGCCCAGGCCGGCCGCGACGATGATCGCCTTCATGCCGGCATCCTTGGTCGGCCCAGCTTCCACATGATCTGCGCCATCGAGCGCACAAGATACAGCGCGTGCACGCCGAGATACGGGAAGAAGTAGAGGTCGATGCGGTCGACCAACGCCACCAACAGCAGATAGCTCGGATAATGCGCGATAAAGCGCGCCGCCCGCGTGACCGCCCAGCCGACGAACGCGACCGGCGAGCGCGGCACCGGCGGCGGTGGCGCGAACCCGGTCTTGGGCGGTGGCGGCGCGTACTCGGGCCGGCGCATGAACGTGGTCAGGCTGATCGCGGACGCCAGGACGCCCAGGCCGCCCAGCCCCAGCAGCAGCCAGCGCACATCGCGCTCCGGGCTGGCAAGCCACAGCCGCGCGCTCACGGCCGCCAGAAGCGCGTACGCCTTCAGCTCATCCATCAGAAAGTCGAGGTGCGCGCCCACCGGTGTGGCCAGGTCCTTGAGCCGCGCGAGCTGTCCGTCGACGCAGTCGAGCACATAGCTGGCCTGCAGGATCAGCGCCGCCGCCAGCAGTCCCCAGCGTCCCTGCCAGAAGACCATGGCCACGTCGCCGCCCAGCGCCACCAGGAGCGAGGCAAAGGTGACCTGGTTGGGTGTGAGCGGCGTGCGGCGCAGAAAGTGAAGCACGAACGCCGCCATGGGTCGCGACACGTAGGTGTTCCACAGGATGTCGTGCGGCTTCCGGCTGTGCCGGTAGAGGTCCCGCACCTCGGCCAGCATGCGTGGCTACTTCGCAATCATGCTGACCAGCAGCCAGATGACGACGATGCCGACCGCGACCGTGATCGCGATGCCGACATTGACCCAGGGCGAGGATTGCGCCCTTTCGGGTTGCCCGGACCGGCGCGCGCTGGCGGTGGCGACGCGCTCCTTGGCCCGGGTCCCGGTCACGGGCGTGGGCGCCTTTTCGCGCCGTTCCGGGTCCGGGGTCGCGGAGGCGCGTTTCTTCTTGGGCTCGGGGGTGCGCTCGGTTTCTTCGGCCCGGCCTGGGGCCGCCGCCGCATCGGGCGGCTGCGTGCCCGCCACCGGCTGATACCCACGCGCGGTCGTGCGCAGGGCGTCCTCGTCGGCTTCTCCGGTGGCGGCCGTGGGCGTCGCGACCCGGGCCTGGGGGGCATCGCCGCGCACCGGGGCCGACGCAGCCGCATAGGCCGAGTCGATGACGACCGAGGCCGGTCCGGGCGGGGGTGAGGGTCCGACCGGCATGGTCTTGCCGGGCGGCGCACCGGCCAGGGAAGGCGGCTGAGAGTGCGGCTGCTCGCGCCCGGCGGGCTGCGATTGCGGCATCGGCGCGGCCGGCATGCCCATGATGGTCTTCATCATCGGTTGCTCGCGCGCGGGCGGGCTCGACGGCCCGGGCGGCGGCGCGATCGAGGGCGCCGATCCCATGAACAGCGTCTTCTGCGAGGGCGGTTGCGACGCCGACGGGTTGCCGGCTGCCGCCGCCCCTGGGGCCTGCGACTGCGACGGCTGCGTGGGCTGGGCCCCGGACCCGCCCGCTCCGGCCTGGCCGGCGGCCGCCATCACGCCCATGAGCTGCGCGGCTGGCATGCCGAAGATGGTCTTGCGCGCGGCTTTCTGCTCGCTGATCCGGGTCTCGGCGGCCGCCCGCGCCTGCGCGCGCGAGGCTTCGTCGAGCCCGGTCGGCAGCGCCAGCCGCGGCAGCACAAACCGATAGTTGCCCGAGGTCCAGCCCATCACTTCGGCCAGCTGCTCGGGCGCATCGATACCATTGATGAGGGTGCGCGCGATGTTGCCGCGCCGGTACTCGACCCGACAGGTCTCGCTGCCCCGCCAGGCCTCGAGGTCGCAGGTCAGCACGTACTCCTCGCAGTAGCGCATCAGCTTGGCCAGCGGCCGCGACTTGAGGTCGCCGCGATCGGCGTTGGGCGAGAGCATGGAGCCGGCGTCGCTGGGCAATCGCAGCTCGACCCGGAAGCGGGCGCCCTCGTAGCCCCGCAGCGCGTCCATCGCGTCGTCGCCGCGCGCGCCGTCGTGGAAGGCCTCGTCGACTCCGCCCGCAATGACGTGCACCTCGCCCTTCTTCTCGGGCGCGTACACCTCGAGCACCGCCGCCAACGCCTGCGAGTTGACCATGTAGACCAGATCGTCGAGACTGCCGCCCGACCACTCCAGCGCCGGTGCCGGCGACCGCTTCGGCTCCTCGGCCGGTTTGGGCGCGCCGTCCGCCTCGCGCAGCGGGCCCCGGCAGATCGGACATGTAAAAGATTTGCCGCGATCTTCATCGCGGGCATTGAGCGTCAACTTGCATGCGTCGCAGGTCAGCTTCATGGATTGAGCTCGCCGCCCATTGTGACGGATAACCCCCGTACGGTCAAGCGGTTAGAGGCGGACGGTACACCTTGCGCAGGCCCACCGCAAGCCGCGCGGGCCGCCTTTTCCTGGGAATTTCCGGCCCCCGTGATTAGTCTATGGAGACATGGCCCGCCTGCTCCTATTCCTTATTGTGGTCGGCGGGGGGCTGTACGCGCTCGCCAGCGGCTGCTCGCAGAGCTACCCGCGCGATCAGTACTACGGCACCGATGCCGGCACCGACTTCCGGCCCGGCATGTTCGACGCCCCCATCGATCAACCTCCCGAGCTGGATGCCGGAGCCGACTAAGACTGCGCTCGGCGGTTGATTTATTACACGAACTACGATAAGTGGTTAGCCACTCCCGAGGGGACAGGAAGGGAAGTCCATGCCCCAGCTTCCGGAAGTGCTCGTCGAAAGGCTGCGCTCCGGGCGGTGCGTCCTGTGCGCCGGAGCCGGCTTGCGCGTGCTCGCCGGCATGCCCAATTGGAGCGGTGTGCTCGATCGGCTGATCGATCGGTTGGCCGAGCAGGGCGAGCCGTTGGAACGAATCGACGAGCTCAAAGCGCTCATCGCGGCCAAGCGGCTGTTCCTGTGCGCGGGCTATCTCGAGCGCAAGCTGGGCTCAGAGGCGTTCGGCGCGGCGGTCCGCGAAACTCTGCGGAGCCCCGACGAGCTGCCGGAGCCGATTCGGCTGCTGGGCCAGCTTCCGTTCCGCACCATCATCACCACCGCGGCCGACGATCTGCTCGAGCGTGCATTCGAGCGCGACGACGCCCGGCCCAACGTGTGCACGCTGGCCGACGGGCGCGACCTTCGGCGCGAGGCGCGCAGCCGGCTCCTGCTCAAGGTCATGGGTGACGTCGCGCAGCCCGAGACCATGTGCTACACGGTGCGCGATTTCGAGCGCGCGCTCGACGCCTCGCCGGGCTACCGCAGCTTCGGGGAGGAGATCATCAAGCAACGCTCGCTGCTCCTCCTGGGCTTCGATCCGGAAGATCAGGACTTCAACCACCTGTTCACGCGCTTCTTCGTGCATGCCGACACCGAGCACGAGCACTTTCTGTTCATGCCGGGCGCGGGCGAGATCGTGCGCGAGGAGTATTTTGAGAAATACCGCATGCACGTGCTGGGCGAGGGCACGCTCGAGGAGTTCGTGCGTGCGCTCGCGGCCTCGGTCGAGGGCGCCCTGCCCCGGGTGCTCGACGAGGACGATCTCGAGGGCTTTTTGCGCTGGCTTCAGGTCGAGCCCGAGAGCACGGAGGTGCAGGACGGCCTGTTCAGGCTCGAGCGCAAGGCGCGCGAGGCGGGCGACTGGGAGCGCGTGGTGGAGGTGCTGTTGGGCCGGGTCGAGAGCGCAGAGCCGGGACCCATGCGAGCCGACATCCTGTGCGAGGTCGCGCGCGTGTTCGAGGCCCAGCTGGGCGATCTGCCCAAAGCCTTTACCGCTCTTACAGCAGCCTTCCGCGAGCAGCCCGACCGCAGCGAGGTGGTGGGCGAGCTGGAGCGGCTGGCCTCGGCGGCCGATCTGTGGCCCGACCTGGTGAGCGAGTTTGCGCAGCTGGCCGAGGCGTCGGGTGCGCCCGAGCGCTTCCTGCAGCTCGGCAAGTGGTACCTGGAGCGGCTGGGCAAGCCCGAGTACGCCATTCAGGCGCTCGAGCACGCCTACGCAAAGGCACCCGAGCGCGCGGAGATCGCGGACCAATACGCGGAAGCGATGCGGGCTTCGGGTAAATGGGCCGATCTGGCCGCCCTGACCGACAAGCGCGTGGCGGCCGAAGCCGACCCAGTGCGGCAGGGCGAGCTGCTGCTCCTCTTGGGCGATCTGCACGAGAGCCGGACCGGCGACATCGACAAGGCGATCGCGGCCTATCGGCGCGCGGCCGCCATCGACGGCACCGAGGCGCTCACCAACCTGGAGCGCATTTTCCGTCGGCGTGAGCGCTGGAAGGATCTGGTCGACCTGTTGACGCGGCGCGCCGAGTTGGCGGTCGATCCGGAAGCGGCGCGTGCGCTCAATCGTGAGGCCGGCGAGATCCTGGCCGATCGGCTGGGCGACCTGCGCGCGGCCATTGCGCGCCTGGAAGCGGTGGTGGCCGAGGATCCGCGCGACACCCTGGCCCTGCGCGCGCTCGAGCGCATCTACGACCGCACCGGGCAGGCCGATCAGGACCTGGCCACGCTCGAGCGGCTGGCCGACGCCGTGCAGACGCCCGAGGAGCGCATCCTGCTCTTGCGGCGGCTGGCCGCGGAGTGGGAAGAGCGCGCGGGCGGAATCGAGCGGGCGGCCCAGTGCCTGGACGGCATCCTGGCCATCCGGCCCGACGACGAGGAGGCGCTGCGCACGCTGGCCCGCATCTACCGCACCGCGCGCGCTTTCCCCCAGCTCATCGACGTCCTGCAGCGGCACATCGCGATCACCGATACCCCGCTGGCGCGGCGCGATCACTATGCCGAGATCGGCCAGGTCTACGAGAACGAGCTGCGCGACAACGCGCGCGCGATCGAGGCCTTCCTGTGCGTGGAGGAGGCGGGCGGCGACGCGTCGGCCGACCTGGCGCGCCTGTACCAGAAGGCGGGCGAGTGGGCCAAGGCGCTCGATGTGCTGCCGCGGGTGGCCGCACGCACCTCCGATCCGGCGGCGCGCGTGGAGCTGCTCTACCAGGCCGGCCGCATCGCGCGCGAGCGGCTGGGCGATGATGCGCTGAGCGAGGCGCACCTCATCAAGGCGCTGGAGGCCGATCCGGCCCACCTGCCGTCCATGACCGCGCTGGCCGAAGTGTATGAGCGGCGCGGCGAGTGGCTGCGCGCGGCCAAGCTGATGGTCGAAGCCGCCGAGCGCACCGCCAACCGGCTCGACAAGACCCGGCTTCTGTACGAGGCCGGCCTCATCTACCAAGACAAGATCGACGACGAGGCGCGTGCGCTCGAGCTGTACGTGCGCGCGCTGGCGCTCGATCCCGAGCACGTCTCGGCGGCCAAGCGCCTGGCGGGTCTGTACGAGCAGCGTGAGAAGTGGGCCGAGCTGGAGCCGGTGCTCGACCTGCTGGCGCGCAAAGTGGATCGGGACGACCGGACGGAAGCGCTCGAGGTGTTCACGCACCTGGGCTTTGCATCCAAGCAGATCGGCAACGACGACAAGGCCATCCGGGCCTATCGCCAGGCCCACGAGATCGATCCGACGGCGCTGCCGCCGCTGGCCGGGCTGGCGGCCCTGCATTCAAAAAAGGGCGAGCAGGCCGAGGCGGGCCGGTTCTATGCGGCCATCCTGCATCACCACGGCGACGGGCTGTCGGAGGCCGAGCGGCTCGACATCTACCACCGCCACGCCTCCATCCAGCACAAGCTGGGTGAGGTCGAGAAGGCCCTGAACCTGTACGCCAAGGTGCTCGAGATCGATCCGCACCACCGGCCCTCGCTGCAGGCGCTGGTCGAGCTGAACCTTTCGCGCCAGCGGTACTCGGACGTGGTCGAGGCCCGGCGCGCGCTGGCTGCGCTTGCCCAGGGCGATGAGCGAGGCAAGCTGCTCGAGGAGATCGGCGACCTGCTGCTCGACAAGCTCGAGGACCCGGTGCAGGCCCTGGGCGCCTATCAGGCCGCGCTGGAGGCGCGTCCGGGCCGGGCGCTGCTATTGCACAAGATGCTCGACCTGTACACCGAGCAGAAGCAGTGGAGGCAGGCGGTCGAGACCATCTCCCAGCTGATCGAGCTGGAGACCGATGCGGCGCGGCGCGCCAAGTACCGCTACGCGGCCGCGGTCATCCTGCGCGACGAGCTGAACCAGGAGGAGCAGGCGCTCGAGGGCTTCGAGCAGGTGCTCGACGACGCGCCCGACACCGAGATCGCATTCGATGCCATCGAAGAGGCGCTGCAGAAGCGCGAGGACTGGAAGGGGCTCGAGCGGGCCTACCGGCGCATGATCAAGCGGCTGCCGGCCGAGGGCCTGGGTGAGCTGAGGCTGCGCCTGTGGTCGAACCTGGGCGAGCTGGCGCTGGGCAAGGTGAACAACCGCGAGGTTGCGCTGGCGGCGCTCGAGGTGGCCAAGTCGCTCGACCGCGGCAACCTGGCCCGGCACGAGCAGCTCGCGCAGCTCTACCTCGAGGGCGGCCCCGATTACGTCGACAAGGCGATCGTTGAGCAGCAGTGGCTGGTGCGAAAGCAGCCCGACCGGCTGCCCGCGTACATGACCTTGCGCAAGCTCTACAACCAGACCCACCAGTTCGACAAGATGTGGTGTCTGTGCCAGGCGCTGCGCTTCTTGCAGCATGCGGAGCCCGAGGAGGTCGAGTTTTTCGAGAAGCTGCGTCCAACCAAGTTCACGCCTGCCAAGCGCAAGCTGACCGAGGAAATCTGGCAGAAGCACATCGTGCACCCGGACGAGGACCGGCTGGTCGACGCGATCTTTGCGCTGATCGGGCCGGCCCTGGCGGCCTGGTCGGCCCAGCCGCACAAGGCGTTCGGGATCAACCGCAGGGAGAAGACCGATCCCGCGCAGCACGAGCATCTGGCCGCGCGCGCATTCCGCTATGCGGTGGAGACGCTGGGGGTGTCGCCGCCCGAGCTCTATTTCCGGCCCGATCAACCGGCCGGCGTCCAGGTCGCCAACGCGATCGACAAGGACAAGGGCCAGATCGTGCCCGCGTTCATCGTGGGCGCGGCGCTGCTCGACAAGCCGCGCGAAAAGGAGGTCGTGTTCGAGATCTCCAAGCGGCTCGCGTTCTTGCGCCCCGAGCGCTACATCCGCTACGCGCTGCCGACCGCGCACGCGCTGCAAAGCGCGCTGCGCGCGGGGCTTCGCGTCTCGGGCGCCCAGAACGGCGCGCCGGTCGACGGCGAGACGGTCAAGCTGGTCGAGCACCTGAAGCGCGTGCTGCCGCCGCCCATGGTCGAGCAGCTGCGTGGATTCGGGCGCAAGCTGCACGAGGCCAAGGGCGAGCTGGTCGACCTGTCGTCCTGGCTGGCCACCTCAGACCTGTCGGCCAGCCGGGCCGCATTCGCGCTCGTCAACGACTTCGAGACCGCGGCCCGCATGGTGTCGAAGGAGCAGGCCGGCCTGTCGCCGCTTCTGCCTAAGGAGCGGCTCAAGGAGATCTTGGCTTACTCGGTGTCCGAGGACTATTTCGCGGTGCGCAAACACTTGGGATTGGAGGTCGAGCTCAAGTGAAAACAGCTTATCTTTGCTTTTTCTTAGTCAGCTTGGGATGTGGCGGCGGCGGGCGGGCGGTGTGCGGCAACGGCAAGACCGAGCCGGGCGAGGACTGTGACAACGGCTCGCTCAACGGGCAGCCCGGCAACGGCTGCTCGGCCACCTGCACCTTCGTCAACATCATGAACACCGCCATCGAGGTGCGCTGGACCATCAACGCGATGGCCGCGCCCATGTTCGACAGCGAGTCGTGCTTCACGCTGGCGACGCCAGCCGGGCAGGGCTACCAGGTATACACGAGCCTTATGCTTTCGGGTCCGGCGCCCATGAGCGGCGAGTTCAAGTGCAGCGACGGCTCGCGCGTGTTCATCGATCAGCCGAGCGGGCCTCTGCCCGCCGGCACCTACATGGTGACCGCGCGCCTGCTCGAGCGCAACGGCGCCATGCAGTCCATGGATCTGACCCAGAATGTCACGACCATGGTCACGGTGGCCGACAAACAGCAGGCCGGCACCACGGTCAACTTTTCCTGGGACAAGTTCACCCAGAGCTACACCGGCAACCTGTTCTTCCAGACTGCGAGCTGGCAGCAGCCGGGCGACGCCGACGCGGGCACGGGGGGGCTCGTGGTCATGGGCTGCGCCAGTGCGAACGTCAACAAGGTCCGGTTCTGGCTGCGCCGCGGCGGCTCGCTGGTGCCCGGCGTGCGCACGACCTCGGGCGTCATGCTCGACGGCAATGGGATCTACGACTGCCACACCCCGACCGGGCCGACCGACAACTACTACACGGTGCAGGACCTGCCTTGGGGTCTGTACGAGCTGGTGGTGGGCGGTTACCTGACCCCGGGTCAGCTCACCTACTGCAGCGCGTCGCAGGTGTTCGTGGGCGCGGGCTCGACCAATCCGACCTATCGGCTGACCACGCAGGCCACCAGCGCCCCCAGTTGTCCGTGAGCAGGTGCCAATTGCGGCGGCGAGCGCAACGCGACGCGCGAGCGCCAAGGCCAGCTCACCGCGCCGAATGCACGCGCGGGCGCCGATCGGAGCTGAGAGGAGGGCGTCCCGGAGGACGATCGGCCCCACGTGGGCAGCGTCGCTCGAGCTTGTGCCAGCACAAGTGAAGGTGGACACGCGAGCTCCCCACGTGGGCCGCGCTCTCTGTCTTCTCACTCCAGCGCCCACGTGGGCGTGACCGAATCGATACGCCAACCGCCACCCTCGAAGCCTCCGCACGCATCCGCGCGTACGCTCGCGCCTCCAGCCGGGCCCGACGGTCGCGCGTAGCACCGCGCTCGCCGCGACACTCGCTCCGCCCGACCTACCCGCCGCCCGCGTCGACCGGGGCGTCGGGCGGCAGCGCGTCCAAGAGCGGGGTGCGCCAGCCCACGCAGGCGCCCACTTTCGGATCGCACTGCATTCCGGCCGGGCAGGGCGGGCAGCTCGGGCGGGGCGAGTCGCCGCACCCGATGGCCGCCAGCAGCGCGACCAGCAGCCCGGCTCGTCTCACGGATGGGCTCCGAACCAACGCGCGATCTCGTGCGCGGCCGGCTTGCCGCGCGGGGTGTAGCCGGGCGAGCCGGCGCCGCCCCAGCCGTACCAGTTCCAGAAAAAAAGTCCGCCCAGGGCCGGCGAGCCGTCCCAGGCCCGAATGAAGGCCTGGTAGCACCGGCGCTGCTCCTCGAGATCGACCGGCTCCTGCGCCTGCTCCTTCCAGGGCCAGGCGCCCGCGCCCCGCTGCGACAGGTAGCCCACCTCGGTCAGCCAGATCGGCTTTTTCCCGTGTGCGCGCGCGAACGCCTCCAGCTGGCCGGGCAGGGTCGCGAAGTTGGCATCGACCGGGAAGTAGAACGACATGCCGATGCCGTCGACCGCGTCCCACACGCGCGCGTCGCGAAAATGATCCCAGTTGGCGGAATAGAGCAGCTGGCCCCCGAACTGGCGGCGCACCGTGCGCGCGAGCAGGCGCCAGGGGCCCAGCTCTCCGTCGAGCGTGCCGAGCTCGCTGCCGATGACGAGCGCGGCCGCGCCGCCTCGCTGCGCCAGCCGCGCGTAGCGCACGATGTGGCTCGCGTAGCTTTTCCACCACGCGCGCAGGTCTTTGGGCGCGAGGTTGCCGCGCCACTCGCCGGGCCGGGGCGCGGACAGCCGCACGATGGGCAGAAGGACCGTACGCAGCCCGAGCGCGCGCGCGTCCGCCATGGCGCGCGTGATCGCGGGCTCGGGGGCCGTGAAGCGCGTGTGCTCGTAGAGCGCGCTGGCGGCGCCGTCGGTCTGGTACAGGTTGATGACCAGCTCGACGTGGTTGGCGCCCACCTGTGCGATTTCGCGCAGCAGCGGCGCATACGAAAAGCCGGCGTCCTCGCTGTACAGCCCCAAGGCAACCCCATGCACGGGCGGGGGGGCGAGAAGAAGCGCGCACAGCGGCACGGCCAGCACGGGCGCATTATACTTTCTCCGTGCGCTATCTTGCCTTGCTGGCGCTGGTTCCGACCGGTGGGCGCACCCAAGTGGCGCGGCCCGGCCCCGAAATGGTACGGGTCCCGGCCGGCGAGTTCCTGATGGGCGCAAGCCCGGAGGGGGTCCAGCGCACGGTCGACTTGTGCCGGCGCGAGGCCAGCGCGGCCCAGGAGCTGACTCGCTGCTCGCACAACATGTTCGACGATGAGGAGCCCGAGGTGGCCGTGCTCCTGCCCGCCTTCGACATCGATCGATTCGAGGTCACGAACGCGGACTATCGGGCCTGCGTGCGTGCGGGCGCCTGCTCGGCCGAGCCACTTTCGCGCACCGACGAGCGGTTCGCGGGCCCGCGCCAGCCGGTGATTGGCGTCACCTTCGACGACGCGGCCGCGTACTGTCACTGGCGCGGCAAGCGGCTGCCGACCGAGGCCGAGTGGGAGAAGGCGGCGCGCGGGGCCCAGGGTGCGCGCTGGCCCTGGGGCGACTACTGGGACGAGACCGCCACCAACCACGGCCGCTTCGAGCCGCCGGCGCTCGCGCGCCCCGACTGGACCGCCGACGACAGCGACCACACCACCTTCACGGCGCCGGTGGGCTCCTACCCGCGCGACCGCAGCCCCTATGGGGTCTACGATCTGGCCGGCAACGTGTCGGAGTGGGTCGACGACTGGTACGGCCGCGAGCCGCCGCAGGCGCGGGCCCGCACCTCGCCGCGCGGGCTTTCGAGCGGGCCCTGGCGCAGCGCGCGCGGGGGCAGCTGGCGTATGCCCGCGCACCTGTCGCTGAGCGCAAGCCGGCAGGGGTGGCCGCCCGACTTCGCGGCCTCGTTTCTGGGCTTCCGGTGCGCGCGTGATGCGCATCCTTGAGCCACCAGGGCGCGTGTGTTAGTGTCCGCGCAACCATCATGATCAAGCGCATTCTCCTCGGCGGAGCGCTCGCCGTTGCGATCTGGGCGGTCGGTTGCAAGCAGGGCAAAGGCGATCGCTGCCAGGTCGACTCCGATTGCGACACCAACCTGATCTGCGTCTATCCGCCCGGGCCGCCCAACACCTCGATCGGTGGTCAGTGTCAGTTCACGCTCCCGACCCAGACCGACGCGGCTGTGGATCGCACGATCGACGTGGCGCCGCCCGACACGGCGACGGGCGACAGCGCTACCGACTGAGCACGTCGAACAGCAGCTTGACGCCCAGCGCGGCCACCATGGCCACGAACACGCGGCGCACCCACTCGACGCCGGCGCGGATGGCAAAGTGCGCGCCCAGCCAGCCTCCGACCAGGCCACCGGCGCTCATGGCCAGGCCCACTGGCCAATCGATGCGCCCTTGCACTAGGAACCACAGGGTGGCGGCCGCCGAGCCCACGAAATTGACCATCTTGGTGAGCCCAACCGCCTCCACCAGCGTGGTCCCGAACAGCATGACGCAGGCGAACGTGAGCACGGTCGTGTAGCCGCCCGAGAACATGCCGCCATAGATCGCCCACAGCGCCATCAGCACGTAGCCGACCCCTCGTAGCGTGTCCGAGGTGGGGCGGCGCTGGGCCCCGAAGTGGGGCTGCGCGGCGATGAACACGGCCATGCCCAGCATGGCGATCGAGATGATGGTGCGCAGCGTGGCCTCGCGCACCGCCAGCGCGATCACGGCGCCCGCGATCGAGCCCGGCACCGCGCTCATGACCAGGCCCGCGGTCGGGTGGGGCGGAATCATGCGCTCGCGCACGAAGCGGGCGGCCGCGCCGGCCGACAAGAAGGTCACGGTCAGCATGTTGGTTGCGACCGCGGTCTTGGGATCCATGCCGGCGAGCAGCATGGCAGGCACGGTGAGCAGGGAATTGCCGCCGGTGATGGCGCCGATGGCCGCGGCCACGAGGCTCACCGCGGCCAGCACCAGCAGCCCTGCCAGAGACATCAAATCGCGAGGAACTTGATGGCGACCACTTCGACTTCGCGGCCGCCTTTGGGCGTCTTGACGCGCACGCTGTCGCCGACCTCCTTGCCGATGAGAGCGCGCGCAACCGGGGCCGTGATGGCGATGCGGCCCGCTTTGACGTCGGCCTCGTCCTCGCCCACGATGGTGTAGGTCATCTCGTCGCCGCTCTCGCTGTCGCACAGGGTCACGGTGGCGCCGAACACCACTCGATCGCCCGACAACTTGGTCGGATCGATCACGTTGGCCAGCGCGATCTTGGCTTCCAGGTCGCGAATGCGCGCCTCGGTCAGGCCCTGCTTGTTCTTGGCGGCGTCGTAGTCGGCATTCTCGGACAGGTCCCCGTGCCCGCGCGCTTCCTCGATCAGCTTGGAGATGCGGGGCCGCTCCGCCTTGAGCGCCGCCAGCTCCTCTTTCAGGCGCGCGTATCCGCGTGGGGTCATCGGGATCTTCTGGTCCATTCGCTCCACTCCTGAATCGATCGTACCTCGATCGTGCCTCTTTGCAGGGCCGCAATCGCGCCGGCCGCGGCGCGGGCTGCCGCCATCGTTGTGAAGTAGGGGATGTCGCGCATGAGCGCAGTCCGCCGCAGCGAGAAGCTGTCCTTGATCTCCTGCGCGCCGAACGTGGTGTTGATGACCATCTGGACCTGGCCGCTCTTCATGGCGTCGACGCAGTCGGGCCGTCCCTCGTGCACCTTGTTCACGCGCTCGACCGGAAGCCCGGCCGCCGCGATGGCTTGGGCGGTGCCCGAGGTGGCGAGCAGCGTGAGGCCGCAGCCGTGGAGCTTGTGCGCCACCTCCACCGCCGCTTTCTTGTCGGTCGCGCGCACGCTCACGAACGCGCAGCCTGATTGCGGGAGCCGGGTGCCGGCCGCAATCTGCGACTTGCCGAACGCAGTCGCGAAATCGCTCGCAATCCCCATCACCTCGCCGGTCGAGCGCATCTCGGGCCCCAAGATGGTGTCCACGCCCGGGAACTTGACGAACGGGAACACCGCCTCCTTGACCGCCACGTGACCCTGCGCCCACTCGCGCGCGCCCAGCTCGCTCAGGGTTCGCCCCACCATCACGCGCGCGGCGATCTTGGCCAGCGGCTGACCGGTCGCTTTGCTCACGTAGGGCACCGTGCGCGAGGCGCGTGGATTGACCTCGAGCACGAACACCTTCTGGCCCTGCACCGCGAACTGTACGTTCATCAGGCCGATGACGCCCAGCTCGCGCGCCATGGCGCGGGTTTGCGCCTTGATCTGGTCGACGATGGCGTAGTCGAGCGAATAGGGCGGCAGCGCGCACGCAGAATCGCCGGAATGGATGCCGGCCTCCTCGATGTGCTCCATGACGCCGCCGATCACGACTTCGTGCCCGTCCGAGACCGCGTCCACGTCGACCTCGGTGGCATCATTCAGGAACTTGTCGACCAGAATCGGGTGGTCGGGCGAGACCTCGGCCGCCACCTCCACGTAGCGGGCCAGGCTCTCGTCGTCGTACACGACTTCCATTGCGCGCCCACCGAGAACGTACGAGGGCCGCACCACAACCGGGTAGCCTAGCTGGCGCGCGATCGCGAATGCTTCCGCCGGCGTGCGGGCCGCGCCCCAGGCGGGCGCGCGCAGGCCCAGCTTCCCGAGCAGCGCGCCGAAGCGCTCGCGGTCCTCGGCCCGATCAATGGCGTCGGCGGGCGTGCCGATGAGCTTCACCCCCGCTTGCTCGAGCGGGACCGCGAGCCGGAGCGGGGTCTGGCCCCCGAACTGCACGATCACCCCGTCGGGGCGCTCGGTCTCGACGATGGCCAGCACATCCTCGCGCGTCAGCGGCTCGAAGTAGAGCCGGTCCGAGGTGTCGTAGTCGGTCGACACGGTCTCGGGGTTGCAATTGACCATGATGGTCTCGAACCCCTCTTCGCGCAGCGCCAGCGCCGCGTGCACGCAGCAGTAGTCGAACTCGATGCCCTGGCCGATCCGGTTGGGCCCGCCGCCCAGAATCACGATTTTACGGCGCTCGCCCGGCTGCGCCTCGTCGTCGCCCGAGGACTCGTAGGTCGAGTAAAGGTAGGGCGTCTTGGCTTCGAACTCGGCCGCGCAGGTGTCGACCCGTTTGAACAGCGGCCGCACGCCGGCCGCCCGGCGCGCCTTGCACACCTCGTCTTCGGTGCGCCCGCTGAGCACGCCGATCCGGCGGTCGCTCATGCCGAGCGCTTTGAGATGCCGCAGGTCCTCGACCTCCCCTTTTTGCACCGCCTCCTCGGCCCGCACCATCTCGGCGAGATTTTCGAGAAACCACGGATCGATCTTGGTGAGCGCGTGGGCCTCATCCACCGCCATGCCGAGCCGCAGCGCCTCACCCAGCTCGTACAGGCGCTCGGGCCCGGGCTGGGCCAGCCGCCGCCGCAGCTCGGCCAGCTCGTGCGGCACCTTGCCGTCAAAGCCCCAGCGCCCGGTCTCGAGCGACCGGATGGCCTTGCCCAGGGCCTCCTTGAAGGTGCGCCCGATCGACATCGCCTCGCCGACCGACTTCATCTGTGTGGTCAGGGCCGGGTCGGCGCCCGGAAACTTCTCGAACGCGAAGCGCGGCACCTTGACCACGACATAGTCGATCGTGGGCTCGAAGCTGGCCGGCGTTTCCTTGGTGATGTCGTTGGGGATCTCGTCGAGCGTGTAGCCGACCGCCAGCTTGGCCGCGATCTTGGCAATCGGGAACCCGGTGGCCTTGGAGGCCAGCGCCGAGCTGCGCGAAACGCGTGGGTTCATCTCGATCACCACCATCTCGCCATCCTCGGGCTTGACCGCGAACTGAATGTTGGAGCCTCCGGTGGCGACACCGATCTCGCGGATCACGTCCACGGCCGCGTCGCGCATTTTCTGGTATTCCTTGTCGGTCAGCGTCATCGCGGGCGCCACCGTGATCGAGTCGCCGGTGTGGACCCCCATCGGATCGAAGTTTTCGATGGGGCAGATGATGACGACGTTGTCCTTGCCGTCGCGCATCACCTCCAGCTCGAACTCCTTCCAGCCCAGAACGCTTTCCTCGATCAGGATCTCGTGGCGCGGCGATTGCGCCAGGCCCCACTCGACCAGGCCATCGAGCTCGTCCGAGTTGTAGGCGATCGACGCCCCCGAGCCGCCGAGGGTGAACGAGGGCCGCAAGATGACCGGGAACCCGAGGGCGGGGATGGCTGCGCGCGCCTGCTCGAGCGAGTGCACGTACGCGCTCTTGGGCACTCGCTGGCCGATACGCGCCATGGCCGCCTTGAACAGGTCGCGGTCCTCGGCCTTCTCGATGGCCTCGACCGAAGCACCGATCATCTCGACGCCAAGCTCGGCCAGGACGCCTTGCTTGGCCAGCGCCACCGCCAGATTGAGCGCAGTCTGCCCGCCCAGCGTGGGCAGGAGCGCATCCGGCCGCTCGCGCTCGATCACCTTGCGCAACACCTCCACCGTGAGCGGCTCCACGTAGGTGCGGTCGGCCAGCTCGGGATCGGTCATGATGGTGGCCGGGTTGGAGTTGACCAGGCACACCCGAAACCCTTCCTCTTTGAGCGCCTTGACCGCCTGCGTGCCCGAGTAATCGAACTCGCAGGCCTGGCCGATGACGATGGGCCCGCTTCCGATCAGAAGGATGTTTTTGAGATCCTTGCGCCGCGGCACCGCCTAGCCCTGTCCCTTGCGCTTGATCCGCCCTTTGCCGTCGACCAGGAACTGATCGGGCAGTAGCTTTTCGACCGTGCCCCGGAAGCCCTTGACCTCCCAACCCAGATCCGCAAAGCCCTCGGCAATCCGGATCTTGATGCGCCCGCTCTCCTCCTCGGGCTTGATGAAGTGCTTGAGCAGCGGCTCCCGCGCCACCGCTTCGCTCTTCTGCCTGACCAGCGACTCGACGGTCGTAAAACGCACGCCCTCGTCCATGTCCTCGAGATAAGGCACCAGGAGATCGCTTATGCGCGGCTCCCTGTGCTCGCCCATGTAGGTCAGCATCTGGATCTTCTTGGAGGGATCGCGCACGTAGCCGGGCTCGTTGCGTTCCACCAGCTCATTGATGATCTCGAAGATCTGGTCGGGGGGCGCCACCTTGTCGAGCACGCGCAGGGGCCACGAGATGGAATCGGCGTCGAGTAGGTACTTGCGCAGCATCGGCAGCACGCCCTCGCCCATGTCGATGAGCGCCGATTCAACCCAGTGTTTCTCCTGCTCGTCCTCGATGGTCTTGTCGTAGATGAACGAGAAGCGCCGGCAGAGCCCGTAGATGGCCTCATCCGAGGCGTCGTCGCGCAGGATCTCGAGCGCGCGCATGCGATCGGCGCTCTGCGCGTCCTTCTTGACCGCGCGTGTGAGGCTCTTCTTCAGAGCGCCCGCTTTGCGGCCCTCCTTGGACAGAAGGTCGAAGATGCCCATGAACCCAAGCAGGGATATACGAACCCGGACCCGACGTCAACGAGCCCCTCCCCATCCGAAAAAAAGGCGTGTATTATGAAGGTTCCGGGCATGGTCACGGTCAGCAAGGACTGGGTCGACGACGGGTCGGTTCCCATCCAGAAGTACATCGAGGCCTCGCGCAAGCTCGATGTCAGCGGCATCTCCTGGGATCGGGTGCGCGACTACCCGCTCGATGCGCTGGCCATCAAGAGCCTGATTTTCATGTCCGACATCGAGGGCTACACGATCAGGTACGTACGCGACCTGCTCAACACCGCGGCCATTCACGAGCCCGATCTGGGCCGCTTCATGACCCTGTGGTCGTACGAGGAGCTGTTCCATCAGGAGGCGCTGAGCCGATTCCTGTCCGAGTACGGCTGTGCGGTCGGGCGCGAGCGCATCAGCTATCTCATCAAGAACACCGCTCGCTCCGACCGGCTGATGATGGCGGCCGCCAGCCTGATGTCCTACGTGACCCGGGATTTCCTGGCCGTGTACATGGTCTGGGGCGCGATCAACGAGTTGACCACGCAGGCCGCCTACGGCCTTCTGGCCGACAAGTGCGGGCACCCGATCCTGGCCGAGCTTCTGCGTCGCATCATGAAGGATGAGTGGCGACACTTCTCGTTCTACTATCAGCAGGCGCGCAGGCGGCTGGAGCGGCCGCGTGCGCTCTGGCTGGCGCCCCGGATCGTGAAGCGGTTCTGGCGCCCGGTCGGCAATGGCATCCACCCGGTCGGCGACACCTACCAGGTCAACGCCTACCTGTTCGACTGCCCCGAGGGGCGGCGCGCGTTTCGCGAGGTGGACCAGCGCATCTCGCGGCTGCCCGGCTTCGAGTGGTTCCACATGTGCGAGAACTACTCGGACGAGCTGGAGTCGGTGCGCGGCAAGTACGACTGAGGCGGTGGTCGCGGCGAGCGCCCTGCCCACGTGGGCACCGGGGTGAGCCCACGCACAACTCTCCCCACGTGGGGCCCGCGCGTCCGCCCCATTTCCGCTACAGTCTGGCTACGTCGCGTCCGTCATGTTGCCGTCCGTCTCGGGCGCATCCGGCAACGGCGCATCGGGCGGGGGCGCGTCGGGGGGCGGCGCGTCGGCCCGTGCATCGGGCGGCGGCGCGTCGGGCATGCCGTCGGCCTCGCCATCGCCGAGGTTGGCGTCGATCGGCGCATCGGGCAGGCTGGCCTCGGTGCCCGGGAAGTTGGGGCAGGGCCCGGTCGTGCCGACGCGATGGCAGTAGTGGTCGGCTCGGCACTCGTAGCCGCTGGGGCACTGATTGGGCGCTTGGGCGCACGCGAACTCGCACACCGGCTCCTCGGGATTGAAGCAGCCCGCGAACAGCGCCGCCAGGCCCAGCGCCGATAGCACGAGGCACGCCCCCCAGCGTCCCATCAAAAGCTCCACCCCAGGCTCACTTGACCCGCACCCGGAACCGCAATCGCGCCCACCCGGAGCCGCGGCTTCGCCTCAGCCCGCGCGCTGGTCCAATGGTAGTGATCGAGCAGGAACAGCGTCACCGTGCCGGCCGCAGTCGCGCCCGCCACCACGAAAAATGCGATCGACAGATTCTTGAATGAGCGCCCGTCGTCGTAGAGTTGCCCGAGGTCGCTCGCGTTGCTGCCGCTGTTGTAGTCGAGCGGCTGGCCGGTCATCGGATCCACGAAGTGCTGGCGCCGCGTGATGTCGTCTTCCTTGCTCTGCGCGGCCAGCGCAAACATGCCGGCGGTGGTCAGAAGCGCCGCCGTGAGCCCGACCCCCACCCAGGCCGCGGTGCGCAGGCGCGAGCCCCCGCTCGCTTCCTCGGTGCCGCTGGGCGGGTTCGGATTTTCGCCCGCACCGGGCGGGACCGCGCCGGTCGGGCTTGTCGTTTGCGCGGGCGGCTCGGACGGCGTCGGAGCCGGCGGCGGGGCCTGCCAGCCCGAACGCTCCCTCTTCAACCAGGTGATCTTGCGCTCCACGTCCTCGCGATCCTGCGCGCTCGGCACTCCGGCCAGGTAGCCTTCGTAAAACCGAATCGCCTCCTCGCGCCGGCCGGCATTCTCGTAGGCCTCGGCTACATTGAACAGCAGCACCGGATCTCTCGTCATCTCGTAGGCCTGGTTGAACTCCTCGGCGGCTTTGAGAAAGGCCTTGCGGACGAACAGATCCTTGCCGGTCATGAAATGCCGCTTGGCGGCTTCGAAGTCGGGCTGCGCCTGCGCGGCTGCGGGCGCGGCCAGCCCCACGAGCGCCACACCCAGCGCGATCGATTGCGCGAAAATCCGCATGGTTCGGTAGACCACATTGTAGCGCGCCCCTATAATTCGGCGCAACAAATGGCCAAGCTCGAGCGGGTCCGCAACATCGGCATCGTCGCGCACATCGACGCGGGCAAGACCACGCTGACCGAGCGCTTCCTCTACTACTCGGGGCGCATTCATCGCATCGGCGAGGTGCACGAGGGCGAGGCCACCATGGACTGGATGCCGCAGGAGCGCGCGCGCGGAATCACCATCACGGCCGCCGCCACCACCCTGCAGTGGCAGAACCACGAGATCCATTTGATCGACACTCCCGGCCATGTCGATTTCACGATCGAGGTCGAGCGCAGCCTGCGCGTGCTCGACGGCGCGGTCGTGGTGTTCGACGGGGTCTCGGGGGTGGAGCCGCAGTCGGAGACGGTGTGGCGGCAGGCCGACAAGTTTCACGTGCCCCGGCTGTGCTTCATCAACAAGATGGACCGCGTGGGCGCCGACTTCGCGGCATCCGTGCAGTCGATCGTCAAGCGGCTGGGCGCCCGTCCGGTCCCGATCCAGCTCCCGATTGGAGCCGAGGACCGGTTTGAAGGCGTGGTCGATCTGGTGGGCGAGCGGGCGCTCTACTTCTCGGGCCAGGAGAACGAGCCGCCGCACGAGGGCGCGGTGCCCGACAGCATGGCCGCGGCCGTGCGCGCTGCCCGTGAGCAGCTCATCGAGGCGGCCGCCGATTTCGACGATGCGCTGGCAGTGCAGTTTCTGGATGGGCACGCGGTCGATCCCGCCCAGGTCAAGCGCGCGCTGCGCAAGGGCACCTTGCAAAACAAGATCGTCCCGGTGCTGGCCGGCGCGGCTCTGCGCAACAAGGGCGTGCAGCCGCTGCTCGACGCGGTGATCGATTTTCTGCCGGCGCCGACCGAGGTGCCCAATCCCGAGGGTGTAAGTCCCAAGACCGGCCAGCGCGAGACCCGGCCGGCCGACGACAAGGCGCCCTTTTCGGCGCTCGCGTTCAAGGTGCAGATGGACGAAGGCCGCAAGACGGTTTATCTGCGCATCTACTCGGGCGTCGTGCGCCCCGGCGACGACGTGCTGAACGTGCGGCTCGGCAAGACCGAGAAGGTGGCACGCCTGTTCTCGGTCCATGCCGATCGGCGCGAGCGTATCGACAAGGCGGGCACCGGCATGATCGTGCTCGCCATGGGCCTCAAGGAGACCGGCACCGGCGACACGTTGTGCGCGCCCGCGGCGCCCATCAGCTACGAGCCCATCGAGAGCTACGAGCCGGTGACCTCGGTTGCGGTCGAGCCGCGCACGCTGGCCGAGAAGGCAAAGCTGGATCTGGCGCTGGCCAAGATGGCCGACGAGGATCCGACGTTTCGGGTGCGCGAGGATCCGGAGACCGGGCAGACCATCATCAGCGGCATGGGCGAGCTGCACCTCGAGATCGTCACCGACCGGCTGCGCAGCGAGTACGGGGTGGCGGCAACGGTGGGCAAGCCCCAGGTGGTGTACCGTGAAACGCTGACCAAGAGCGCCGAGGCGGAGGCGCGCTTCGAGCGCAAGCTGGAGGACGAGCAGCTGTATGGGCACGCGCGCGTGCGCGTGGGGCCGCGGCCGCGCGGTGCCGGCAACCTCGTGCGCGCGGAGCTTTTACCTCCACCCGCGCCGCAGCCGCCGCCCGCGTTCGTGGAGGCGGCGCTCATGGGCCTGCGCGAAGGCACCTCGTCGGGACCCGCGGGCGGCTATCCGCTCGAGGACATCGAGGTGGTGCTGACCGGTCTCGAGGTGCGGCCCGATGCGTCGAGCGAGGTGGGCTACAAGATCGCGGCCAGCGAGGCCCTGCGACGCGCATGCGCGGATGCAGGCCCGCGCCTCATCGAGCCCATCATGGCGATCGAGGTCATCGTCCCGGAGGAGTTCATGGGCGAGGTGCTGGGCGACTTGAATGCACGGCGCGCCCAGATCGACGACGTCGGGTTTCGGGGTGTGTTGCGCGTGATCGATGCGCGAGCGCCCCTGCGGGTGATGTTCGGCTACTCGAACGATCTACGGTCGCGCTCGCAGGGCCGCGCGACCTTTACCATGAAGTTCGATCGATTCGACGCCTGGGGCTAACGCCCGCTACGGGAAGCTGCATCGACCCAGAAACGGCATGCAGGACAGCATGGGCGAGCCGGGCGCGAAGAAGCAGAGGTAGCCCGGACCACAGTCGCTCGCGGTCGAGCAGCCGTGCGAGCAGTAGCCCTGCTGAGTTTGGCGCACGCAGAAGTAGCCGGCCGCGCAGTTGGCGTCGCTGAGACAGGGTGCGCACAGATCGCCGTTCATCGCCCCGCACGGCAGCGGCTGCTCGCCCACCACCAGGCAGTCTGGGCGCTCGCAGCATTGCGAATCGAAGCCGAATGGATTCATGCACGCGCACGGCGTTGCGGGCCCGGTGGTGCCTTCGTTGCAGGAGCCCCAGCGCCAGGTTCCGTCGGCCTGGGTTTCACAGCTGCGCTTGCCCCAGCCGCAGTAGGTCGGGCCATCGCACCATTGCTGTTGCCCGGGCGTGGGGCAGTCGGAACCGGTCGGCATCCCGGGGCTGTCGACCGACGCGTCGACGCTGGGCCCGCCATCGCACACCTCGTGCCCGAACTCGTCGGGCATGCAGTGCCAGCCGCTGGGCGGCGCCGGACCGGGCGGAAGTGGGCTCCCGCCGCCGGTGCAGCCAAATTCGCCCGACGGCTGCTGCGTGCAGTCCGGATTGACGCAGTGGCGGGTGCCATCGGGGTTGGTCGTGCACGCCCAGCATCCGTTGGCGGCGCGATCGGGATCGCCCGCGCAGGACGAGGGAGGCGGGTTGCCACGGGCGTCCGGGCTGGGTTGTCCATGCGGAACCAGATCGGCCCCGCACCCGAGCGCCGCCAACGCGACTCCGACCGCGACCCGGGAGCCGAACCAAGTTCGCTGCCGACAATCGAGATTCGCCATAAGTCCGCGTCTTTAGTGCAGTACCCGTGCCAGACCCAAGTGCCCGTTTCGCCGTGCTGCACCCCCTCAACTGGCAACTTGGCAAGCTACTCGCCGGTGTCGATTGCCCCCATCTCGAGCCTGTCTGCCGCCGCTCGATCTCGGGGCTCTCTATCTATAGATGGGCGGGGCGCGCTCTGGCATCGTACCGATCGAGGCGCTTTTGAGCCGTGAAGATGAGCGCAATCGGGCGCTTCATCACCTGGTGCAGGTTTGTGCGCGCCGCGGCTACGGCCTCGCGCACGACCTGACCGGCCAGCGGGCCGATGCTCAGGACGCAGTGCAGGAGGCGCTCGTGCGCGCGTGCGCGCACTACGGCCGGCTGCGCGATCCAGCCGCGCTCGAGGGCTGGTTCTACCGGGTGCTGACCCATCACTGTCTGCGCCTGCTGCGGCGCCGCCGGCTCCGGAGCGCGTTGACCCGGTGGCTGGCGCCAGCAGCGGCGGCGCAGCAAGACCCGCGTCCGCCGCCCGACGAGGCGCTGGCGTGGCGCCGTCAGCTCACGCGGCTGCTGGAGGCGGTCGATGCCCTGCCGTCCCGCCAGCGCGTCGCGCTCGTCTTGCGGTATCGGCACGATCTCGCGCTGGGCGAGATCGCGAACCTGTTGGGCGTGACCGTGGGCACGGTCAAAACCCACCTCGCGCGCGGCCTCGACCGGTTGCGCGAGCAGATGGAGAGCACACGATGAGTCAGCATCAGCATCCGGATCAGGACGAACTCACGGGCCCGCAGGCGGAGATGGCAGCGTCGCTGCGCGAGGCCCTGGCCGCCCAGCCCGAGCCCGCGCCCCCGGGGCCGGGATACGAGCAGGCCCTGCTTGCGCAGGCCATCAGCCGAGGCCGCCGCGGTCGGCGCCGGCGGCGCCTGCTCGGGCTGGCCGTCGGGGCCGGGGTGGCCGCCGGGGTCGTGATCGCTCTCAAGCCGACCCGACGCCCGCCCGAGCCTCCGCGCATCGTTGCTCCCGGGCCCGTCGACGACGCGATGCTGGTCCAGATCGCCGAGCTGGCCCAGCTGGCACCGATTCTGGAGCTCGGCGCATCGCTGCCGAGCGGGGCGGGAGTGGCCGAGCTGGCGGCCGATGCACGCGCCGAGCAGGCCCGGCTGCGGGTCGACCTGGAGGCGGCCACGGAAACGGTGCGGCGCGAGCTCGAGCGCGACCCGCCCGATCTGGCCGCGATCGATCGCGGGCTCGAGCGCATCGCGACGCTCGAAGCCACGGCGCGCAGGGCGCGCGTGCACGCCTGGCTGCGCATCCGAAGCCAGCTCACGGCCGAGCAGCGGGGCCAGCTGAGCGCGGGCCAGCCGACCGAGGGAGACGAGCTGGACCGCCTGCTGGAGCGGGCGGTCGGCGGGTCTGGAGCTCCGCCCCCGCCCCGCGACGTCCTGACCCTGGTCCGCCGAAGCGCCTTGACGTGCCTCGAGCTCGCGGTCAAGCGAGAAGGCAAGCTGGCCGGGCAGAAGCTCGACCTGCGCCTGCGCATCGACAGCAGCGGCAAGACCGCCGCCCTCGAGCTGCCCGAGCGCTTTCGGCACGCCTTCGTCGGCCAGTGCCTGGCCAGCATGGTCACTCGTCTGCCCTGGCCGGCCGGCGCCACCGCCTACGATCTGGAGCTGCCGCTCGCCTTCCCGACGCCGCCCGCGACCAGCGACGCCGACGCGCTGGCCGCGCAAGCCATGGACGCCTATGTGCGTGGACAGTTTGCCGATTCGCTGGACCTGACCACGCGCGCGCTGGCCCTCAACCCGGACCATCAAATGGCCCTGCGCATCCAGGGCGCGACCTACTGCAAGCTGCGCAATCGTGAGGGCGCGCTGGCAACGACCCGTCGGCTCGGGGGCGCGCTCGTGCAGTTCGTCCGGTTCGTCTGCCACAACGAAGGCATCGAGCTCAGCGAGCCGCCTCGCGAGGGCCGGCTGACCGTGGCAACGCAGCCCTGGGCGCGTGTGTGGGTGGATGGCCGCGACACCGGCAAAAGCACGCCGATCCTGAGGCTGCCGCTGACGCCGGGCAAGCACATCCTGACCCTGGTCGCCGGCCAGCAGCGTCACATCATCGACGTGATCATCCGCGCGGGCGAGGAGACCCGGGTGGTGCGCAGCTTCGACTAGGCGTTACGCCGGTGGGGTCGCGCCGGCGGCGGCGCCGCCGGTGGTCTTCGAGTTGCCGGCCGCATCCAGCTTCTGCTCCAGCGTCGAGATCGTGCTCTCGAGCGTGCGGATGGTCTGCCGCAGGTTGGCGACCTCCTCGCGGGTGGCCAGGCCCAGCGATTTGGCCAGCGCGGCCGTGCGAGCGTCGAGCTCCGAGCGCATCTTGCCGCGGAGCTGGAAGGCCTGCATGACGACCTTCATGACGCGCGGGTCCGCCATCACCTTCATCACGCGCGGATTCGACATCAGCTTCATCCCGCGCTGCATCGCTGCCTGCCTGAGCTTATCCAACATGAGCAAAGCCTTTCTGTTTGGCCGTTGACGCACTGCATCTATAAAACGCCAGCGCGCGGTTGTCAACGCCAGCTGCGGATGTTAAAACGCCCGGCGTGCCGGCTCACGAGCACAAAGCCAAGGCGCCCGCGCGGGTTCGCTGCTACCTGATCACGGTTTCGGACACCCGCACCGAGGCCACCGATGCCTCGGGCCTGCTGGCGCGCCAGGCGGTCGCTGCGGCCGGTCACGAAGTGTCGGGATATCGCATCATTACGGATGACCCCGGGGAGGTGAGCGCGCTCGTGCGCAAGGTTTGTAACGAAGGCCAGGCCGACGCCGTCATTTTGAATGGTGGCACCGGCATCGCGCGGCGCGACTCGACCTACGAGGCCATCGTGAGCCTGCTCGACAAGCGCCTGGATGGCTTTGGCGAGCTGTTTCGGATGCTGTCGTTCCAGGACATCGGCTCGGCGGCCATGCTGTCGCGCGCGGTCGGTGGTACGGTCGGAAAAACCTGCGTGTTCGCCTTGCCTGGCGCGCCCGATGCGGTCAAGCTGGGGCTCGAAAGACTGATTCTGCCCGAGCTCGGGCACCTGGTCGCCGAGATGCGAAAATGACTACCGTGCTGCCGGTTCTGCCGCTCGCCGATTCATTCCAACGCAGGGTCACCTATGTTCGACTCTCGCTGACCGACCGCTGCAACTTCCGTTGCACCTACTGCATGCCCGAGGCCGGCGTCGAGCTTTCACCCAAGAGCGAGGTGCTGACGTTCGAGGAGATCGAGCGCCTGGTGGGTCTCTTGGCCCAGCTCGGCGTCGAGCGGGTGCGGCTGACCGGCGGCGAGCCGACCGTGCGCAAGGACGTGGTCGAGATCGTACGGCGCGTGGCGGCGGTGCCCGGTGTGCGCGAGGTCATGATGACCACGAACGGGCTCCTGCTCGAGGAGCTGGCGGGGCGCCTGCGCGCGGCCGGCCTTTCGCGCATCAACATCTCGCTCGACACGCTCGAGCGCGCGAAGTTTGCGCACATCGCCCGGCGCGACCAGCTCGAGCGCGTGCTGGCTGGCATCGAGGCGGCCTGCCAGGCCGGTTTCTCGGCGGTCAAGCTCAACGTGGTGGCGCTGCGCGGCTTCAACGACGGCGAGGCGGGCGCGCTGTGCCGCTTCGCGTGGGCGCGCGGTTGCGTCCCGCGGTTCATCGAGTGGATGCCCATGTCCGACGGTGTGCTGTACGCTCCCGGCAGCCTGTGGCCGGCCGCCGAGATCCGTGCGGCCATCGAGGCCCAGTGCTCGGTGAAGCTGCATCCAGCGACCAGCGGGGCGCCCGGCAGCGGCCCGGCCCGCTACTGGCGCACCGAGCCGGGCGGACACGAGGTCGGCCTCATTACAGCCATGACCGAGCACTTCTGCGACACCTGCAACCGCGTGCGCGTGTCGGCCACCGGCATGCTGCATGCGTGCCTGGCCCACGACGACGCGGTCGATCTCAAGACCCCGCTTCGCCGCGGCGACGAGGCCGCGGTCGTGCGGGCGGTGCGCACGGCGCTGGGCGAAAAACGGGCCGGCCACGAGTTCACGGTCGGTGGCGGCGGCGCGCCGCACAAGCATATGGTTTCGATCGGAGGCTGAGGCCCGGCGGTACGGAAGAAAGCCCCCTTTTGCGCCGTCTAATCGGTGCACGATGGCGCTCTCCGGAGTCATTGGCTTGACGCGCAGGGCAGCGATCGATGGGCAGGTCATCGAGGCGTGCCGACAGGGCGATCGCGAGGCGTTTCGCCAGGTGTTCGACGCCTACCGGGATCGTGTGTTCTCGCTCGCGCTGCATCTGGCCGGCAGCGAGGCGGCCGCCAAGGACGTCACGCAGCAGGTATTTCTGACCCTGTTTACCCGGGCACGCGAGTTTCGGGGCGACGCCCAGCTGACCACCTGGCTGTACCGGCTGGCCATCAATGCCTCCATCGACGAGCGGCGGCGCCAGCGGCGCCTGGTTCCGGTCGAGGTGGCGCCGGTCGCGGTCGAGCGCACGCTGCCCGAGGACGCCCTGCGTCGCCGCGAGCTGGCCGAAAAGGTGCGGGCGGCGCTCGAGCGGCTGTCGCCCAAGCTGCGGGTCGTGGTCGTGCTCAAGCACCTGGAAGGGCTCTCGTACGACGAGATGGCCCAGTTGCTGGGCTGCTCGCCGGGCACGGTGGCGTCGCGGCTCAATCGAGGTCACAAGGCGCTGGCGCGTGCGCTGGCGCATCTGGAAGGAGAAACCGACTGAATGCTGGCTCGGCATGTTGATCATGAGCTGTCCCTGTACTGTCTGGGCGAGCTGGCGCCGCCCGCGTCCTCGCGGGTGGCCGAGCATCTGCTCGGCTGCGCGCGCTGCCGCCGCGAGCTGGAGCCGGTCCGGCGCGGCGTGGCCTGGGCGCGCACGCTTACGCCCGTGGCCGCGAGCGGACCCTCCTTCCGGGAGGTCGAAGCTCTGCTCGAGACGGCTGCCACGCCGCGCACGCGGGCCTGGAGTGGGCGCTGGCGCTGGCCGCTTCTGGCCGTAACCGCGGCCGCTGCGCTCTTGCTTGCCACCGGCGGGCTGTGGCTGCGCCGCCCCCACGTCACCGTCGGTGTGGCTGCGGGCCCGCTGTCCGAGCTCGAGGCAGCCGCACGCGCAGCCTACCTGGACGCGGCGCCGGCCCAGATCGAAACCGACGATCGCGGACAGCTCGCCAGCTGGATCGGCGAGCACACCGGCATCCACGTCTGGCTGGCGCTCGACACGCCGATGCGCGCGCAGGTGATCGGCCTCGGGGGCGGGCGCGCGGTCGCGATTTCGTACCGGATGGAGGGGCGGCCGGTCACGCTCGTGGTTGCGTCCACCCGCACGCTGGGGTCGGCTGCGCCCGCGGGCGCCTTCCTGCGCAAGCGGATTACCTATCGGCATGACCCGGCCGACCCGGCCGGCGATGTCAAGGTTCTGACCTGGACCCGCAAGGATCAGTCGTACGCGCTGGTGTCGGGGCTGCCCAACCTGGGGCAGCAGGCCTGCTTCATCTGCCACACCGATCCGGAGCGTCGCCAGCTCATCGGCAGCCTGCAGGTTCCGCTCTGAGGTGGGCCATGAAAATGTTCTTGCTCCTCGTTCTACCGGTGTTGCTCGCGGCGGCCGATGGCCGCGCGCTCTTCGTGGCCCGGTGTGCGAGCTGCCACAACGAGCGCGGGGACAAGCCGCTCAAGGAGGGGCCGCCGCTGAATCAGCGTCCGCTCACGCGCAAGCAGGTGGAGGGTTTCGTCAAGAGCCGCCTGGCCAAGGCCGGCAAAGCCGAGCAGCGCGCGGTGACCGACTATATCCTGGGTTTCCTCGAGGCCCCCAAATGAGGTCTTGTCCCCCCAGGGGACTCACGCGGTTGACCATAACTTCTGATGGGTTACACTGTACTCGGGCTGGCGTTCCGCTTGCTCTGCAGGAGTCATCATGAGCCGGAAGCGAATCCTTCAAATCGGCGCCACCGTGGTCATCGTCTGCGGGGCCGTGGGCTACCTCCTGGCCTCGGGCATCGCGGGCGGCGAGTATTACAAGCACGTCGACGAGATCATGCAAAACCCGCAGGCCTGGCAGGGCAAGCGCTTGCAGGTCCATGGGCGCGTGGTCAAATCGTCGATCCAGCGCCGGCTGACCGGCACCCTGCCCGAGTACAAGTTCCAGATTGAGAACGGCGGCAAGGTCATCGACGCGCACTATGCCGGCGTGGTGCCCGACACCTTCAAGGATGAAGCCGAGGTGGTGTGCAAGGGCAAGCTGACCGCCCGGACCACGCTCGAGGTGTCGGCCGACGGCGTGATGGCCAAATGCCCGTCCAAATATGAGGCCAAGAAGCTGCCGGCGGTGAATTGATGGCTGCGTTTGGAAGTCTGGTCCTCTGGGTCACGCTGGTGGTGGCAGTCTACAGCGTGTGCGCGAGCGTGGTGGGCGCCCGGCGCCGCGAGGCCGGGCTGGTGCGCTCGGGCATCCACGCCGCCTATGGCGTGTGCGCGCTCATGCTGCTCGCGAGCGCGACCATCGTGCATGCGTTCCTGTCCAACGACTACTCGATCCGCTACGTCCAGCACTACTCGGACGCCAGCATGCCGATCGTTTACAAGATCACGGCCTACTGGGGCGGCCTCGACGGCTCGCTCATGTTCTGGGTGCTCATTCTGTCCACCTTCTCGGCGGTCGCGATCTGGCGCAACCGGGAGCGCCACCGCGAGCTCATCCCGTACGTGACCGCGGTGTGCATGGGCGTGTGCGTGTTCTTCATCGCCATGCTCATCTTCGTGAAAAACCCGTTCGAAAGCTTCATCGGCCACGCGCCGCTCGAGGGCAAGGGATTGAATCCACTGCTCCAGAACTACTGGATGCAGTTCCACCCGCCGTCGCTCTACACCGGCTTCGTGTCCGCCACCATCCCGTTCGCATTCGGCATGGCCGCGCTCCTGAGCGGCAATCTCGACGACGCCTGGCTGCGCTCGGTGCGCATCTGGGCCATGATCTCGTGGTTCTTCCTGTCCATGGGCCTGACCCTGGGCTCGATGTGGGCCTACGAGGTGCTGGGTTGGGGCGGCTACTGGGGCTGGGATCCTGTCGAGAACGCGGGCCTTCTGCCCTGGTTGACCGGCACCGCATTCCTGCACTCGATCATGATCCAGGAACGGCGCGGCATGCTCAAAGTCTGGAACGTGGTGCTCGTGCTCATCACGTTCCTGTTGACCATTTTCGGCACCACCATGACCCGCTCGGGCATCGTGCAGTCGGTGCACGCGTTCGGTCAGGACAACGTGCTCCTGACCTGGTTCCTGGTCTTTCTGGGCGTCGTCGGTCTAGGCTCGATCGGGCTCATCATCTACCGGATGCCGCTCTTGCGCTCGCGTTCCGAGCTCGAGAGCTGGGCTTCGCGCGAGTTCGCGTTCGTGGTCAACAAC
>DATFWX010000070.1:0-4656 GCA_035258845.1 Polyangia bacterium | reverse complement strand
CGGCCTGCCCGCCGTCCTCGCGCACCAGCTTGATCATGAGCTTGCGCGCAGCCTCGGCGCCGCCGGGCAGCGAGGGCAGCGTCGAAAGCGCGGAGTCGCGCGCCGGGCCGGGCCGGGAGGCCAGCTCCCGAACGGCGGCGGCGGCCGCATCGCCGCCAATCTGGGACAGCGCCGACACCGCCTGAGCAACCGCCGCCCGACTGCCGTGACGCGCGATCTCGATCAAACGCGGGACCGCACTGTCATCGTGATGCATCGCAAAGTAGTTGGCCGCGGCGCCACTGAGCTGGCCGTCGCGGGCACTCAGTTGAGCCAGCATGAGCGCGCGCACGTCGTCGCCTTCGAACTGGGCCAGCGCGTGCAGCGCGGCCTCGGCCGCCTCCGGGCGGGCGCTCTGCGCGACGCCCAGCAGCAGCTTGTGCGCGGACTCGTCACTGGTATTGGCCAGCGCGTACGCGGCCGCGCCGATCTCGTCGCGGCGGCCGCCCAGGAGCACCTCCTGCAACGCTTTCAGCGCGTCCGGGCCGCCCAGTTGGCCGAGCGCGGACAGCGCAGTCTGGCGGACGCCCGCGCTGCCTCCGGTGCGTACGATCTGGGCCAACGCGGGCACGGCCGCGCGGTCGCCGGCCTCGCCCAGGATCTCGATCAGGCGCCGCTGTGTGGGCCCGTCCGCCCGCGGCAGCTGGGCCAGCATGAGCGGCACCGCCTCGCTGCGGTGCGCTCGACCGAGCGCGGCCAGGGCATCCGTGCGCAGCTCGAGGTCACCGGCGCTCCGGGCCAGCGCGAGCACGGTCGCCCGCGCGTCGGGGTCGTCGCCGGCCGCTACCGCGTCGAGCGCGATCTGGCGTACCCGTGGATCGTGGTCGGTCAGCAGCCGCTCGAGCTGAGCGCGCGCGGGCGCGCCGCCAATCCGAAGCAGCGCCTGGGCGGCGCACTGGCGCGCCCAGGAGCCGCCGCGCGCCAGCGTATCCGCGAGCGCATCCAGCGCGGCCTCGCTGCCCGTGCCGCCCAGCTCCTGCGCCGCCTGGCACATCGCGTTGGGCGTCTTGGCGGCGCGCAGATGATCGACCAGCTCCTCGACCTGCGCGCCCGCTCGGATCGGTGCCGCCTCGGCCGCGAATACGCCACCCGGCCGCCTCAGCCCGGCCCGTGCCACGCTGGTCTGGGCCGCGCTGGGAGTGATCTTTCGAAGGGGATGCAGCGCCAGGAAGACTGCCGCGCCGCTGGCCACCAAAGTCGCCAGTTTCCAAGCCCGTGCACGTGCCGCCATGTGTCTTGATACGTCCGACAACCGGCCCGGGGTCTGGTTCCGAGGCTCTGGTTCCTAGAGCCGCGGCAAAAGCACGAAGCCCCGGTGCACGAAACGCCACTCCACATAGTCGTTGTCGCGCATTCCGAGGGTCGCAAACACCGCGTCCGACAGGTCGATGCCGGCCCGGTTGACCGGCCTTCGGTGGGCGCCCAGCCCGCGCTCGCTGGCCGGGCGCGCGCCGGTTTCCCAATAGGGATCGTCGATGTTCCAGGGTCCCACGTCGAGCACCGGCACCACCACCGCGCGCTCCCGATACCGCACCTCGACCGTGCGCCCGAGCGCCGACGGGTGGGGCAGGGCGACGAACATCGAGCCGGCCCCGATGACGTGCCCGCTCGAGGTGCGCGTGCCGACCAGACCCTCGCGGGTCGCAAATACGCGCTGCCAGGAGCCGGGCTGGCGCGCGCTGTGCCAGGCCCACCCGGCTGTGACCACGAACACGATCCCGAGCGCGACCAGAAGAGCGTGCTTGCGCAGGCGCAAGGTTTGGGCCCGCACCACTGCGATCATCATACGTCATCCGGACGGCCGATCATTCCTGGACCGAGACCGCCGAGGAGCGGTAGGCTGCGGCTCGATGCCACGCTGGGCTCTCTTGGCGCTGCTCGGGTGCGCCTGCGTGCGCCCGCAGCTGGGGCCACCGCCGCAGGTGGAGGCAGCCGCGCTGTCGCCGCTGGGCGGGTTGGCCGCCATCGCAGTCGTGCGGGCCGACGGGCTGCGCGAGATCCGGCTGTGGAGCCGCTGGCCCGAGGTGCCCGATGCCACGCTGCCCACGCTGCACCGCTCACCCATCGATGCGCTGCTGTTCTCGCCCTCGGGTGCCTTGATCGCATCGGCCGGCCTGGGCGAGCTTCTGGTGCAGAGGGCCAGCGACGGGGTCATCGTGCGCGCCGAGCCGGGGGCGCCCGGCGGCGAGGGCTCCATCGCTTTTTCCAGCGACGCCCACTTCGTGGTCAGCACCTGGGCCGACGGCGCGCGCGCCTTCCCGCTGCCGACCGGAGAAGCGGTGCCGATCGATCAACCGAGCGCCACTCGCGTGGCGGCGGCGCTGGATAAGGTGGCGGTGGGCGGGCCCCAGCTCGACAAGACCTGCCTCTACGATCTGCCGTCCGGGATCGTCCAGGGGTGCTACCAGACCGGAGGCGCACGGTGCCTGGCGCTCGAAGGCAGCGGGCGCTTTCTGGCCGCCGGGCGCGCCGACGGGCAGGTGGCGCTTCTCGATCTGCGTGCACAGCCGCCGGCCGCGTACGCGGGCGCGCAGCTGGCAGGCCCGGTCGATCTGGTCGACTTCCTGCCGGGGCCGCGCCTGGTGGCTGCCCAGCGTCCTACCGGCACCGATCCGGCCTACGTGCAGCTGGTGCGCCTCGACCGCGGTTCCGACGAGCTGGCGCGTCACATCGAGGTGCGGAGGCTGTTCGCGCTGGGTTGGCGGCGCGCCGGCCTGGCCCTTCTGGGCGAGCGCTGTGGCGAAGACGGCTGCCGCCTGGGCATCTTCGGGCCATGATGGGACCTGCGCTGCTGGCGCTCTGGGCGGCCCTTTTGCCGTTGCGCGAGCCGGGGCCGCTGTCGCCGCGCATCGCGAGCTATCGCATCAAGGTGAAGCTCGACGCCAGCGCGCACACGCTCGACGGCGAGGAGACGCTGCTCTGGCGCAACGACGCGGGCGCGCCCACGCGCGAGCTCTGGTTCCACCTGTACATGAACGCTTTCAAAAACCAGACCACGGCCATGTTGTCTCCGCTCGGGCAGGGCCCGGGCAGCTCGGGCCTCCCCTCCGAAAAGTGGGGCGCGGTGGACGTGGGCTCGCTGCGCTGCGACGGCCACCTGCTCGCGCTCGAGCTGCGCGAGGACGGCACGGTGGGGCGAGTGGCGCTGCCGCGCGAGGTCGCGCCCGGCCAGACCGTGCGTTGCGAGATCGCGTGGCACACGCAGCTCCCCCAACTGGTGGCGCGGGCCGGCTTCCAGGGCGACTTCCACATGGTCGCGCAGTGGTTTCCCAAGATCGGTGTGTGGGACGGACGCGCCTGGAAGTGCCACGTCTACTGTGCGACCTGCGAGTTTTTCGCCGACTTCGGGGTCTACGACGTCGAGATCACGGTCCCCGAAAAGTTCGTGGTGGGCGCCAGCGGGGTGCTGGTGTCGCAGTCGGCGAGCGCCCAGACGCGCACCTACGTCTACCACGCCGAGGACGTGCACGACTTCGCGTGGGCGGCCTCGCCCGATTTTCGCGAGCGCACGAAAAGCTTCGACGCCGCACCCGGCCTTCCGCCGGTCACGGTGCGGCTCCTGTATCAACCCGATCACGCCTGGTTCGCCGACGAGCACCTGCGCCTTCTGGGCGCGACCCTGCGCGACTACGGCGACTGGTTCGGCCGCTACCCATACACGACCCTGACCGCGATCGATCCGCCCAATGATGCGACCGAGGCAGCCATGGAGTATCCGACGCTGGTCGTCACCCTGACCCCGGCTTCGCGCCTGGCTCCGGCCGGCTACGCGCGCTACGTCACCATCCACGAGCTGGGTCACAACTGGTTCTATGGGCTGCTGGCCAGCAACGAGGCCGAGGAACCGTGGCTCGACGAAGGGCTCAACGAATACGCATCCGATCGAGTGCTCGAGCGCGCGACCTCGGGCAGCATGCTGGGCGCGCTGCTGCCCGATCAGGCCGTGCTCGAGCGTCTGGTCTGGCTCGGGTGGGGCCAAGGCTGGGATCCGCTCGGGCTGCCGGCGTGGGCCTACCCGAGCCGGCGCGCCTACGAGGCCGCCGTGTACAGTCAGACCTCCACGCTCCTGTCGTCGCTCGAGCGGCACCATGGAAACGCGCGCCTGCTGGGCGCGCTGGGGCTGTACGCGCGGCGCTACCGCTTCCGCCACCCGACCGCGGCCGGCCTGATCGCGGCCCTTTCCGAGGGGCTGGGCGAGGATGTGGCGCCGCTCATCGGCCAGATCATGGCGGGCGCGGTGTGGGACTACGAGGTGGCGCGGGTGTCGGCCCGCCGCGCCGACCGCACCTGGCAGAATAGCGTGCTCGTGCACCGCAAGGGCACGCTCCTCTATCCGGTCCTCGTGCGCGTCCGCTTCGAAGGCGGCGCCGAAGTGCTCGAGCGCTGGGATGGAGCGGCGCGCTGGACCAACCTGTTCTATGAGCGCCGCGAGCGCGTCGAGAGCGCCACCGTGGATCCCGCGGGCGCCTGGCTGCTCGATGCGGATGTCCTGAACAACGGTCGCCGGCTGCAGCCGGCCGGGCTGCCCGGGCGCCGCATGGCCTCGGGCCTGGCCTTCTGGCTGCAGTCGCTCTGGCAGGCGATCGGCTTCTAAGCGCCCGGCGCGATGTGGCGGGG
>DATFWX010000069.1:0-32759 GCA_035258845.1 Polyangia bacterium | reverse complement strand
GTCCACCCGGTTTCAAGGGCATGTGCGTGAACGTGGCCGAGCTGCGCGGAGGGGTGGCCTTCAATGTGGTGCCGCCGATGGCCGAGCTGATCTGGTCGCTGCGGCCGCCGCCCGGCGCCAACATCGAGGAGGTCAAGACCGAGCTCGCCCAGCTCATGCCACCCAACGTCCTCTGGCGTGCCACGCTCGAGAACCCGCCGTTCGAGACCAAGGATGTCGCAGGCTTCCAGCGCCTCCTGGGCTCGCGCGTCGATTCGCCCATTGATCTGGGCTTCTGGACCGAGGCTGCGCTTTTGAGCGCGGCTGGCATCGACGCGGTGGTGTGGGGTCCCGGCGACGTCGCATCCGCGCACGCCGCCAATGAATCGGTCGCGATCGCCGAGCTGGACGAAGCGCGCATGATGCTCGGAGATCTGTACCGTGGATCCGTCTGACGCGATCCTGCGCTTTCTCGACAGCATCGGGCGCCGGTCGGAAGCCGAGTTCTATCTGTCGCTGTTTCGCGCCGAGAGCAAGGAGAGCTTTGCCACGCTGGTCGTGGAGGCGGCGGTCCTGCGCCAGGCCTTCGAGGCCGTGCTCCTGGATCTGCGGTTTCTCCATGGGCTGGGCCTTTTCCCGGTCGTGGTGCTGGGCCTGTACGGCCCCGGCCCCGGCAGCGCCGAGCATGCCGAGCGGCTGTGGCGGCGCCTCGAGCGCGAGCAGGTGGGGGCCGAGATCCATCCCCTGGGCGGCCGCCCACCCCAGGCCGCGATCACGGCGGCCGCGCGGGCCGGGCGCATCCCGATCACGCCGTTTCTCGAGGGCCCGGCCGGCGACGTGGCAGCCCGCTTCGACGCCCTGGGCGAGCTGGCCGCCGGCTTGCGCACACACAAGCTCATCTTTCTGGCCCGGCGCGGCGGCTTGCGCCCGCGCGGCGCGGAGGCAGATCTGCCCATCATCAATCTAGCAACCGACTATGACAGCCTCATCGCCACGCGCGCGCTGCCCCCCAAACAGCTCTACCTGCTCGCGCACGCACGCGCCCTGCTTACCGAGCGGGTCTCGCACAAGATGCTGATCGCGGTCACCTCGCCGCTGCAACTTCTACGCGAGCTGTTCACGGTCAAGGGCGCGGGCACTCTGATCAAACGGGGCGCCCAGGTGTCGCGGCACAAAGGCTATGCCGAGGTCGACGCCGGGCGCCTTAAGGCCCTGTTCGAGAGCAGCTTTGGCCGCGCCCCGGCCCGCGCCTTCTTCGAGCGCGACGTCTCCTGCATCTATCTCGAGGAGGGCTACCAGGGCGCGGCTCTGGTGCGGACGACTCCACTGGGCGGCTATCTGACCAAGTTCGCGGTCACCCGGGAAGCGCAGGGCGAAGGGATCGGCCGCGACCTGTGGCAGCTGGTGGTGGCCGACTACCCGACCCTGTTCTGGCGGGCGCGCCCCGTTAACCCAATCACGCCCTGGTACACGCAACAGTGCGACGGCATGGGACGTTTTCCGGATTGGCACGTGTTCTGGCGCCAGCTTCCCCCAGCCCGCATCCCGGACGCCATTGCCTACGCGCTCGCACAGCCGTCCGATTTTCCGCCCCCCGACAAGAACGATTGAAATCGCGCGTATCCTCAGGCTATCCTGGCCATCATTTCGCCGGGAGGGGAGGATTTTCATGAAGCGACCGACGAGCACGTGCCTGCTCGCCCTGGCCCCCTTGACGATGACCCTTTCAGGGTGCTCGGGCCTGGGCGAAGTCGACTCCACCGATCCCAATCAGCTTGGCACCGGGACCGAGCGCGTCCGCTGTGCGACCCGCGACGTCAGCGATGCCGAGGCGGGCGCGATCGATCTGCAGGTGCAGCAGTTCCTGGCCTCCCGGGGTTTCCTCGCCGCTGCCAGCGCGACCATCCCGGTGCACGTGCACGTCATCAACATCGGCTCCGGCATCGCCAACGGTGATGTGCCGCTCTCGCAAATCAACGCACAGATCACGGTGCTCAACGATTCCTATGGCGGCGCCACCGGCGGAGCCGTGACGCCCTTCCAATTCGCGTTGGCCAGCGTCGATCGAACCACCAACTCGAGCTGGTATACCGTGTCGCCGGGCACGCAGGCCGAACGGGACATGAAGTCCACGCTCCGCCAGGGCGGCGCGGGTGATCTCAACATCTATACCGCCAACCTCGGCGGTGGCCTTCTGGGCTGGTCCACCTTCCCCCAGGACTACGCGCGCAACCCCAGCGACGATGGCGTGGTCATCCTGTTCTCGTCGCTGCCGGGCGGGTCGGCGGTCCCCTATGACCAGGGCGACACGGCCACCCACGAGGTGGGCCACTGGGTGGGCCTCTTCCACACTTTCCAGGGCGGCTGCAGCCGGCGTGGCGACTCGGTCGATGACACTCCGGCCGAGAAGTCGCCGGCCTTTGGCTGCCCGACCGGCCGCGACACCTGCCGTGCCGCCGGCCTCGATCCCATCACCAACTTCATGGACTACACCGAAGACGCCTGCATGTTCGAGTTTACGCCCGGCCAGTCGGCGCGCGCGGACGCGTTGACGCAGACGTTCCGCCTCTAGCTCGGACCGCTACTTTTCCCAGCGCACGAGCGCGAAGGCGCGCCAGGACGGCACCAGCGGGTCGTGCCCGAACCCGCCGCCGCCCCCGGCATCCACGATCCAGCCGCTGGCCAACCAGAGGCGCAGCGCGGCCCTCGCTTCGATCGGAGCCGGCGAGCCGGCCCCGCCCCACTCGCCCGCCAGCTCACCCAGGAAGCCCGCCCGGTCGCGCAGGCGGGAGAGTCGCCCCGGCCAGGGCACCCGCCACTCGGCGGCTCCGGCCGCCACAAGCGCTGCCACGCCAATCCGGGTATCGAAGAAATCGCGCTCCGGCGCCAGCCGCACCGAAAGGTTCGCGCCCCCGCGCAAGCGGGCACGCGCCCACGCGCGCTCGAAAAAAAGGCGCGGCTCGACCGCAAAGCGGCCGCCTGCGAAATCGGCGCTGGCCGTGGGCACGAAAAGCGCCAGCCCGGCGGCCAGGCCGGCCAGCAGGCGCACGCGGCCCTCGAGCCGGAGATCGCCGGTGGCAGCGCTGCTTATGCCCGTCCCGTCGGCGCCGCTGCCATCCTGCAGCGCGATTGGAAGCGCCACCGACGCGCCCCAGCGCGCATCGGCCCAGGCCGCATGCACATCCAGCGTGCCGCGGGTTTTGACCACGGCCAGCCGCTCGCTGCCTGCGAGCGCAGGGCTCTCGAGAACCAGAGGCCGCCGCTCGACGCCCGCGCCGGCTCCGATTTCCCAGCCCGGCTCGGTCCGCCCGGATTCGACCGCCAGAAAGGCGCCCCGTCCGGGCGCGGGCTGGAACGTCTCCACGTCGAACCCGGCCTCCACCGCGAGCAGCAAGAAAAGCACGGGCATCAGCGCGCCGCGTACAGCTTGGCTGCATGCACGTTCCGGTAGCGCTCGCAGCGCAGGCGGCGCTCGGCCAGCCGGAACAACAGGTCCTGTTTGCTGTTGCGCCGCTCGCTCGCCTCCGCGATCACTTCCAGAATCGCCTCCACCGCGTCGCGGGGATGGAAGCAGAAGGTGCGCCCGAACAGGGTCTTGCCGCTGTCGGACAAGAGCCGGGCTTCGAACACGTCCCCGGCCTCGATTCCGGTCAGCTTGCGCCGCTCGTGCACCACGAAACGCCCGCCCGCCAGCAGATCCTCGAGGTGGGCGCGCCCGGGCGCGAGCTCGAGCACTCGGAACAGGCTCCAGTGCGAGCTCGCCAGCGCCCGGGCGGCCGCGCGCGCCTCCGAAGCCAGAGTCGCATCGCAGAGATACTGATCGATGGGGCGCGAGCCGCGGCCGTCCAGGGGCCGCTCGAGCGCATACCACTCGAGAAATGCCGTGATGCGCTCTTCGAACCAGGGATCGTCGTCGAATACCTGGCCGGTCGCTTCCAAGAACTCGGCGCGCGCGCGCGCCGCCTCGGCCTGATGCTCACCGGCCGCGTAGCGCGCGATGACCTGGTCCAGCACGAGGCCGAGCTGGCTCATGAAAAGCTCTCAGCCCTCAGCACGGCGAGGCTGATGGCTGATAGCCGACAGCGGACAGCGTTCATCGTTCCATCATACCGACGAAACGCTGAAACAGATACGAGGCGTCGTGCGGGCCCGGCGACGCTTCCGGGTGATACTGCACCGAGTACACAGGCGCACCGGCCAGCTGCATGCCCTCGACGGTACGGTCGTTGAGGTTCACGTGCGAGAGCTGGGCGCGCCCGGCCAGCGAGCCCACGTCGACCGCGAAGTTGTGATTCTGCGACGTGATCTCGACCTTGCCCGTCGCCAGGTCCATGACCGGCTGGTTGGCGCCGTGATGGCCGAACTTGAGCTTGTAGGTGGTGCCACCCAGCGCGAGCGCCAGGATCTGATGGCCCAGGCAGATCCCGAACAGCGGCTTGCGCGCGGCCAGAAGCTCGCGCGTGGCCGCGGCCGCGTAGCCGACTGCGGCCGGATCGCCGGGCCCGTTCGACAGGAAAATCCCGTCGGGCTGGAGCCGGAGCGCCTCGGCCGCCGGCGTCGCGGCCGGCACCACCGTGACCCGACAGCCCTGGTCGCACAGCTTGCGCAGGATGTTGCGCTTGATGCCGAAATCATAGGCCACCACGTGGTGGCGCAGCGGGCGAGCGGGGCTGCGCCAGGAGGGCTGGCTCCATTGGTAGGGCTGGCTGCACGTCACCTCGCGCACCAGGTCGCGGCCCTCGATGCGCGGCGCCGCCCGCGCCCGTGCCGACAGGGCCCCGCCGTCGTGGCTTCCGGTCGCCAGCACGCCCATCATGCAGCCGACCTGCCGCAGCCGGCGCGTGAGCGCGCGGGTGTCGATGCCGGTGATGCCGATGATGCCGTGGCGCTCGAGAAAGCTGTCCAGGCTCTCGCGCGCGCGCCAGCTCGACACCACCGGCGACAGCTCGCGAACCACGAAGCCGGCGCAGTGCGGCCGCTCGCTCTCGAAGTCTTCGGGGTTGGTGCCCACGTTGCCGATCTGGGGCGCGGTCATGGCCACGATCTGGCCCCGGTAGGACGGGTCGGTCAGCACCTCCTGGTAGCCGGTCAGCGCGGTGTTGAACACCACCTCGCCGAAGGTCTCGCCGGCCGCGCCGAAGGCGTGGCCCCGGTAGACGCTGCCGTCCTCGAGCGCCAGCAGGGCCGGCCGCTCAGCCACCCTCAGCCTCGTAGGTGACCCGTCCCGCGCACACGGTCAGAATCGCGCAGCCGCGCAGCTCCCAACCGTGAAACGGCGTGTTCTGCGACTTGGAGCGGCCGCGGGCGCGATCGATCACCACCCGCCGGTCGGGATCGATCACGGTGACGTCGGCGGGCCCGCCCGGCTCGAGCGCGCCCACGCCCGGCCCCAGCGCGAGCGCCCGTGCGGGCGCGCTGGTCAGGGCCTCGATGGCACGCTCGAGCGGCAGCGCCTTCTCCGCGACCAGCCGCAGCGTGAGCGGCAGCGCGGTCTCGAGCCCAATCATGCCGAAGGCGGCCAGGTCGAACTCGAGATCCTTCTCGAGCGAGGTGTGGGGCGCGTGGTCGGTCGCGATGCAATCGATGGTGCCGTCGGCGAGCGCGGCCCTGAGCGCGTCCACGTCGGCCTGCGTGCGCAGCGGGGGCGCGCACTTGGTGGCGGTGTCGTAGGACAGGCAGGCCAGGTCGGTCAGCGTCAGATGGTGCGGGGTGACCTCGCAGGTGACCGGCAGCCCGCGCCGCTTGGCGTCGCGTAGCAGGCGCACCGTGTCGGCGCTGGAAACGTGTGCGACGTGATAGCGGGTGCCGGTCCAGGCCACCAGCTCCAGGTCGCGCGCCACCATGGCCGCCTCCGCGGCCGCCGGTTGCCCGCGCAGGCCCGCGCGCGTGGACGCAACGCCCTCGTTCATCACGCCGCCGGCCGAAAGCTCGAGATCCTCGGCGTGCTGCACGACCGGCAGGCCGAACGTCTTCGCGTACTCGAGGGCGCGCCGCATCAGCTCGCCATTTGCGACCGGCCGCCCGTCATCCGAGACCGCGACCACGCCGGCGTCTTTCATCTCGCCCATCTCGGCCAGCGTCTCCCCAGCCAGGCCCTTGGAGATGGCGCCCACCGGCCGCACCCGGGCCTGCCCCACCTCGCGCGCGCGGTTCAAGATGAGGTCGGTGACCGCGCGGCAGTCGTTGGGGGGGGTGGTGTTGGGCATGCAGCACACGGTGGAGAAGCCGCCCGCTGCGGCCGCCCGCGTGCCCGACGCGATGTCCTCCTTGTACTCGTGGCCGGGCTCGCGCAGGTGGACGTGCAGGTCGACCAGGCCCGGCACCACGTAGCGGTCGCGGCAGTCGATGATGCGCGCGCCCTTGGGCGCGGCGGCCGCCAGCCCGGGCTCGATGCGTGCGATTCGATCTTCAGAAATGAGTACGTCGGCCGACTTGTCGCGCTTCGATTGCGGGTCGATGACTCGCCCGCCCCGGAGAACCAGATGCATGCGTTCGGGCTACGGATCTAGCCGATGCCGCCGGGCGCGTCAACCACCATCCGCTGGCGCACCATCTGCACCAGCCACGCCACCGCGAGCGCCGAGGAAAGGTGCTTGAGCGAGTGCCCGCTCACCACGTGGACGAGCGCGAAGATGCGCGCGTCGAAAAGCTCGAGCACTTTGGCGATGGCATAAAAGACGATCATCAGCACGAGGTCGTGAGCGTGCGTGTATCGGGGCGGCCGGAGGAGCAGCAGGAGCGGGACGGCAACCATCGGATAGAATTGAACGATCACGTACCAGCGAAGATCGTCCGTGGATCGCCACGCGAAGACGCTGGCGACGCCGAGCGCAATCAGAGGAACCCACAGCCACGCGCCCAGCCGCGCATCCACGCGCTCGATCACGATGACGCCGAAAACCGCCATGAACACGATCGTCATGGGCAGCCGGTCCCAGACCAGGCGCGCTGAGTCGGGGGCCAGGTGGTAGTAGCCCGAGCCCAACCCGATCGCGAGGATCCCCACGAACATGGTCACGAAGGGCCAGCGCTCCCAGCGTTCGGCGAACGCCGCCTCCCGCCGGGTCGCCCCGAGCCCCAGCGCGCCAATCACGAAAAAGGGCGCATTGGAGAGCACGTTCCAGCAATTGGGAATGCCGAGCAGCGTCCGGTCGTCGGCGAAGTGATGGTAGGCCGGGTCCTGGTGGATGGGTGGCAGCAGGAGCCCGATCGCGACTGCCCCCAGCACCGTAGCGCCGAAGATGAGAAAGCGCATGGTGCCCATCCTACCTCCCCGTCGGCGGGCATGCTAAAACCTTCGGTGCGTGAACCTGCGGACCAAGTTGTCCCTGGTGCTCTCGATCCTGCTGGCGCTCTCGATCGGAGCGACCGGCGCCATCCTCATCTACGAATCGGCCGTACACAACCGCACCGAGCTTTTGGCCAAACACCAGCTGCTGGCCGAAAATCGAGCGTTTGCGCTGCGCGACAACTTCGGCATCCTGGAGAACGAGCTCGAGCGACTGTCGCGGCTGCCCCAGATCGACCTGTCGGACAACAACCCCCTGCCGGAGGCGCAGCTGCTCGACAGCGCGCACAAGAACTCGGTGCTCTACCCCACCGCCGTCCTGGCGGTGTCACCGACCGGCGAGTGCGCCTGGTCGGTGCCCGAAACCTCGGGCTATCGCAACCAGAACCTGTTCGACCGGCCCTGGTTCCAGGCTGCACGCGCCGATTTGCGCGGGCCCCAGATCTACGCAACCGATGAGCCCGGGGTCGGCCGCACCATCAAAATCGTGCAGCCGGTCGTGCGGCGAGCCCGCTTCGCGGGTGCCCTGGTGGGCGTGATTGCGCTGGGTCAGGACAACCTGATTACGCCGTCCCTACGGGTAGGCCTGCCGCCCCTGACCGATGGCGTGCTGGTCGATAACGAGGGCCGCATCATCTACCCACAGGCCTACCGGGCCGACCCCAGCTCGGGCTGGGCGCAGGCGATCACGAGCGCGGCCGAGGGCGCCGCGGGCACGCTGCGTGCAAGCGCCCATGGCGAGGACTCCTTGTTCGCCTTTGCACCGGTTGGGGCCGGTACCAATTACGCGCTGGTGTTCCGCTGGCCGTGGTGGTCGCTCAACAGCGATCTGCGCAAGCAGGTGTGGGCGCTCGGCCTGGTGCTCACGTTCGGCATCATCCTGGCCGCCGCCGCCGGGCTCGTGCTTTCGGCTGCGCTCACGCGTCCCCTGGAGGCGCTGGCCCAGACCGCGCGCCGCATCGGCCAGGGCGACTACCCGCAAAAATCCAATCGGCCCCGCGCCGACCGCTCCGACGAGATCGGCGCGCTGGTGCGCGCATTCGATCGCATGGGCGATTCACTCCGGCAGCGCGACAACGAGCTTCTGGAGGCGGCCGCCAAGCTCGAGCAGCGGGTCGAGGAGCGCACGCGCGAGCTGCGGGCTGCGCAGGCGGCGCTGGTCGATGCCGAGCGCTTCGCGGCCATGGGCAAGACCGCCGCCGCCATCGCGCACGAGCTCAAGAACTCGATGGGCGGGCTCGGCATGGCGGTCGAGCTGATCCTGCAGGATCCGATGAACCGGACCCGCGTCGAAAGGCTGCGCACCCAGGTGCTGGCGGAAGTGGCCCGCCTGCGCGACGTGACCGACGCCCTGCTCTCGTTTTCGCGCGCACCGCGCCTCGAGCGATCGCAGCAGGATCTGGCTGCCATCGTGCGCAGCGCGGTCGGCATGCTGGGCGACGTGATCACCGACCGCGGCGCCGAGGTGACCGTGGACGCGAGCGTGCCGCTGCCGGTCGAGTGCGACGGCCACAAAATGCAGAGCGTGGTCATGAATCTGGTCAAGAACGCGGTCGAGGCCGGCCACAAGGTGACCGTGCGCGCGGCCGCGCAGGACGGGGCTGCGCTGATCGAGATCGCCGACGACGGCCCGGGCCTGTCCGAGCCCGCGCAGGCCCACCTGTTCGAGCCCTTCTTCACCACCAAGCCCAACGGCACCGGATTGGGCCTGCCGACCTCGCACCGCTTCGTGGAAGCGCACGGCGGATCGATCGAGGTCGGTCGCGCCTCCGACCTCGGCGGCGCCCTGTTCCGAGTGCGATTGCCCCGGGAGGTGCGGAGCGCATGAAGCCGACCGTCCTGGTCATCGACGACGAGAAGACCTTCCGGGTGGTGGCCGAGGAGGCGCTGTCGGCCGAGGGCTTCGAGGTCGTGACCGCGCCCAGCGGCGAGGCCGGCCTGCGCGCCTGGCGCGGGGAGCCGCAGGACCTGGTGCTCCTGGACCGCAACCTGCCCGACACCGACGGCGTCAAGGTGCTCGAGGAAATCGTGCGCGAGGCGCGCGAGCGCGGCATCGACTCGCTGGTCGTGATCGCGACCGCCTACGCGGACGTGCAGAGCGCGGTGGCGGCGCTCAAGGTGGGTGCGTTCGACTATTTGTCCAAGCCCCTGCAGCTGCCCGAGCTGGTGGTGACGGTGCGCAAGGCGCTGGAGGCCAAGCGGCTGCGCTCCCAGGTGCGCCAGCTGGCCGGGCGCTTCGACGCCGCGCTGGGCGACTTCCTGGTCGGCGAGTCGCCGGCCATGCGGCAGGTCATGGACATGGTCGACAAGGTCGCGCAGGCGACCGAAACCACGGTCCTGATCCAGGGCGAGTCGGGCACCGGCAAGGAGCTGATCGCGAACCTGATTCATCGGCGCACCCCGCGCCGCAACGAGCAGCCGCTGGTCGAGATCAACTGCGCGTCGCTGCCCGAGAACCTGCTCGAGAGCGAGCTGTTCGGCTACGAGCGCGGTGCCTTTACCGACGCCAAGGCGCAGAAGCGGGGGCTGTTCGAAGCCGCCGACGGCGGCACCCTGTTTCTCGATGAGATCGGCGAGATGCAGCCGGGCACGCAGGCCAAGCTGCTCAAGGTGCTCGAGGAGATGTCGTTCCGGCGGCTCGGCGGCACCCGCGATCTGCGGGTCGACGTGCGGGTCATTGCAGCCACCAACAAGGATCTGGCGGGCGAGGTCAAAGCCGGCCGCTTCCGGCTCGACCTGTACCATCGGCTCGACGTGTTTCACCTGCGGCTGCCCCCGCTGCGCGAGCGGGCCGACGACATCCTGCCGCTGGCGCGCCAGTTCCTGGAAAAATTCTCGCGTCGCCTGCGCGCGCGCGCCGCCCGCTTCGCCGCCTCGACCGAGCTGCTTTTGCGCCGCTACGACTACCCGGGCAACGTGCGTGAGCTCAAGAACCTGGTCGAGCGCGCGGTCATCCTGGCCCCGGGCGAAGAGATCGGCCCCGAGTGCATCGTGGTCTCGGGCCCCACGCGCGACGGCGACAGCCAGCCGCCGTTCTTCGCGATCGATCTGGATGCGAGCGGCCGCCCGCCCACGCTCGAGGAGCTCGAGCGCGACTACATCGCGCGCCTGCTCGAGTTCGCACAGGGCAACCGCACGCAGGTGGCGCGCCTGCTCGGCGTGTCGTACCCGACCATCGCGAAGAAGATCGCCGACTACGGCCTCAAGGGCACCTGAAAGTTTCTTTCACCAGCGCCTAGAAGTTTCTTTCTGGATCCTCTCCGCTCTCCGCGTTCTCCGCGTTCTCTGCGGTGAAATTCCTGGCTGGTCCGCAGCTTGCTTTACCGTCAGACGCTGAGGGGCTCTGTGTCGTTGTCCGTCTATATCGTGGCCTTCGCGCTCACTCAAGCAGCGCCGCTGACCATGGATCAAGCCGTCGCAATTGCGCTCGCGCGCAACCGCGACCTCATCGCGGCCCGGCTGGACGTGGAGGCTGCGCAGGTCGAGCGGGTCGCGGCCGGGATCTACCCCAATCCCGACTTCTCCTACACCTACGGCAACATCGTGCTGGGCGAGGCCAACAGCCAGGGCATGATGTTAAGGCCCGGCTCCTTCGACCAAGGTGTCCAGACTCTCGCGGTCACCCAGGTCCTGGACGTGTGGCTCAAGCGAAGCGCACGCAAGGAGGCGGCCGACCGCGGCGTGGACCAGGCCCGCCTGCGCGTCGAGGATGCGCTGCGCGAGGTCGTGTACGCGGTTCGCGCGGCCTTCGCCGATGTGGCGCGCGAGCAGCACGAGCGCGACCTGGCCCGCGAGACCCGCTCTCGCTATGACGAGACCGTGCGCCTGTCGCGCGCGCGCTTCAAGGCCGGCGACATCTCCGAAGCCGAGCTCAAGAAGATCGAGCTCGAATCCCTAAAGTACCAGAACGGCGAGATCGACGCCCAGATGGAGCTCGATCTGGCATGGCACAAGTTGGCGGCGCTCCTCGGATTTGGCTCTCCCGCGGCCCTCCCCTCAGTCGCAGCGGAAAAGCCCCCCGAGCGAGCGCCGCTCTCTCTTTCCGACCTCACGGCACGGGCGCTCAACGAGCGCCCCGACCTGCGGGCGGTGCGGATGAGCCAGCGCAAGGCGCAGGCCGATCTGTCCGCCGCGCGCCGTGAGGCGTTGCCCGAGCCCGCCCTGGGCGTGGCCTATACGCACGACGACTTCACAGTGTCGGGCGACAACCCCAACTCGCTGGCGCTGACCCTGTCGTTTCCGCTGCCGCTGTTCGACCGCAACCAGGGCGGCATTGGACGCGCGCAGGTCGACCTGCGCCGCGCCGGCAACGACGAGCAGAAGCTGCTGCTCGCGATCCAGCGTGAGGTGGCGGAGGCGGTGCGGCGGGCCGTGCGCGCCCGCTCCCTGCTCGACGTATTCGAGGGTGGCGGCATGCTCGAGCGCTCCGATTCCGCCCTGCGCGTGGCCGAAAAGTCGTACAAGGCCGGGGCCGTGTCGCTGCTCGAGCTTCTGGAGGCGCAGCGGACCTACATCGAGACCCGCGCGCAGTACCTGCGCACCGTGTACGACTACGAGCAGGCTCGGATCGATATCGATCACGCGGTGGGAGCGCAGGTTCACTGATGCAGAAGCTGCTTTTGCTCGGTGTGCTTGCGCTGGCCTGCAACGAGAAAAACCCGGCTGGCGAGGCGCAGGCCTCCGAGCACCAGAAGGATTTCATCAAGCTCGAGCCCGGCAGCCCCCGCCTGGACTTCATCAAGATCGAACCGGTGCGCGAGTCCGATGCCGCCTCCGTGGTGTCCCTGACCGGCCGCGTCACCTTCGACGAGGACCACACGCAAAGGGTGGCTTCACCCATCGACGGCCGGGTGCTGCGGCTGCTCGTGTCGCCGGGCGACAAGGTGCGGGCCGGCCAGTCGCTGGTGGAGCTCAGCTCGCCGCAGGTGGGCCAGCTGCAGGCCGATGCGCTCAAGGCGCAGCACGACTTCGAGGTGGCGCAGAAGACGATCGATCGCGTGCACAAGCTGCAGTCCGACGGCGCGGTGTCCGACAAGGAGGTCGCACAAGCGGAGGCCGAGTTCAAGAAGTCGCGCGCCGACGTGGGGCGCACGGCCGCCCAGCTGCGCGCGCTCGGCATCTCGGCCTCCGATCCGGCGGTGCGGGTCTCCCTGCATGCACAGATCGCGGGCACCGTGGTCGAGCGCAGCGCGCTTGTGGGCCAGGAGGTGCGGGCCGACCAGGCGCAGGCTCTGATGACCATCACCAGCCTCGACGTCGTGTGGGTGCAGGCCGACGTGTACGAGCAGGACCTGGCGCTCTTGCAGCCGGGCGCGCAGGTCACCGTGCACGTGCCGGCCTATCCCGGTGAAAGCTTCGCGGGCAAGATCGTGCACATCGGCGACGTGGTCGATGCGCAGACGCGCACGGTCAAGCTGCGCTGCGTGGCCCCCAACCCGGAGCACAAGCTCAAGCCCGAGATGTTCGCCAAGGTCGAGCTCAAGGATGTGAGCGGCCGCAAGCTCGTGGTCATCCCGGCGCGCGCGGTGCTCAGCGACGGCCAGAAGACCAAGGTGGTGGTGGCAACCGAGGGCAACGTGTTTAAGGTGCGCGAGATCGAGGTGGGGCCCGAGGTCGACGGCGTGGTGCGCGTGCTCGCCAAGCTGCGGCCGGGCGAGAAGATCGTCACCGATGGCGCGCTCTTCCTCAAGCACGAGATCGAGGATCTGTGATGAGCTTCCTGAGCGCATACTCGCTGGCCGCGATCCTGGGCGGAACCTGCCTCGGCATCGTGGTTACGGTCATCGCGCTGGCGCCCATTCTGCGCCGGCACGCCAAGGCCCCCGAGGCGCTGCCCGAGCCGACGCGAATCCAGGGTTTCCTGGAACCCTCGCGGCCGGTGCGGTGCGCGCGCTGCGGCGGCAGCGAGCTGGTTCATGTGCCGCGTCTGGTTCTGGCCTCGGCCGGCGCACCGCCGCCGATGTCGGGCCCGCTGGCAGTGCACGAGGCCAGCCGGCCGGTCGAGCTCGAGATGCTGGTGTGCGCGGGCTGCGGCCACGCCGAGTGGTTCGCGGTCTCGCCCCGCACGCTGGAGCCGTTCCGCAGCCGCGCAAACGGTGAGTCCCGCTTGCCCTATCGCAGTTAGCGCCATGAAATGGAACCGCAGAGAACGCGGAGAACGCAGCGGAAGTTTCCTCTCGATCCTCTGCGCTCTCTGCGTTCTCTGCGGTGAATCTTCCCCATGATCGATCGGCTCATTCGATTTTCCCTGCATCAACGCGGGGTGGTCCTTTTTCTCACGCTGGCCTTCGCGGCCTGGGGCGCGGCCGCGTTCCGGCGCCTGCCCATCGAAGCCTTCCCCGACGTCACCGACACCATGGTGCAGGTCATCACCCTCTATCAGGGCCGCGCCGCCGAGGAGGTCGAGCGCCAGGTCACGCTGCCGCTCGAGAAAGAGCTGAACGGGCTGCCGGGCCTGTATCGGCTGCGATCGGTGTCCCTGTTCGGCCTCTCGTTCGTCACCCTCACCTTCGACGATGGCACCGATGACTACTTCGCGCGCCAGCAGGTCAGCGAACGTCTGCGCGACGTCGATCTGCCCGCGGGCGTGGAAGCCACGCTGGGTCCCTTGTACACGCCCATCGGCGAGATCTATCGCTACACGCTCGAAGGCGCCGGCTTTACGCCCATGGATTTGCGCACGCTGCAGGAATGGGTGGTCGAGCGCCAGTTGCGCCAGGTCCCGGGGGTCGTCGACGTGGTGGCCTACGGCGGCTACCAGAAGGAGATCCACGTCGATCTCGACCTTGCGCGCATGCGCGCGCTTGACTTGACGCTGGTCCAGGTCGAGGAGGCGCTGGCAAAGTCGAACGCCAACGCGGGCGGCAACTACATCGAGCACGGGGACCAGGAGTACGTCGTGCGCGGGATCGGTGCTCTGCGCGGCATCGAGGACGTGCGGCGCGTCGTGATCGCCTCGCGGCATGGCACGCCGGTGACGGTGCGCGACGTGGCTACGGTGGCGGTCGGCGAGGTGCCGCGCCGGGGCGCGGTCACACGCGATTCCGGGCCCCGCGAGTGCCTGCAGGCGCAGGCGGGCCGCGGCGCCGTCCAGTGTGCGCTCTCGAACCCGGATGCGGTCGAGGGTATCGTGCTGATGCGCAAGAAGGCCAACCCGTCGGAGGTGCTGCGCCATCTGCGCGAAAAGATCGCGCAAGTGAACGCCGAGGTTCTGCCCCGGGGCGTCCACATCAACCCGTTTTACGACCGCACCGACCTGGTCAACACCACGCTGCGCACGGTCGGGGAGAACCTGGCCATGGGCGCGGGCCTGGTGGTCTTCATCCTGCTCCTTTTCCTGCTCGATGTACGGGGCGCGCTCATCGTCGCCACCATCATCCCGCTGGCCCTGCTGTCCTCGTTCGCCTACCTGGACTGGCGCGGCATGTCGGCCAACCTGCTGTCCATGGGCGCGGTCGACTTCGGCATCATCGTCGACGGCGCGGTCGTGATCGTGGAGAACATCTTTGCGCGCATGGCCACCGAGCGCCCGCGCGACCCCGAGACCCGGCGCGAGGTGGTGTTCCGCGCGGCCGCCGAAGTGGGCCGCCCCACCCTGTTCTCGCTGCTCATCATCATCATCGCCTACGTGCCCATCTTCGCGCTGCAACGGGTCGAGGGCCGCATCTTCGCGCCCATGGCCAACACGGTCGCGTCCGCGCTCGTGGGCGCGCTGGTGTTCTCGCTGACCCTGGTGCCGCTGCTCGCGGTGGCCGCGCTGCGCAAGCCGGTTCGCGAGCGCGAATCACCGATCGTCAGCTGGTGTCGCCGAATGTACGAGCCGGCGCTCGAGCAGGTGCTCCGGCATCGCAAGCCGACCCTTTTCGTGGCCGGCACCGCGCTCGCGATCGCGGTCGCGCTTCTGGCCCTGCTCGGCACCGAGTTCCTGCCCGAGCTGAACGAGGGCTCGTTCTATGTCCACGTCACGCTGCCCAACAGCGTTTCGCTGTCGGCCGGCGAGCGCTGGGTGCCCCGGCTAACCGGGATCTTCCGCGACTTCCCGGAAGTCCGGCAGGTCTTGACCCAGCTCGGGCGGCCCGAGGACGGCACCGATCCCAAGCTCACCAACAACCTCGAGTACTTCGTCGACCTGTACGCGCCCTCCGAGTGGCCGGCCGGGATGACGCGCGAGCGGCTCATCGATCAGATGTCGCAGCGGCTTTCGCAGGTGCCCGGCATCGAGTTCTCGTTTTCGCAGCCCATCAAGGACAACGTCGAGGAGAACATCGCCGGCGTGTTCGGCCAGGTCTCGGTCAAGATCTTTGGCGAGAAGCTGGAGGTGCTCGAGCAGGCCGCCAGCGAGGTCAAGCGCGTGCTCAGCGGAGTGCGCGGGGTGGCCGACCTGGGCATCTTCCAGGCCGGCGACCTGCCGCAGCTCCAGATCCGGGTCGACCGCGACGCCGCCGCCCGCTACGGCATCAACATCGCCGACATCGATGACGTGGTCGAGACCGCAATCGGGGGCCGGGTGACCACCCAGATGTGGGAGGGCGAGAAGCGGTTTGGCGTGACCTTGCGCCTGGGCGCATCCTACCGGGATCATCCCGAGGCCATTCGTCAGATCCCGGTGGCGACCCAGGATGGCAGCCGCATCCCGCTGGGCACGCTGGCCGAGATCGGCCTCGAGAGCGGCAAGGCCGCCATCAACCGCGAGGCCAACTCGCGCTTCTCGGCGGTCAAGCTCAACGTGCGCGGCCGTGACCTGGGCGGCTTCATCGCGGAGGCGCGCGCGCGGGTGGCCGAGGCAGTGCATCTGCCCGAGGGCTATTACGTGGTCTGGGGCGGCGAGTTTGAGAATCAGCAGCGCGCCATGCGCCGGCTCGCGATCGTGATTCCGCTTTCAATCGGCCTCATGTTCCTGCTCCTGTTCTGGACCTTTGGCTCGCTGCGCTCGGCGCTCCTGATTCTGATCGACGTTCCGTTCGCGCTCATCGGGGGGGTAGTCGGGCTCCACATGGCGCGGCTCAACCTGTCGGTGGCCGCCTGCGTCGGCTTCATTGCCCTGATGGGGCAGGCGGTCCTGAACGGCGTTCTGGTCGTGGCCGCGATCGATCGCGAGCGCGCCGCCGGCGTCGAGCTCCTCGAGGCCTGCATCCGGGGCAGCCAGGCCCGGCTGCGCGCGGTCCTGATGACGGCGCTTCTGGCCGCGCTGGGCCTCCTGCCGGCCGCGCTCTCGCACCGCATCGGCTCGGAAACCCAGCGCCCGCTGGCGGTGGTCGTGATTGGGGGCCTGGTCAGCGCCACTGCGCTCACACTGCTCGTGCTACCGGTTCTATACTTCGTGTTCGCGCCCAAGCGCGGCACCGAGCCGGCCGCATGATCGATCGCCTGATCCGCTTCTCGCTCCATCAACGCGGAGTCGTGGCTTTCCTGACGCTGGTGTTCGCGGCCTGGGGCTACGTCGCCTTCACGCGCCTGCCCATCGAGGCCTTCCCCGACGTCACCGACACCATGGTGCACGTCATCACGCTCTACCCGGGACGCGCTGCCGAGGAGGTGGAGCGCCAGGTCACGCTGCCGCTCGAGCACGAGCTCAACGGTCTGCCGGGCCTGTATCGGCTGCGCTCGGTGTCCATGTTCGGCCTGTCTTACATCACGCTCACCTTCGAGGAAGGCGTCGACGACTACTTTGCGCGCCAGCAGGTGGGCGAGCGGCTGCGGGATGTGGAGCTGCCGTCCGACGCCGAAGCGCGGCTGGGCGCGCTCTTCACGCCCATCGGCGAGGTCTACCGCTACACGCTCGAGGGCCCCGAGAAGTCACCGCTCGAGCTGCGCACCATCCAGGAATGGATCGTCGAGCGCGAGCTGCGCCAGGTGCCGGGCGTGGTCGAGGTAGTGGGCTATGGCGGCTACCTCAAGGAGTTTCACGTCGACATCGACCTTTCGCGACTGCGCGCGCTTGAGCTGACGCTGAGCCAGGTCCAGGATGCGCTGGCGCGCTCCAACGCGAACGCGGGTGGCAACTACATCGAGCGGGGCCCGCAGGAGTACGTGGTGCGCGGCATCGGAGCGCTGCAGGGCCTCGACGACATCCGTGCCGTCGTGGTGACCACGCGCCGCGGCGTGCCGGTTCTGGTTCGCGACGTCGCCACGGTCAGCGAAGGCGAGGTGCCGCCGCGAGGCGCGGTGACCCGCGACTCGGGCCCGCGCAACTGTGCCCAGCTGGCCGGTCCGGGAGCGCCCGCGCCCCCGCGCTGCGCGCTCAGCGACCCCGAGGCGGTCGAGGGCATCGTGCTCATGCGCAAGAAGGCCAACCCGTCGGAGGTGCTGGCCCATCTGCGCGAGAAGATCGCGCACCTGAACGCCGACGTGCTGCCCAAGGGCGTGCGCGTAAACCCGTTCTACGACCGCACCGATCTGGTCAACCGGACCCTGCGCACGGTGGGCGAGAACCTGGCCCTGGGCGCGACCCTGGTGTTCGTGATCCTGCTCGCGTTTCTGGTCGATCTGCGCGGGGCGGCCATCGTGGCCGCCGTGATTCCGCTGGCGCTGCTGTCGTCGTTTGCCTATCTCGACTTCCGCAAGCTGTCGGCCAATCTGCTGTCGATGGGCGCGGTCGACTTCGGCATCATCGTCGACGGCGCGGTCGTGATCGTCGAGAACATCTTCGCGCACCTGGCGCTGCACCGGCCGCGCGATTTCGCGACCCGGCGCGGGGTGGTGTTTCACGCCGCCGCCGAGGTGGGCCGCCCCACCCTGTTCTCGCTGCTCATCATCATCGTGGCCTACGTGCCCATTTTCGCGCTGCAACGGGTCGAGGGCCGCATCTTCGCGCCCATGGCCAACACGGTGGTGTCGGCGCTTCTGGGCGCTCTCGTGTTCTCCCTGACCCTGATCCCGGCGTTGGCGGTGACCGTCCTGCGGCGCCCGGTGCGCGAGCGCGAGTCGCCGCTGGTGTCGGGGCTGCGCAAGCCCTACGCGCCCGCGCTCGCGCTGGTGCTCGAGCACCGCCGCCTCACGCTGGGCCTGGCCGGGCTGGCCCTTGTGGGCGCGCTGGCCCTGTTGACGCGCCTGGGCACCGAGTTCCTGCCCGAGCTGAACGAGGGCTCCTTCTACGTGACCTTCACCCTGCCCGGCAGCATCTCGCTGTCCGAGGGCGAAAAATGGGTGCCGCGCCTGGTGGGCGTGTTCCGCGATTTCCCGGAAGTGCGCCAGGTGCTGACGCAGCTCGGCCGTCCCGAGGACGGCACCGACCCCACGCTCACCAACAACCTCGAGATCTTCGTCGACCTTCACCCGATGGACAGGTGGCGGCGCGGGGTTTCGCGCGAGAAGCTGATCGAGGACATGTCGGAGCGGCTGCACCGGGTACCCGGCATCGAGTTCAACTTCTCGCAGCCCATCAAGGACAATGTCGAGGAGAACATTTCCGGGATCTTCGGGCAGGTGTCGGTGAAGATCTTTGGCGAGCGGCTCGACCTGCTCGAGCGCAAGGCCGAGGAATGCAAGCGCGTGCTGGCGAGCGTGCGCGGGGTGGCGGACCTGGGCGTGTTCCAGGCCGGCGACCTGCCGCAGCTTCAGATCAAGGTCGACCGGTCGGCGGCCGCGCGCTACGGGGTCAACATTGCGGACGTGCAAACGGTGGTCGAAACCGCGATCGGGGGCAAGGTAGCCACGCAGCTGTGGGAGGGTGAGAAGCGCTTTGGTGTCACCCTGCGCCTGGGCGAGGCCTACCGCTCGAGCATCGAGGCCATCCGGCATATCCCGGTGTCGACACCCGACGGGGGCCGGATCCCGCTGTCGGCGATTGCCGCGGTGGACGTGCAGGCCGGCAAGGCCGCCATCAACCGCGAGGCCAACTCGCGCTTCGCGGCCGTCAAGTTCAACGTGCGCGGGCGCGATCTGGGCGGCTTCGTGAATGAAGCGCGCGAGCGGGTCATGCGCGAGGTCAAGCTGCCCGAGGGCTATTACATGATCTGGGGCGGCGAGTTCGAGAACCAGCAGCGCGCCATGCGCCGGCTGGCCGTGGTCATCCCGCTGTCGATTTTCTTGATGTTCCTGCTTCTGTTCTGGACCTTCGGCTCCCTGCGCTCCGCGCTGCTCATTCTCATCGACGTGCCGTTTGCGCTCATCGGAGGCGTGGTCGGGTTGTGGCTGACCAATCTGAACCTGTCGGTGGCGGCCTGCGTCGGCTTCATCGCTCTCATGGGTCAGGCGGTTCTGAACGGGGTGCTGGTGGTGGCGGCCATCGACCGCGAACGGCACGCCGGGGTGCCGCTCCACGAGGCCTGCATCCGGGGCAGCCAGGCCCGGCTGCGCGCGGTGCTGATGACGGCCCTTCTGGCCGCGCTGGGCCTGTTTCCAGCGGCGGTCTCGCATGCCATCGGCTCGGAGACACAGCGCCCGCTCGCGGTCGTGGTCATTGGCGGCCTGGTCAGCGCCACCGCGCTCACGCTCCTGGTCCTGCCGGTCCTGTACGCCGTGTTCGCGCCGCGCGACAAGGTGGTCGAGCAGCACGCGCTGTAAGCGCGCTCAGCCGCGCTCGACCACGACCAGGTTGTGCTTGCCGGCCGGGTTGCGCGGCAGCTCGGCGACCGTCCGCACCTCGACCGCGACCCCCTCGAGCAGGCGCGCTCCGTGCGCCCGCACCGAGTCCAGCGTCTCCGCCGACAGGGGCTGACTGAGCACCAGGTTGATGGTCACCGAGCGGTCGCGGTGCTGGATGGCCTGGAACTGGCGCACCGCGCCCGCGATGTCGTGAAACAGAAAGGACAATGCCAGCCCGCTCACCGCGGCGCCCCGGCCGTCGCGCAGGGTTTCCGAGCTGCGCCCCTCCACCGACCGGATGCGCAAAAGCCCCCGTCCGCACGGGCAGCGCTCGCGCTCGCCCGCGACCGCCACGTCGCCGTTGGCATAACGGATGAAAGGCATGCCCAGATTGTGCAGGTCGGTGAGCACGACCTCGCCCACCTCGCCCGGTTGGGCCGCCCGCTTCTTCCCGTCAGCCTCGGTCACGACGATCTCGACGATCACATTCTCCATCGCGAGGTGGAGGCCCTGATGAGCCGCGCACTCGGAGCCAATCAGCATGACCTCGCGGCAGCCGTAGGTGTCGAAGACCGCCTCTCCGAACGCCTTCATCAGATCGGCGCGGTCGTGCGCCAGTAGGCGCTCGGCGCCGCAGATCACGGGCAGCGTGTCCCAACGCCGGAGCCGCTCCTGATTGACGAAGCGCGCCAGCTCGGCGCCCGCCTGCGCGTAGCACACCAGCACCTGCGGCCGCTCACGCTCGATCGCGCGCACCACCTCGCGCAGGCGCTCGACTGTCATGACTGCGCAGGGCACATGCCGCTCGCGCTTGAGGCGCCGATCGAGCGCGATCTTGGCCCGCGTCGTGAGCGGAGGTGCATGCGGCAGCGGCGCGCCCCAGAAAAACAGCGCTTTGTCGCCGGGCCGGTAGCCGGCCCACTCGTAGGCGCGCAGCTTGACCGCCTGCCTGAAGTGCTCGCTCGCGGGCTCGTAGCCGAACAGGAGCGGCTGCCCGGTGGTGCCGCTGGTCTGCTTGCGCAGGCTCGGCAGCGGCGGAACCACGGACTCGCGCTCCCGGGCCTGGTCACGCGCCTCGTCGCGGGTCAGGATGGGCAGCCGGGCCAGATCCGCGGGCGTGCGCACGTCGCCCTCAGCCAGGCCGGCCGCCTCGAACCGGGCCCGGTACAGCGGCACATGCCGGTAGGCATGGCGCACCAGGCGCTCGAGCTCCCGGCACTGCAGCGCATGCAGCTCGTCCTCGCTCCACCACTGCGACCGCTTGAGCTCCCTGAGGTGGCGCAGGGTGGGCCGCCTGCGGATGCCGCTTTCCCAGGCCGGATGGAGCAGCCCGCGAAAGAGCCGCCCGTACAGGTCCATCAGCCGCCCAGGCCGGCCGCCCGCCGATCGGCCACCGCAGCCACGCGCCGGTCGCGATGCACCTCGGTCACCAGGCAGGCCGCCCCGCCACCGGCGCGATGAAACTGGTCGAGCGGCGTGTGAAGGGGCCGATAGCCCCGTGCGAGCAGGATCTGCTCGACCCGAGGCACGCGCGCGCCCACAACCACCACGTCGCCCAGGAACAGCAGATTGAGCCCGAACGCCAGCGCGTCCGCGCGCGGAACCAGGAACAGCTCGCGCACGCCGCCGGTCGCCGCCAGCGCGCGCAGCGAGGCGGGCGCAAATGCATCCGCGCATGCGATGACGGCTCCGTCGGGGAGCACAGAGAGCGCCATATCGAGATGGAACAGGTGCGGATCTGTAAGCTCAAGCGGCGTCACCGGCAGATCGGCCTTATCCGCCAGCCAGTCCGCAGCCGCGCGGCTGGTGCGCTGACCAAACCCGAGCAGGAGGCCGCCCGCGTCGGGCAGCAGCGCCACGTCCCCGCCCTCCCAGGTCGGGCCCGGCCCCGCTGCGACCTCGAAGCCCAGGGCCTCGTAGTCGCGCGCGCGCGCCGCCTGCTCCTGCCGCCGCTCGGCGAAGTGCGGGCGCGCCAGCAGCGCGCACCTTCCACCGCGTCGCTCCAGAAGCAACGCCGGGTCCTTGGTAAACACCGAATCGTGCGCATCGTGTACGAACCCGAGCTCGATCACCTGGGCGCCCGCGCGCGCGAGCAGCTGCCTGAGCGCCTGATGCTGCGCCCGTGCGACCTCGAAATCGACCGAGCCCACAACCATGTGCGGGTTGATCGACCAGGCCACCTGGTAGCGGCAGCCGGCCTCGCGTCCATGCCCGGCGCCGGCGCACTGTACGGCGCTGACGACGACCGTCGCCGCCATCAGCTCGGTCCGAGGCCGAAATGGCGCCGATACCGGTCGAAGCAGGCCGCCCCTGCCGAAAGGCGCATCAGCGCCCCCTCGGCCAGCGCGACCGCGATCGCGGGCTGCTGTGCCACCAGCGGCCGCAGCACCTCGCGGTTCCACGCAATCGAGTGCTCGATGTCGAGCGTCGAGTGGAGCGCGAAATACTGCCGGACGTGCGCGTTCACGCCCAGCCGCTTGAGGCCCAGGTTGACGCTGCGCGTCCGGTCAGGTGCGGTCAGCTCGATCACGCCCAGCGCGCCGATGGCGTGGTAGGCGTAGCGGCGATTGACCGCGAACGCGGTCACGAGATTGGCCAGCGCCAGCGCCTCCGGAACCACGTCGGCGGTCAGGTCCACCTCCAGCGTGCGCGCCACGCGCGCCAGCATGGGGCCGTGCATGCCCGGCTCACCGCCGCGCCCCATCTCGTCCCAATAATTGCGCGCCAGCTCGAGCTTGGGCTGAATGGGCAGCTTGATCTGCGCCAGCGCGACCAGATCGTCGAACCCGGCCTCACCCGCCACTTCCTGGGTGAGGAACCAGCGCATCTCGCGCATGGTCGCGGTGGTCTCGAGCCACGGGAACAGCGGGTCCCCCTGACCCGGGCCGCTCGCGCGCAGCTCCTCGAACCAGGCCACGAACCCGTCCGGATCCGCGGGCGCCCGCCGCGCCCGCTCCGCAATCGGGCGCCGAAAAGCGTCCAGGAACTGCTCCTCCTGAATGCGCAACCGCGTTTCCTCAGCCAGCTCGGCCTGCCAGCCCTCGTGGGGGAGTGCGGGACGTAGGCGCCGCTGATTGAAGCTCGCCAGCTCGCGCTGGAGTAGGTCAGCGTACAGACTTTCCATCGAGGCCCCCCTGGTGCGTTGGAGGAGTACAAGCAGGATGTGCGCCAACTCAATACGTGTCGGCAATTTTTCGAGCGGATTCGAAAGTACGCGGGGTTACGTATGGAGCAAGTGCGGAAGACGCGCTCTGGGTGCCCCATTCTGGGGGGCCCAGGCTCCAATCTGGTGCACCACTGTAGCGCGGTGTGTTGCTTCCGTGCACCAGGTGGCGACCCCAGTCAACATCACTTCTCGGGCGCAAAAGGGCCGGCAGCCCGTCCTGGCCGTGTCAGCCTTCGACCGTCGGGCCGCCCCCGGCCAAAAGGTACAGGAGGGCCATCCGCACCGCGACCCCGTTTTTGACCTGGTCCAAGATGACCGAGCGCGGGCCATCCGCAATCGACGGATCCAGCTCCACGCCCCGGTTGATGGGTCCCGGGTGCATGACGATGGCGTCGGGCCGCGCGCGCTCGAGCATGCGCGCGTTGAGCCCGAAGTAGCGGCTGTATTCGCGCGTGTTGGGGAACAGCGCGGCCCCGCCCAGGCGCTCGCGCTGGATGCGCAGCATCATGACCACGTCGGCGCCCTCGATGGCCTCCTCGAGCCGCGACAGGGCGCGCACGCCCAGGGCCTCGATGCCCGCGGGCAGCATGGTCTGCGGCCCGCCCACGCGCACGTGAGCGCCCAGCTTGCCGAGCGCATACAGGTTGGAGCGCGCAACCCGCGAGTGCGCGATGTCGCCGCAGATCGCGACCTCGAGCCCCTCGACCCGGCCCTTGTGCTTGCGGATGGTCAGGCAGTCGAGCAGCGCCTGCGATGGGTGCTCGTGCGCGCCGTCGCCGGCATTGATGACCGCCGCGTCGACATGCTGCGCGATCAGATGCGGTCCCCCTGAGTGCTGGTGCCTGAGCACGATCACGTCGGGCGCCATGGCCATCAGGTTGCGCGCGGTGTCGATCAGCGTCTCGCCCTTGACCGCCGACGAGGCCTGGCCGCTGATGTTGATGGCGTCGGCCGACAGCCGCTTGGCCGCGATCTCGAAGCTGGTGCGCGTGCGCGTCGACGGCTCCAGGAACAGATTGATGACCGTCTTGCCGCGCAGCGTGGGCACCTTCTTGAGCGGCCGCTCCGAGATCTCGAGAAACGTCTGGGCCAGGTCGAGCACGGTCGTGATGTCGGTCGCGCTGAGCGGCTCGATGCCCAGAAGGTGGCGATGTGGAAAACCCGGCATCAGCCCACCTTCTCCCGCAGCACCACCCGGTCCTCGGCGTCTCCACCCTCGCGCAACATGACGCGCACCGACTCGCGGCGCGTGGTCTGCACGCTCGCGCCCACGTAGTCGGCGTGGATGGGCAGCTCGCGATGGCCGCGGTCGATCAGCACGGCCAGCTGTACCGCCTGCGGTCGCCCGAACTCCATCAGCTCGTCCAGCGCAGCCCGCACCGTGCGGCCGGTGAAAAGCACGTCGTCGACCAGCACCACCACCTGATCCTCGATCGGGAACGGAAGCTCGGTCGGCCCGACCTCGGGCCGCGGCAGCCCGCGGAACACGTCGTCGCGGTAGAGCGCGATATCCACGATGCCGCAGGGCACGTCGCGCCCCTCGATCTCTTTGAGCAGGGCGCGCAGCCGCTCGGCCAGATAGGCGCCCCCGGTGCGGATACCGACCAGGACCAGATCCCCGACCCCACGATTGCGCTCGACAATCTCGTGCCCAATCCGGCGCAGCGCGCGCGCGATACCGGGCCCGTCCATGATCTCGCGACGGAGGACCAGATGCTCCTCGGGCGGCGAGGGTCGGCGCGGCATTGGGACGCAGTCTATCAGGGCGCGCCGCTCGGTCAAGCCGACCGAACCGCCTTCGGGCCTACCTTCACGGCTGACAGGTGTGGGTCGTCGATTCGCAGATGTACGATGGGCGCTGACAGTCGAGGCCCGTGATGCAGCTTCGCAAGCAGGCTCCGGTGCCGCCGCCCTGGGGCACGCAGGTGGCCCCGGTCGGGCAATTGCCGGCAGCGCTCGAGCCGGGATCGCAGCCGTACTGGATACAGTAGCCACCCGGGAAGCCCAGGAAACAGGTCTGGCCGTCGTTGCAGTCGGCGTCGTTGCTGCAGCCATCGCCGATCTGCGCGCGGGCCAGGTAGCACGCGCTCGAGGTCGTATTGCACTTGTTGCCGTGCCCGATCGGGCCCGTGCAATCGGCGTCGGAGCGGCACTGCTCGCTGGGGCTTTCTGGCACCTGGGTCACGCACAGCCCGAGCACGTTGTCGTCGTCGGGCGTGGGGGTTCCGTTGTCGCTCGCGCGCAGGGCCACGCAGGTCATGACGGGCGCGCAGTCGGCGGTCGTGTGGCAGATGGCCGAGCAGCGCGCGGTCTGCGGCGAGTTCAGGACCGAACGCGCCCGCCGGTTCCAGCAGTTGCCGCTCTTGCACTCGGAGCCGTTGTCGCAGGCGGCGCCCTCGGAGCGGGCGCTCGCGAGATTCGTGCAATGCAGCGCGCCGTCGCTCGCCCGCAGGCACAGGCTGTCGGCCAGCGGCGGGCACAATTGATTGGGCACCACGCACGGGGGGCCGCTCAGATCCCCGGGCACGCCCGACTGGCAGAACGCCTGCGACGAGCGCAGGCTGACCGGCACGCAGCTCGTGTGGGGCAGCGCAGGCGCCTGGCTGCACGTTGATTCGCTCGTGCAGGCCGGCGGCTCGCCGAACGGGAAGGCCTGCCCATGCGAGAAGCAGTAGGGCAGGCTCGCGCCGGCTCCGTTCGGATAGCGACCGGCCGAGACCTCCAGGCAGATGGGGCTTCCGCCAAACTCGGTGCCGCAGTCGCTGTCACGCCGGCACATGGTGCTGCAGAAGCCGTCCGGCGGCGGCGGCGAGCAGGTGCCGAGCGCTCCGCTCTGAACATAGGTCCCTTGCAGCGTGACGCACACTAGGGTGGTCCCGCAGTCGTCGGGCGAGCGGCACGGACTGCCGATCGGGTCCGGGAGGGGGGGCATCTGCAGGCAGTTGGCGGTGTACTGGCAGGACTGGCCCAGGATGCGCTGCTGCTGGCACTGGGTGTCGGCGGAATCACCGCTGGGGTGGCCGCTGGGATCGATGTTCGCGCACTGCAGCCACATGGTGTCGAGCTGGTGATCGCGGAAGTCGAACGGTGCGCAGTAGCGCCCGGCCCCGCACGCGGTCGGGCTGCCGGCCGTGCGCACGTCGCCCGGAAGCGGCGGGTTCGAGAACTGGATGTGGCCGCACGAAGGGCCCGTGCACAGCCCGGCGCCCTCGTACCGAGTCCCACTCGAGCGCAGCGAGGCCGCCAGCGGCCCGAAGCATTCGGTCGAGGGCGGACACGACATCGCCACCGACGGGTCGCAGCCCTGCGTACACATGCCGGCCAGGCAGTTGTGATACAGCCCCACCGGCGCCGGGCACTCGTATAAAAGATCCTCGTCACACGACTCGCCGACCGGCTTGGGCACCGGATTGTCGTACCGGGCGATGCAGCGTGCGGCCAGCCCGTTCGCATAGGCGCCGCCGTCGGGCGGCCCGGTGGCGGAAGCCGAGAACCAGACCCCGCACTGCTCGCCGGGCGGACAGCGCAGGCTGACGTTGTTGCAGGGAGCGGCCGAGCCGGGCCAGCAGAAGCCCAAGAGCCCAATCATGGGCTCGCTGATGCAGCGCATCTGGGTGGACGCGGGAAACGGTGTCGGCGGCGCCAGCGGCATGCAGTCGCCGTCGGCCGCGCAGTTGCGCGAGCACCAGCCGCCCAGGCAGAAGCCGGGGCTGTCGCAGTCGGTGTCGCTCTGGCAGCAGCCGCCGGGCCCACGCGGCGGCGCGCTCCGCTTGACGTTCAAGCAGGCGCCGGAGGGCGGACCGCCGGCGCCGCCGGTGCCGCCTGAGCCCGCGTCCTGGTTGGCGCCGGAGCCGCCCTCGCCGCAGCCTGAGCTAGCGCCCAGGGCGAGCAAGACGGCGGCGCAAAATAAGCGTGCGTCTTTGCAGACGGCCATTCACCGGCACTGGCGTCCCCAAAGAACAAGTATGTGCCATGCCGGTCGGTGCTGGTCAAGCATACGTTTAAGCTGCCCGCGCGCTTTGCCGGGTCGGGTTCCTGTACTAGGATGAGGATCTTGAAGAGCGCCGGCATCATCGTCATCGGAAACGAGATCCTGTCGGGCAAGACCGAGGACGCCAACGCTCGCTTTTTGATCGGGGAGTTGCGCGAGCTCGGGGTCGCGCTGCGCCGGATCGCGGTCATCCCGGACGTGATGGATGAGATCGTCGAAGCCGTCCGGGAGTTCTCGGCCCGCTACGACTACGTGTTCACCTCGGGCGGCGTGGGCCCGACGCACGATGATCTGACCATCGAGGGGGTCGCGCGCGCCTTCGGCTCCAAGGTGGTGCGCCATCCCGAGCTGGAAGGGCTGCTCAGGACCTACTACGGCGAGCGCCTCAACGAGCGCAACCTGCGCATGGCCGATGTGCCCGAAGGCTGCCACTTCGTCCGCGCCTCCGAGATCCAGCACTGGCCGGTGGTCGCCATGCGAAACGTCTACATCCTGCCCGGCGTGCCCGAGATTTTTCGTCGCAAGTTCTCGGCCATCCGCGAGCAGTTCCGCGTGGAGCCATTCCACCTGCGCGTGGTCTACCTGAACGCCGACGAGGGCGCGGTGGCGGCTTTTCTCGAACAGGTGCAGGTCGAGTTCCCGGGCGTCGACATCGGCAGCTATCCCAAGCTGGATCCGGCCGGCTATCGGGTCAAGGTCACGCTCGAATCCAAGCGCGCGGGCGAGGTCGAGAGCGCGACCTCCGCCCTGCTGGCCCTGCTGCCGGGCGAATACGTGGTGAGGACTGAGTAAGGCGCGATGGCTGAACGGTTCCAGGGCGTAAAGGGCATGAACGACCTCTTCCCGCCCGAGGTCGCCAAGTGGGGCTTCATCGAGCGGAGCGCGCGCGCGCTATTCGAGCGGTTCGGCTATCGTGAGGTGCGCACGCCGCTGGTCGAGCCGACCGCGCTGTTCGTGCGCGGCGTGGGCGCGGCCACCGACATCGTCGAGAAGCAGATGTACACCTTCGAGGACCGCGACGGCCGCTCGCTGAGCTTGCGACCCGAGGGCACGGCGCCGGCCGTACGCGCCTACATCGAGCACAGCGTGGCGGTCCAGGAGCCGGTCACGCGTTGGTACTACCTGGGCCCGATGTTCCGCTACGAGCGCATGCAGCGCGGCCGCTACCGGCAGTTCTACCAGATTGGCGCCGAGGTGCTGGGCGTCGGCGAGCCCACGCTCGATGCCGAGGTGATCGCGATGGTGGTAGCGCTGTTTTCGGAGCTGGGCGTGCCCGGGGTGGCGGTGCGCCTGAACAGCGTGGGCGGGCCCGACGACCGGCCGCGCTATCGGGACGCGCTGGTCGCGTATTTTCGGCAGCATCTGTCCGCGCTGTGCGAGGACTGCAAGCGGCGGCTCGAGCTCAATCCGCTGCGCATCTTCGACTGCAAGAACGAGTCGTGTATGCGGGTCGCGGCGGGCGCGCCCAAGGTCACCGATCACCTGGGCGAGGCCTCGCGCGCGCACTACGACGGGGTCAAGGCGGCGCTGGGTGCGCTCGCAGTCGGGTTTGCCGAGGAGCCGGGCCTGGTGCGCGGGCTCGACTACTACACGGGCACCGTATTCGAAGTGGTGTCCAGCTCGGGCGAGCTGGGCGCCCAGAACGCGCTGTGCGGCGGGGGCCGTTACGACAACCTGGTTTTGGAGCTGGGCGGGCCGGCCGGAACGCCCGCGTTCGGCTTCGCCATTGGAGTCGAGCGGCTGGCTCTGGCCATTCCGCGCCCGGCCGAGAGCTTCGATCCGGGCCTCGACCTGTTCATCGTGGCCCACGGTGCCGCCGCCCAGCGCTGGGCACTGGCTGCCGCGCACCGGCTGCGTCTGGCCGGCCGGCGGGTCGAGCTTTCGCACAAGCCGTCCAGCTTCAAGGCCCAGATGAAGCGGGCCGACAAGCTGCGCGCGCGCCTGGCGCTTCTGGTCGGCGAGGACGAGCTTCGCCAGAAGAGCGTCAAGCTGCGCGACATGGCATCGGGTGAGGAGCGCCTGGTGGCGGAGCCGGATCTCGTTGCCGAGCTGGCGCGTCTGCTTTAATTTCAGATAGTTACAAGAGCGCTGTCACTGGCGAAGCGGCTTCTCCGTTGCTCCATTGAAAGGATTCCAAACGGAGGAGCAAAATGAGACCCGCACCCAGAATGTCCACCTCAACCTCAACCGCTGACTCGAGCGGCGCCCGCCTGGTGACCGCGGACGGCCGGACGTTGCCGTTTCGCGGCGCACAGCTGGCCGCCGACGCGCGCGCCGGCATCGCGCGCGTGACCCTGACCCAGCGCTTCGTCAATCCTTACGACGAGCCGCTGGCGGTCACCTACCTGATGCCGCTGCCGGCCGACGGCGCCGTGTCCGGCTATGCGTTCCAGATTGGCGAGCGCCGCATCGTGGGCGAGGTCGATCGGCGCGCAGCCGCGCGCGAGCGATTCGAGGAGGCGCTGGCGCAGGGCCGGTCGGCCGCTCTGGTCGAGCAGGAGCGCTCGAGCCTGTTCACGCAGGAAATCGGCAACATCCCGGCGCACGCCGAAGTGGTTGCCGAGATCACGATCGACCAGCGGCTGCGCTGGCTGGATGAGGGGGCCTGGGAATGGCGCTTTCCGACCGCGGCCATGCCGCGCTACCAGGGCGCAGCCGGCCGCGTGCCCGACGCCGAGCGGGTGACCGTGGAGGTCGCCGACTCCGAGCTGCCGGCACGGGTCACGATGGAGCTTGCGATCCGGGATGCGATCGCCCAAGGCCGGCGGCCCGAGTCGCCGTCGCACGCGCTGCATGTGGGCGCGGGCGGCAAGGTGGGCCTGCAGGCCGATGGCGGGGCGCAGCTCGACCGCGATCTGGTCGTACGCTGGCCGGTGGCGCAGCCCAAGGTGGGGCTGGCGCTCGACGTGGCGCGGCCCGAGGACGGGCGCCCGCACGCGGGGCACGGCTATGGACTTTTGACGCTGGTGCCGCCGCGGCCGGAGCAGGCGCCGCGCCGGGTGCCGCGCGATCTGATCGTGCTGCTCGACACCTCGGGCTCGATGTCCGGGGAGCCGATCGAGCAGGCCAAGCATGTCGTGATGGCGCTTCTGGGCACGCTGCGTGACCAGGACCGGCTCGAGATGATCGAATTCTCCAATCGGGCCTCGCGCTGGAAGAGGCACGCGGTGTCGGCGACGGCGGCCGCGCTGGCCGAGGCGCGCGAGTGGCTGGCCGGGCTGGAGGCGGGCGGCGGGACCGAGATGCGGAGCGGGATTCTGGAAGCGCTGACCCCGCTGCGCGGCGACGCGCAGCGCCAGATCGTGCTGGTGACCGATGGTGCGATCGGATTCGAGACCGAAGTCATCGGCACCATCTGCGATAAGTTGCCAAAATCGTCGCGCCTGCACACGGTGGGCGTGGGCTCGGCGGTCAACCGCTCGCTGACCGCACCGGCGGCGCGGGCGGGCCGGGGCGTCGAGGTCGTGATCGGGCTGGGCGAGGATCCCGAGCGGGCGGCCGGCCGGCTGTGTGCGCGTACGGCGGCGCCGCTCGTGGTGGAGCTCGAGCTTTCGGGCAGCGCGCTCGAGGAGCACGCGCCGCGCAAGCTGCCCGACCTGTTCGGCGGCGCGCCCGCGCTGGTGGGCGTCAAGCTGCGGCCCGAGGGTGGCGAGCTGCGCGTGCGCGGCCGCGGCGCCGACGGGATGTGGGAGGATCGCACCCCGGTGCCGGCGGCGGCGCCGGGCAGCGGCAGTCAGGCCGTGGTGGCGCTCTATGGCCGCGAGGCGGTCGAGGATCTGGAGATGCAGATTGCCGCGCTGGGCCAGGCCGGCGAGCTGGACCGCGCCATCGAGCGCATCGGGCTCGATTTCCAGATCGCGACCCGGCTCACGTCGTGGCTCGCGGTGAGCGAGGAAAAGACGGTGGATCCGCGCGAGCCACTGCGGCGCGAGCGGGTGCCGCAGGAGCTGCCGCATGGGGTGTCGATGGAGGGACTGGGTCTGCGCGCGGCCGGTGGCATGGTGGCAGCGGCGGCGCCCAAGTCGGCGCTGTATATGGCGCCGAGCGGGGCCGCGGCCACGCAGACCGGCGTTCTGGGCGGGCCGACCATGGCTCCCCCGCCGGCTGCCACGCGCCCGCAAGCGCGGCGGCGCGGGCTCGGAATCATGGACAAGCTGGCCAATGCGCTCAGTGGCGGCGGCCGGGCCGACAAGGATGACATGGGTCTCGAGCGCGAGCGCGGCATCGTGATGGATGAAACCGCCGAGTACGAGCCCGCCCCGGCCGACGAAGCCAAGAAGGGGAAGCGGGAGGAGTTCGAGGGACGGCGGCCAGGCCCGGAGCCCGGCCAGCCGAGGCTGCGCGGCCGCATCGTGCTCAGCAAGGGTCGCGAGTTGGTCATCGAGATCCTGGCGCCCGACGAGCTCGACTGGGCGCCGCCCGCCGAGGCCCAGGTGTCGGGCGCTGAGGGGCTCACGATCCGGGCGCGCGTCGAGGAAGCGCGCACGACGCGGTCGGGCCGGGTCGCGCGCGGGCGCGTGATCCGGCTCGTGCTGGAGCTCGAGCACGAGCCTACGGGCGAGGTGCGCGAGATCGATCTGGGCGCGATCGTGATCGAGGTGTGACCTGGTCGATCTGGACCAGCATGTGTGTGCAATCGTCGCCGGCGACCCGGACGCATTTGGCCGATGGGTCGCCGGCGCCGAGCCTTGTCTGCGCCGGGGATTGCGCGCCCTGGCAGCTCACGTGGACGTGGAAGCGGTGCTGCAGGAGGCGCTCCTGCGGGTATGGCAGGTCGCGCCGCGCTTTGCGGCCGACGGACGGCCCAACGGGCTTCTGCGACTGGGCGTGCGCATCGCGCGCAACCTGGCGCTCGATGAGCTGCGGCGCGCGCGGCTGCTGCCGGAAGAGGCGCACGCGCTCGAGCGCGCGCTGGCCGATGCGCAGGTCGGCGATCCGGCGAACGATCCCGATCCGCTGCTGCGGCAGGCAATCGAGGACTGCCGGGGCGAGCTGCCGGGAAAGCCGGCGGCCGCGCTGGCACAGCGGCTGGCGGCGGCCGGGGGCGAGCCCGACGCAGTGTTGGCCGAGCGGCTGGGCATGCGGCTCAACACGTTTCTGCAAAACGTCACGCGCGCGCGCAAGCTTTTGGCCGAGTGCCTCGAGCGCCGCGGCGTCGATCTGACGGAGGTTCTGCCATGACCACCGATCCGCGCGAGACCGAGATCCTGGTCGAGGAGGCAGCGGGGGCCTTCCGCCCGCGCGACCCCCAGGGCGCCCTGCGTCCCCATCCCGCCTGGTGCGACCTCGACGCCGCCGGCCGCCTGGCCGCCTTCGAGGTCGCCCGCGAGCTGCGCGCCCTCGAGGCCGCCCTCGACCCCGCCGGCCTGTCCACAACCGCCCGCGCCGTGCTGTCCCGGATCCGCGCGCAGTCGGACTGAGCCGTGGTCACGGATTCCAGCTCGTCGATCTAGCCCAATCGGAGCACCGCCTATCCGCTCCTCGCGAGCCCTCCGGCGGCGAAATTGGAGTTAGCGATGACGTGAGACTTCGGCATATCGCGGACACCGGTGTCGGAGAAATACCAGAACAGCTCAGTCCCGGCTCGAATCACGCAGCCGCCTGATTGCGTGAGTCATGAATCTTTTCGCGGGCCCATCCTGGCTAGTTTCACCGACTTCATGAGCGGCGGCCAGCTCTATCGGTTCTAATGCGCGACGGTCTCCAATATCGCCAAGCGCAGCCGCGGCGAAGGCTCGAACATCCGCGTTTTCGTCGGCGAGCCGTTCTACCAGACTGTCGGCTGCAGCAGCGGCTCGAAGCACGCCAAG
>DATFWX010000068.1:0-5072 GCA_035258845.1 Polyangia bacterium | reverse complement strand
CCGTTGTCGCCGCAGCCGACGGTCGCCACCGCCAGCCCGCACCCTAAAACCAAGCCAACGATCTTGCCCATCGCGCCCCTTCCTCCGTCGATTCGTCCCCTCGAAGCGGCGAGAAGATAGCGAACCCGTCCGCCGAGCGTCAAGCGGTTCATACCGTGGTTTTCAACAACAGTGGCCACAAAAAGAGCCGGCGCCGCCAACTCTCGGTGTCGCCTCCGACACCGCTCGCACGCCGACGCCGCAAGGATTTCCGAGGGATTCCAACCGAATCCTGTTGGCACGGACGCTGCTTCTGTCCCTTGCCGATGCCCTCTTTTCGCCCCCTGCAAATCATCCGCTTCGGTGAGTTTCTGGTCGAGCGCGGTGCGATCTCGCGGGAGCAGCTCCTGCGCGCCCTGATGGAGCACCACCTGCGCGGGGGCCGGCTGGGCGGCGCCATCGCGCGCCTGGGCTATTGCAACCCATCGGTCGTCGAATCGCTCGCCACCGAGTACCACAATCTGGCGTCCGTCGACGTGTAGCTGCCGCGGCGGACCGATTGAGCGATCCGTCACAGGTGTGCGCCAACCTCGCACAGCCTTTGTGACCGGCTTCCTTTCCCGCGCGCAGATCCTATGGTAGAAGCATCCCCATGCCTGCTCCTCAGCTTCACCTTACGTTCGGGGAAACCTTAGGCCGCGAAACCCAGCTGGCTGACGAGATGCGGCTTGCGGCCGGCGCCGAGGACCGCTACGTGCGGCTGGGCGCCATCTTTCACGATCTGCCTTACTACGGAAACATGGCCTTGATGGCGGTCCGCTATGGCCTCCGGCGCCCGGCCGAGGAGTCGTACTGGGGGACCAAGGTTCACTACGACCGCCCGGACGTTTTCCTGGCCCACTTCGTGTCTACCGCGCGCACGCTGGAGGCGCCCTTTACGCGCAGCGAGCGACTGGCCATCGTGGCCGGATTTTGCTCGCACGTGGCGCTGGACCTGTCGCTCCATCCCCTGGTCAACTATATTGCGCGGCGCGACACGCACGAGCTGGGCGGGGCCGAGTCGCATCATCATCGGCTGTCCGAGAAGTACCACGCGCTCTTCTACCACCTGGATTCGCGCGGCCGCGATCTCCTGGGCTCGCGCGAGATCCGTGAAAAGACCCGGGTGACCAAGCGCAGCTCGCTGCTCATTCGAGCGGCCGAGTCGTCGGTAGTCGACCTCGCGGTGACGGCCTATCGCTCCATGTGGAACGATTCGCCTTCGCGCAAGCAGTTCGCGGGCTGGGTGCGCTCGTTTGCTCAGTTCGGACGCATGGTGGGCGGCCCGATGGCGCTGCGCAACAGCCTGCGCCTGCGCACCCCGGGCAACCGAGCGCACTACTTTCACTGCCGTGAGTTCAACTTCTACGACTTCTGGGAAGCCGGACGCGCGCGCGGCATCAAGATCGCCAACCGCGCGTTTGAGTACTTCGAGCATGCTGATTTCTCGCCCGAGGCGCAGGCGCGCTTCGTGGCCGATGTGGCCTTCGACGGCTCGCTGGCGGAGCCGCTGGGCCTGTATGGTCCGGCGCTGCCCAAGCTGCCGGCGCTGCCGCCGGAGCAGGCTGCAGCTTGACGCGTCCCTGGCACACGCTCCTCCCCGCGCTCTTCCTGTTCGCCTATTTCCTGGGAGCGGTACCGTTCTTCTGGCTGCACGTCCGGCGGCACGGGCTCGATCGCGAGGACCGCATCGAGTCGCGGCGGCCGTCGCGCCTGTTCCCCAAGTGGCTCATCTATTATCTGATGTGGGCCATCGGCCCGGTCGAGCGCGCGCTCGTGCGCTCCGGCGTCTCGCCCAATCTGCTGACGCTGTCGGGCCTTCTGGTGTCCTCGGGCGCGGCCGCGCTGGTCTCGCATGGTTTCTTCGATCTGGGCGGCTGGCTGTATCTGTTCGTCGGCATTCTCGACATCTTCGATGGTCGGGTCGCGCGCGCCACCGGTCGAGTGACCCGCTCGGGCGCGTTCTACGACAGCGTGGTCGACCGTTACTCCGAGTGCGCGATCTTCATCGGGATGTTCATCTACTACCACCAGTCGTGGGTGATGTACGTCATCCTGGCCGCGCTGATCGGGTCACTCATGGTCAGCTACACGCGTGCCCGCGCCGAGGGGCTCGGGGTCAAAGATGATGCGACGGTGGGCTTGATGCAGCGGCCCGAGCGCGTGTTTCTGCTCGGGGTGGCCCTTGCGATCTCGCCGTACGAGGCCGCCATCTGGGAACGGCCGGTCCATCCCGATTTTTACGTTTCGGTGGCAGCCGTGATGTTCCTCGCGCTGACCGCCAACGTGACCGCGTTGCGGCGGTTCTGGGCGGTGTTCCGCCATCTGCGCGCGGAAGAGCCCGCACTGACGCCCGCGCCCAAGCCGGCGCCTGAAAGCGCGCCCGCCTCGTCACGCGCACCGGCACCCTCCCCGGCCGGCGGGCCCGCCAATGCCGGCGCCCGGACGTCGTAGATCGCTGGCTTCCGTCGGCGGGCCGACTCGCGTGCGGGGCGCACCGGCCGCGGCCGAAAAGTGTGCGCGCGCATTTGGGGTTCCGCCGGGCGACGACGGGCGCGCGGACGTGCATGGCTTCCACGTCTATCCGGCCCGCATGCATCCGCGCGTGGCGGCCGCGCTGGTGGCCACCTTTTCGGCGCCCGGCGAGTTGGTGCTGGATCCGTTTTGCGGCAGCGGGACCGTGCTGGCCGAGGCGATTGCAGCCGGCCGGCGCGCGCTGGGCATGGACCTGAACCCGCTGGCCGCGCTTCTGGCCGGTTTCAAGGCGCGCCCGTGGACGGCGGCGCGCGCGCAAGCCATGCTCACGCGAGCGCGGGCGGTGGTCGCGCAGGCGGCCTCGGCCCATCACGACGCGCCGCGCGACGAAAGTGAGTGGTTCGAGCCCCACATGCTGCGGGAGCTGGCCAATCTGCGCGGCCAGATCCTGCGCGAGCCGGCGGGCGAAGCTCGCACGGGCCTGGAGCTGATCCTGTCGTCGATTCTGACCAAGCTCTCGCGGCAGTCGAGCGACACCCGCATCGAGAAGACGCGCAAGCAGCTCGCGCGCGGGTTTGCGAGCCGGCTCTACCTGCGCAAGGCCGCCGAGCTGGCGGAGCGCCTTTCGGCGTACGGGCAGCGGGTGGTCGCGGACACAGCGGCCGCACGCGTGCTGGTTGGCGACGCCCGCCGGCTCGACGGCGTCGGCGCGTCGACGGTAGCGCTGGTCGTCACCTCGCCGCCCTACCGGGGCGTGTTCGACTACCTGCGCCAGCACGAGCGGCGCGCGCGCTGGCTGGGCCTGGATCTTGCGCCGCTTTTGCGCGGTGAGATGGGGGCGCGGCGTGACCGCGACCGCGGCGGCTTTGCCGACGACATGTTGCGCGCCCTGCGTGCGCTTGCACGCGTGCTGCGGCCGGGCGGGCAGGCGGCCCTCGTGACCGGCGACGACGCGCTGGTGCGCCTGGCCCCATCGGCCGGCCTGCGCTTTGTCGCCGCAGCCACCCAGCCGCGGCCGCAGGGCCGGCGCGAGCACCTCCTCCTGCTGGAGAAGCCCAGATGAGCATGTCCTGGTCCGACGACACCACCGCGCTGTCCACGCTCAAGCGTCGCATCGCCGAGTTCGCACGCGCGCGCGACTGGGAGCGCTACCACACCCCCAAGAACCTGGCCTGCGCCACGGCCGCCGAGGCGGGCGAGCTGCTCGAGCTGTTCCTGTGGCAGGACACCCTGCCCGAGGGCAAGCGCGCCCAGCTCGAGGCCGAGGTGGCCGACGTCGCCATCTGTCTGCTCAATCTGTGCCATGCGGCCGGGATCGACCTGGCCGCCGCCGTCGAGCGCAAGATTTCGGACAACGAGCGCAAGTACCCGCCTGAAAAAGTGCGCGGCTCGGCCAAGAAGTACGACGAGTACGAGTCGGGGGAGTAGGCCTACACCTCGCGGAACAGGAAGGGCCGAATGGCGTCGATCCGGGTTTCGAATCCCTCCGGATAGAGCCACCACAGGGCCGCCGCCACCGACGACAAGAGAGCGTTGCCGTCCTGTGAGGTAAAGCAGAAACCGATCACATTGCGGTCCCCGCGCACGGTCAGGGTCGGGATGGGCACCACCGCCTGCGACAGGATGCGGCCAAAGAACCCATGGTCGCGTCCGAACGAGAACACCTTGGTGACGCTGGTTTTCTCGGTAATGGCCACGCGCGAGTTGGACATCAGCTTCTCGATCACGCCCTGTTTCGTGATCGGGCGCTCGAGCTCGAGGTCGAAGTGCACCACGTGCATGTACTGGGTGTTGAGCTTGATGGCGCTCGAGAACAGATTGACCTCGAGGCCGAGCGTCTTGAAAAGATAGTAAGCGTCGCGCGCGTGGTGGGTGCCGAAGCGGGCGTCATCGTGCTTGCCCGCCTTGGGCGCTGGGATGAAGTCCTCGTCCTGCGAGATGTCATTGGCGCGTCGCATGCACACGAACTTGCCCGAGCGCAGCCCGATGGTGCCGTCCGGCTCGCCGGCGATGGTCTTGATCAGGCACGACAGGTTGTGGGTGTTGCACGACACCACGTGAATGAAACGATCCTTGCCGCGCTCGAGCGCCTGGTCGTTGATGCCGCGCGCGTACATCTTGCCGAAACCGAACTCGCTGCCCTGCGCCACGAACCCGAGCGGGCCCTTGAGCCGCTGGTAGTATTTCTCCTTGTGCTCGTTGCCGGCGGGCGTGCAGTCGATGACCACCGAGGCCCGCTCCATGGCCTCCTGCCCATCGTAGCTGGGCTTGTGGCCCAGTTTTTCGAACTCGGCGCGCACATCGGCGTCGACCGCCAGACGGGCACCGCGGCGCACCAGGCTCTCGACCTTGGCGCGCTCGTGCTTGAGCGGTGTGCGCTTGTGAAAGGTGACCTCGTCCAGGCCGAACGCCTCTCGCAGGTTGGCAAAGAGTCCGATGAGCGGCTCGCCGATGGTGCCGGTTCCGACGATGTGAACGATTTTCTTGTCGGCCATGAGGTTCCTCCTCTAATGCCGTATCATGCCGTCCGGCCGCGTTTCAAGCCCATGTGCCGCGTCACAGCGGCCGTAAAGCCCTTG
>DATFWX010000067.1:0-25206 GCA_035258845.1 Polyangia bacterium | reverse complement strand
CGCCCATGTGCTCCGAGAGGCGCGGGAGGTCCAGCCCACCTCCAATGGTGAGGCCCGAGATGGTCTCGTTGGGCAGCGGCTTCTTGTTGTTCTGATCGATCGGAACCGGGGTCTGGTCGATCTGGATGCCGTTCATGTGGTAGCCCAGACGACCGTAGACGCCCATGCGCATGCCGTCCGGTGCCCGATAGCCTGCACGCGCGCCCAGATCGAGCGTGTGCACCATCAGCGCGAGATCCTGCTGCTGGCCCATGAGCTGGACCGAGACGCCCGGTGTGGCGGCGGTGAAACGATAGGTCCCATCGGCGCCCAGCTCCCAGACCCCGCTCGAGTAGGTCAACATGCCCCCGATTGCGATGGCCCCGGCCGCGCTCGTGTATCGATAGTTGCTGGTCTGCGCGGTCGCATCCGAGCTCAGGGTCTCGCTCAGCGAAACGATGCCGGTGGAGGCCCGGAGCAGGTAGCTCAGCCCCGGGCGGCCGACCACCACCTCATCTTCGTCCTCGGCGTCGCTTTCGATGGCTTTGACGCGCGTCGACTCGATCCAGCCTTGCGTGCCGTCGACCTCGACCAGCAGCCAGTGGCCGTCGCGGGCCTTCTTGAGCACCTTCATCTGGTCGCCTTCGCGGGCCATGATGTCCGCCGAGGCGCCGGTTTTGGGCGAGAGCAGGAGCGGCGTCTTTCTGACCGCCGCTACCTTGCGCTCGCCGGACTTCCTGCGCTCCGCTCTCTCGGTGCGGTCCGTGTCCTCGTCTTCGCTCTCGCTCGGCCTCGCGCTCGCGGCTACGCTCGGGCTGGGACCCGGGCTCGTGCTCGCGCGCACCGGACGATCCGCCGTGTCGTCGTCCTCGCGCCTGTCGCGTGGGCTGGCCTTGGCCTGGGTCTGCTTCCACTTGGCCGCCCGCTGTTTGCCCATGCGGGCAGGCGGCGGCGAGTCGTCGGCTTCGGAGACGTCGTCGTCGGTGGCCTCGTCCTCGACCCTGGCAGCGCGCGCCACGCGCACGACCCGCTTGTGCGTTTTCTTGGCCCTGCGGGGCGGGGGCGCGGGCGGATTGTCCTCTACCGCCTCCGCGTCCACGTCCGCGTCCGCGCTCGAGCGGCGTGCGAACTGCCCATCGGTCACGAATGCGTTCTTGCGCTTGCGCGGCGGGTTGTCGCCGTCCAGGCTGCGCGCCCGGGACGATTTGGCCGCCTTGAGCAGGCTGGCCGGCGCCCAGCCGTTGTGGTTGCCCACCTTGATCCGGACCCACTCGCCCTTGACGCGCTCGACCGTCACAGGCTCGCCGGCCTCGACCCGCGTCACCACCCGGTAATCGGCGCCCGGCCGCTCGCGCAGGGCGATGCGAGACCGCGTAACCGCAGCGTCGCCCTCGACCAGCTCGGCGCGGGCTATTCCCGCGCTCAGACCGACCAGCAGAAGCGCCAAGCAGAGTTTCCGCATGATCCGATCCTCTCTCGCGGCCTAAGTAGCAAGGGATGTGCCCGCACCGGCAGACTGCCTCGGGCCGCAAAATCATTGACGAAACCACGCGAATCGAGGGGACGGATGGCCTCAGTGGCGTGCCCGGGTGGGGATAGGTCCCCCAGGCCCGGCTGCACCCGGACTCAGCGCAGGAGCATCACGTAGATGTCGTACAGGGCGTGGGTATAGACGGCGACGGCAAAGCCGCGGAACCAATACAGGGCCCCGAAGATGAGCCCGGCCAGAAACCGATAGGTGAAGACACCGAGCGCCAGCGGATCGCCATAGCGGCCCACATGATGGGCCGCCGAGAACAGGGCGGCGCTGACCACGAAGGCGGTCACCAGGGCGAAGACGCGCCCCAGCCGGAGCTGCCGGAGCAGATAGAACAGGCCACCCAGGAGCAGGAGGCGGAAAAACAGCTCCTCGTGCACGCCCGCGCCCAGAGCCAGCACGATCTTGGTGGCCGGCCCGCCGCGCGCGAGCGCCATCTTGGGGCTCATGTGCAGAAAGTCCACCATCACGAAGACGATGACGGTCCCCATGGTGAGCGCGTAGATCCCGCTCTCGAGCAGCACCGGCACGAGCGGGCTCCACTCGAAGCGCTGCGTGCGCCGCAGGTAGAGGATGAGCCCGACAAAACAGATCGTGAGCAGGATGCCGAACTGGAGATAGCCGATGCGCGCGCCAATCTCGTCGGTGATGAGGTCGACGCCGTTGCGCTGCCGGAGGCCCAGAAGGATCACGCCCAGCTCATAAACCAGGAGGCACGGAAACACGAGTGCGATTGAGGTCAAGAGATTGGAGCGAGCCAGGCGCAACTTTCGTGCGCGCGGCTTATTCGCCCTCGAGGGACTTGATGGCATCGTCGAGTTCCTTTTTCATGCACTCGTTGGCGCCCGTGAACAGGCCGAACAGGCCGCCGCGGCGCCGGCGCACCTTGCGTAGTGGATCGAGCGCACGCCGGTCGCCCAGCTTGTGCAGCGCGATCACCGCCACCCGCCGCTCCTCGCACGTCTTGTCCTGCTGGAGATCGAGCAGGTAGCTCGAGACCTGGTCGACCTGGTTCAGGCAGCCCAGCTCGGCGCACGCCTTGCGGGCCGCGCGCCGCAGCTCGATCCGCTTGTCCGTGCTCGCGACCTCGGCCAGCGCGGGAGCGGCCGGCTTTCCGACGCCCTTGATCAGGAGATCGAGCGCCTCCGGCGCCAGCCGGCGGTCGTCGAGCAGCCCGCGCACGTTGCGCAAAAGCGCGGCGTCGCCGCGATAACCCGAGTCGAGCTTGATGGCCTCTTGGTATGCTTCCAGACCGTCTTCGGGGTGCCGCTCCAGGAAATCGACGTTGCCGAGCAGGTAGCGCACGCGCGCCGAGTCGGGATGCGCCGACAGCTCCTGGGTCAGGATGGTGCGCGCCTTGAGCAGCTCCCCGCGCGTCAGCGCCTCCTCGGCCAGCTTGATGGGCCTGGCGATCTCGGGCGCCACCGGCTTCGGTGGCGGCGGGGTCGAGGTGGGGCCCCGGCGGGGCGACCGAAAAACCAGCGCGAGCGCGAACAGCCCCAAAAGGAGGATCACGGCCAGCGCCGGCATGAGCCGGCGCGTGCGGGCCGGCAGCCGGTACCTGAGCGCGGACAGACGTGCGCGCACCGCGTCGACGCTGAGCGGGCTCGCGGACCCGGAGCGCCGCGCCTCCCCGCCGTGCAGCGCGCCCAGCGCGTCGAGCGCCGACAGAAACGCGGTCGCCGATGGAAAGCGCTGGTCACGCTTCTTCTCGAGCGCGCGCAGGACGATGCGCTCGAGCGCGGGTGGGATGCCGGCCTGGGGCGCGACCGTGCGCGGTGGCGGCGGCTGCCGCGTCAGATGCATCGAGATGATCTCGACCCGGCTGGGCGCAAAGAAGGGCTTCTTGCCGGTCAACATCTCGTACAGGATGACGCCGCACGCGTACAGATCGGCCCGGCCGTCGGCCTGCTCGCCCATGGCCTGCTCGGGCGACATGTAGTCGGGGGTCCCGAACACCACGCCCGCCTGGGTCAGCGGGGTGCCGCTGCCGGCCGGCGCATCCTCGCTCATCTTGGCGATGCCGAAGTCCAGGATCTTGACGAAGTCGACCGGCGGGATGGTGTCGCGCAGAACCAGCATGATGTTCTCGGGCTTGAGGTCGCGATGCACCACCCCCTGGGCATGTGCGTGCTCGAGCGCATGCAGGACCTGGCGCGTGATGCCGACCGCGCGCGCCACCGGCAGCCGTGCCGAGCGCGCGATGGTCACCGAGAGCGGCTCGCCGCGCAGAAACTCCATGACCAGGAACAGCGCGCCCGCCGGCGTGCGGCCGAAATCGGTCACCTGGACGATGTTCTCGTGCGAGAGCCGGCTCGCCGACTGCGCCTCGCGCTCGAACCGGCGCGCGATCTCCTCGAGGCGGCCCAGCTCGGGATGCAGCACCTTGAGCGCGACCACCTTCTTCATCAGGACGTGCTCGGCACGGTAGATCGCGCCCATGCCGCCCTCGCCGATGCGCTCGAGCACTCGGTAGCGCTCGCCGACCATGGACCCGAGGAAGGGGTCGTCGGTGGCGGGGCCGGCCGTGGGCTGGGCCGGAGTCTCGGGCGCGCCCGGCAGGGTCACTGGACTTTCGAGTTTAGCACCAATGTCGCCGAGATTAGAGCGGACGCCGGGCCGGCGCCGGTGCCGCCCCGGCCGTGCGGGGCGAGCGCGCCGCCACCGGCGTCGCCTCCTCGGGCTTGACCACCGCCACCACCGCCCGCGCGGGGTCGAGGTATTTTTGCGCGACCCGCTGCACGTCGGCTGCGCTGACCGCCAGGATCGAGGGCGCGTAGCGTCGGTACTCGTCCCAGCCCTGCCCGTAGCATTCGTGAAAGGCAAGGGTGGACGCGAGCGCGGCCCGCCGCTGCAGCGAGATCTCGTGCGTGCCCACCAGGTACTTCTTGGCCCGCTCGAGCTCGCCCTTTTGCACCGGCTGCGCGCGCACCTTCGCTAGCTCGTGCTCGATGCCGGCGACGGCAACCTCCAGGTTCTCGGGCGAGGTCGCGATGTAGACCGCAAAGTAGCCCGGATCCACACCCTCGAGCGAGAAGGCGCTGACCCGATACGCCAGCCCCTTCTTGTCGCGCAGCTCGACGAACAGCCGGCCGCCCTGGCCGGACAGAATCGTCGACAGGACTTCCATGGGATACCGATCCGGATCCGAAACCGTCGTGCCCAGAAACCCGACCACGAGGTGAGCCTGCTGCTTGGTCAGATACTTCCACACCTTTTGCGGCGCCGCGGGTTGAGGCTCGGGCTCGACCGGCGGCGCGTCGGCCGCCGGCGCCAGTGCCTGCTCGAACAGGCGCTCGACCTTGGCCAGGGCCCGCGCCGGATCGACGTCGCCCACGATGGCCAGCGTCATGCCGCCGGCCGCGAAATGGCGCCGGTAGTAGTCGGAAAGACGCCGCCGCGTCAGCGCGCTGACCGAGGCCGGCGTGCCCAGCACGTCCATCCGATACGGGTGGCGCTTGTACAGGGTCTCGGCGAACAGGCGAAACACGACCTGCGTGAGGTTGTCCTCCTGCGCGTGGATCTCGTCGAGCACCTGTTTGCGTTCCTTTTCCAGCTCATCGTCGGCGAACGCGGGCCCGAGCACGCAATCGGCCAGGATCTCGAGCGCGCGCTCCCAGTGGCGCGACAGGAACTCGCCGCGCACGCCGAACGAGTTGCGCCCCGAGAATCCCCCCATCGACCCCGCCATGCCCTCCACTTCCTTCATGATCTCTTCGGCCGAGCGGGTCCGGGTGCCGCGCACGAGCAGCGCCGCCAGCATGTTGTTGATGCCCGCGCTGCGGGCCTCCTCGTAGCGCTGCCCGCCCATCCAGACCGCGCGCAGGGCCAGGACCGGCACGCTCGGATCGCGCTTGACCAGAAGGCGCAGCCCGTTTCGGAGCACGCGCCGAACCACCTCGCCCGTGGCCGCCAGGTCCTGCCGCGCCAGAGCCCAGCTTTTCTGCGCGCGCGTGTCGGCCTTGGCGGCCAGCTCGGGTAGCTTCTGTTTCCACTTTTGCACCGCGCGCTGGCCCCGTTTCGCGTCCGTCTCCGGGATCAGAATCGACGCCGTCAAATTCTCGACCCTGAGATAGCGCGCCGCCACCTCGCGCAGCTTGTGCGGGGTCGCCTCCTGGATCTGGCGGTTGTACTCGCGCTCGTAGTCGAGGTCGCCGGCCACGGTCTCGAAAAAGCCCATCTTGCGCGCCATGCCCTGCACGGTCTCTTTTTGATAGACCGCGTCCGACTCGATGATGGTGCGCGCCTTGGCCAGCTCCTGCGTCAATACCTCCTCGTGCACCACCCGGAAGACCTCGTCGTGGATGGCCTTGGTGCAGTCCTCGAGCGCGTCGGGCGTGCTGGCGCCGCCCACCACCAGGAGGCCCGGATCGCGCGGGGTATACGAGTACGCGTAGATGTCCGACGCCAGCTGGCGGTTGCGGCGCACCTCCAGGTTCATGCGCGAGCTGTCGCCCTGGCCCAGGATGATCGCGAGCAGATCGAGCGCGCCCGTGTCCGGATGCCGGATGCCCGGGATGTGAAATCCCATCGCGACATGCGCCTCGCGCACGTTCTGCCACTGCGCCACTGCGCGCGGCGCCCGCTGCTCGGGCTCACGAAAGCTCTTGCGCTCGAGCGGCTGCGGCTGCGCCCCGCCCAGCGCCTGCCCAATCTTGCGCAGCGCGCGCTCGGGCTCCACGTCGCCGACCACGACCAGCGTCACGTTGCTCAGCACGTACCACTTGTGGAAGAACTCGAGCAGCCGCTCGCGCGTGAGCGCACGCACCTGCTTCTCGAAACCGATGACCGGCCGCCGATAGGGGTGCTTGGCGTAGGCGGCCCCGAACAGGGACTGCGTGGTGACGCGGGCCGGCGCGTCCTCGCCTTGCTTGATCTCCTCGATCACGACCTTGAGCTCGCGCGCGAGCTCGCCCGGATCGAACGAGCTCGACTGGATGGCGTCGGCCAGGATGTCGAGCCCGGTGTCGAAGTAGCGCGACGCCATGACCAGGTGGTAGACGGTCTGATCGAACGAGGTCCAGGCGTTGATGTCGCCGCCCGACGCCTCCACCTCCTGCGCGATCTCGCCCACGCCGCGGCGTGCGGTGCCCTTGAACAGCATGTGCTCGAACACGTGTGCGATGCCGTAGCTGCCGGGCGGCTCGTCGGCGCTGCCGACCCCGACCCAGGCTTGGAAGGCGACCACGGGCGCGGCGTGGTTCTCCTCGAGCACGATCTTGAGACCGCTCGCCAGCGTCGTGCGAATCACGCGTTCGGTTCCCTTCTTGCCCGGATGGGCGGCAATCGCGCTCCTGGGACGAAATGAGCCGCCTGGCCGCGCGGGGCCCCATGCGCGCCCGCGACCAAGATCGCATAAAAGGCGCCCGCGCTCAACTTCGGGGGGTTTCGCGCGGTTGCCTTATGCTAAAATGCCCGCCGATGCCCCGTTCCAGCGAGGAGCACGAGGCAGCTTTCGCCGCCGACCCCAAGAACCCGGACGCCTTTGCCGCGCTCCGGCGTGCCTATAAAAAGGAAGGGGATTTCGCGAAGCTGGCCAGCCTGTTCGAGCGTCGCGCCGCGGCGACCGAGGAAGCCGACGCGGCCGCGGAGCTCTACGCCGAGGCGGCGCAGCTTTATCTTTCCGAGCTGGCGCAGCCGGCGCGCGGCGAAGAGCTGCTCCGGCGGGCGCTTTCGCGCAGCCCCGCGCACACGCAGGCGGCCGATCGGCTCAAGGCCATCTTGCGCGAGGCCGGCCGCTATACCGATTACGCGGAGGTCCTGAGCGCCGAGGTGGAGGCGCTCGCGGCCGCGGGCGCCGATTCGCGCCGGCTGGCCGAGCTCCATCACGAGCTGGGCACCCTGTACGAGGACCACTTCGCTCGGCTCGACCGCGCGATGGAGCATTTCCAGGCCGCCTTCAAGCTCGATCCATCGCTCTCGGCCGCCATCGAGCGCGGGCGGCGCATCTACCGTTCACTCGGCGACTGGCAGATGGTGGCGCGCCTGTACGAGCTCGAGCTCGAGGTGGCGCCCAACGCCGCTCGCAGGGCCGAGCTTTTGGTCGCGCTCGGGCGCGTGCAGGCCGAACGGCTGGGCCAGTTCGGTCCGGCCGCGCAGCGCCTGCAGGAGGCGGCGCGGCTGCGCGACGGCGACGAGAAGGTCCTGGAGGCCCTGGGCGGCGTGCTGGCCCATCCCGATTTTCCCGAGGAGGGCGGCCTCGACCGCGCGGCCGGGATCTTCCTCGAGCTGGGCAGGCGCCAGCTCTCGGCCGGCGATGGCGCTGCCGCGGCCAGCTATCTGCGGCGCGCGCTGGGTGCCGACCCCGACAACGAGGCCGCCGCCAAGCTGCTCGAGGAGACCTACCAGGCGCTGGAGCGGTGGGCGGATCTCGATCGACTGTACCGACAGCGCCTGGCCACCGCGAGCGGGCCCGACGCGGTCGATCTGCTGATGCGGCGCGCGCAGCTCTCGGAAGAGCGCCTGGACGATCGCAAGGAGGCCAAACGCTGCTACGAGGCCATCCTGCAGCACGAGCCCCTGGGCGGCCCGGCCGCGGAGCGGCTCGAGCGCATGGTTACCGAGGACGGCGACTGGGAGGCGCTGGCCGCGCTCAAGCAGCGCGCGCTCGAGAGCGCGGCCGATCCGGAGGCGCGCACCCGGCTGCGCATCGAGCTGGGACGCCTGTACGCGGACCAGGTCGGCGACGCCGACGCGGCCGCCACCATGTGGATGAGCGTGCTCGAGGACGAGCCGCTCGAGGAGCAGGCGTTCGCGGCCTACGCCGAGTACCTGAAGAAGCGGCACGACTATCGCGCGATGGCCGACCTTTACGAGTTCTCGGTCGAGGCCATGCAGGCCGCCGGCATCGAGACGGGCAAGCAGATTACGCGGCTCGAGGAGATCGCGGATCTGGCCGAAAAGCGCCTGGGCGACGTCGAGCGCGCGGTGGCGGCCTGGAAGCGCATCGAGGAGCTGCAGGGCGGGCGGGCCACCGATCGCACGCGCGACGCGCTCAAGCGCCTCTTGGCCAAGGCCAAGATGTGGGAGGGCCTGGTCAGCGTGCTGGAGAAAGAGGCGCGCGAGGCCGGAACGCCGCAGGCGCGCGCCGAGGTGCTGCGCCGCATGGCGCAGGTGTATCGCGAAAAGCAGGTCGACCCGCGCCGCGCCATCGCCCTGTATGAAGAGGCGCTCGAGGTGCTGCCCGGCGATCCAGTGTCGATGCGCGCACTGGCGGATCTGTACGAACGCGAGAACGACTGGGCCGGCCACGCGCGCACCCTGCGCCGCCTGCTCGAGCTGGCGCAGGCCAAGGTCGAGCGCCTGAATCTTCTGCGCAAGCTGGCCCAGGTGTACACGGAACGGCTCGACGACGCGGAAGAGGCGACCTGGGCCTGCACCGAGATCCTGGAAGCGGTCCCGGGCGACCGCGACGCCCTGTCGCGGCTCGAGGACCTGCTCGAGCGCGCGCAGAGGTGGCCGCGCCTGCTCAAGACCCTCGAGTACCACGCCGAAACTGCGGCCACCCCGGCCGAGAAGGCCAAGATCTTGAAGCGCATGGCCCAGCTCTCGGGCGTCCAGCTCGAGGACGAGCTGGACGCGCTCGCGCGCTGGGAGGCGGTGCGCAAGCTGGCGCCCGACGACCCCGACGCCTCCGAGGCGCTGGCTGAGCTGTACGACAAGATGGGGCGCTTTGCCGATCTGATCGGCCTCATCGAGCGGCGCCTGCACCGCTCGAGCGGCGGCTCGCCCGAGCAGCTCGACCTTCTGCGCCGACTCGGTCGAGCGTCGCTGGCGGCCGGGGAGCTGCTGCGTGCCACCCGGGCCTGGCGCCGCCTGCTCGAGATGGAGCCGCAGGACCGCGAAGGCCTGACCGCCATGGCCCAGCTTCTGCGCAACCAGGACAAGGAGAAGAGCGAGCTGGCCGATGTGCTGGGGCGCATGGTGCCGCTCGAGCCCGAGCCGGGTCCAGCGGCTGCGCTCGCGCTCGAGCGCGCCCGGCTGCTCCAGGAGCTGGGCCAACTGGAGCGAGCCGCCGATACGCTCGAGCAGGTGCTGCGCGATCTGGAGCCGCGCAACACCGACGCCCACACGCTTTTGCGTCGGCTTTACGAGAGCATGGGCGATTTTGGAAAAGCCGTGCGCATCGCCGAGCGGGAGCTGTTCCTGTGCCAGGATGCCGACGAGCGTCTGCGGCGCGGCATGGACATCGCTGCGCTCTGGCACGACAAGCTCGGCGACCCGCGGCGCGCGGTACAGGCCTACGAGCGCGTGCTCGAGCTCTCGCCCAAACACCTGCAGGCGCAGGCCGCGGTGGCCCCGCTCTACCTCGAGATCGGCGACCGCACGCGCTACCTGGAGCTGCAGGAGCAGCGCATCGAGCAGGAGGTCGATCCGGGTGCCCGCCACGGCCTCCTGACCGACACCTCGGCGGCGGCCGAAGAGAAGCTGGGCGACCCGGAGCTGGCGTTCGAGTGGCGCCGGCGGGCCTACAATGATCGGCCCGGCGCCGAGGAGATGGATGCGCTGGTCGGGGTGGCCGAGCGGCACCGCCTGTGGGAGCTGATGATCCAGTTTTACGACCATGCGCGCGCGCACTCGCAGGCGCCCGCGCCCGGGCTCGAGGCAGCCCGCAAGATCGCCGAGATCTGCGAGCAGCGGCTCCAGGATCCCAAGCGCGCGCTGCTCGTGATGCGCGACGCGTTGCCGGCCGATCCGGAGGCGCGCGAGATCCTGGGCGAGCTCGAGCGGCTGGCCGACGCGGCGGCCGACCCGCAGGCGCTGCTCGACATCTATGCGCGGGTCGGGCGCGCGCGCCGCGAGGTGACCGAAAAAGTCGAGCTTTTGCGGCTGCGGGCGATCGTGCGCGAGGAGCGCCAGAAGGACAGCTCGGGCGCCATGGACGAGCACCTGCTCTCGTTCCAGCTTTTGCCCGATGACGAGCAGACGCGCGAGCAGCTCATGCGCCTGGCCGAGGTGACCGGGCGCTGGGAGGACCTCTTGCGCACCGAGGCGGTGCGCTTCGCCCGGGCGGTCGACACGCCGGGCAAGCTGGCGGTCGCGCGGCGCGCCGCTGCCATCGTGGAGGAAAAGCTGTCCGACCGGGTGCGCGCGTTCCGCGCCTACCTGAACGCGTTCCGGCTGGCCCCCGAGGATGCCGAGATCCTGGGTCATCTGTGGCGGCTGGCGCGCGAGATCGGCGAGTACAAGCCCGCCGGCGCCGACGCGAAAACCGAGCCCAAGGCGGCCGAGCGGGCCGAAGCCGCAGCCGGAGCTGCCCCCGCGACCGGAGCCGGGGCCGCGACCGGAGCCGGGGCCGAGCCGGGAGCCGGGGCCGAGCCGGCCAAGCCGGTCTGGGGCAAGGAGCCCACGCAAGAGGTTCCCGCAAGCGACATCGAGGTGGTCGAGGCCGCGGAGAAGGCCGCGTCCAAGCCGCGCGATCCGACCCTGGAGCTGGACGCCAACCTGCTGCACGAGCTGGCGGTCAAGCCCGACCGCGAGCCCACGCTCGAGCTGACGACCCAGGATCTGACCAAGCTCGTGACCGAGGCGCGCAAGAAGGGGCCGCCCCGGCGACCGCCGGGCCCGCCGCCGGGTGTGCGCGCCGCTGGCATGCCGCCCCCGCCACCACGGGCAGCCCTGCGCGCCTCGAGCGCGCGCACACCGCACGCAGGGGTCCCGGTCGTGCTGAACGTCAAATCGGCCTGGGAGGAGCTGGCCCTGGCCTACGAGACCCTGCCCCAGGACGGTGCGGGCTCGCAGATCGAGCGGCTTCTGCAGGTGGCGGACGTGTGGGAGCGCGGCGCCGGCGATCTCGACAAGGCCTTCGAGACGCTCGAGAAGGCGTTCCGGATGGATCCCGACGACACCCGGGTTCGGCAGGCCCTCGAGAAGCTGGGCCAGACCCACGACGTGTGGGACCGCGTGTGCGCGATCTATCTCAAGCTGGCCGACGAGGGTGGCAGTGCCCAGCGCGTCCTGGGCCTGCACCTCGACGTGGCGCGCATTCGCGAGGGCGAGGGACGGACCGATCTGGCCGAGCAGCAGTACGAGGCCGTTCTGGCCATCGATCCCTCGCACGAGTCTGCGCTGGCGCGGCTCGAGGAGCTTTTCCGCCAGTCCGAGCGCTGGAGCGAGCTTTCAGGACTGCTCGAGCGGCGCACGGCCGGCCTGCTCGAGCGGCTGCCCACGGGCGCGCAGCGCCAGGCCGCCCTGCGCGAGCTGGCCGAGCTGTACGAAGCGCGCCTGGGCAAGCCGTACGAGGCCGTCGAGGCCGCGCTGCGGCTGGTCCAGGAGGACCCGCAGAACCCAGACACCTACGCCCTGATGGCGCGCCTGTACGGGCAGGTCGCGCTGTGGTCCAAGGTGGTGGAGGCCCTGGGCAAGGAAGCCGAGCTCTCCGATCGAACGCGTGCGCGCGAGGCGCGCCGGCATATCGCCGAGGTGTTCGAGCAGCACCTGGAGCTGCCCGAGCGCGCCGCCGAGGCTTACCGGGCCCTGCTCGAGAACGATCCCACCGACGAGGGCGCGCTGGCTGCGCTGGATCGTCTGCTCACGGGTATGAGGCGCTGGAAGGAGCTGGAGCCGATCCTTCGGCGCCGCGCCAGCCGAGCCGAGGGCGCGGAGCGGGTGGCGCTTCTGCGCCGACGCGCCCAGCTGCTGGATGAGAAGATGGGCGAGCCGGACGCGGCCGCCAGCGCGCTCAAGGAGCTGCGGGCGGCCGCCGGAGACGACCGGTCGCTCGACGAGAGGCTGCTCGACAACCTGCGCAAGGCCGGTCGGGCGCGCGAGGCGGCGACCATTTACAGCGAGCGCATCGCGACGCTTGAGGCCGCGGGCGCGCCGGCGGTCGAGGTGGCGGCGCTCTTGACCGAGCTGGGCGTGCTGCGCGCGGGCGGCCTCAACGACGAGGCGGGCGGACGCAAAACCATCGAGCGGGCGCTCAAGCTGGTGCCCGATTACCCGCCCGCGCTGGCCGAGCTGGCACGCCTGCACCTGGGCGGAGCCGACTACCGGGGCTACGCGCAGGCGCGCGAGCGCGAGGCCGACGTGCAGTCCGACCCGGTCAAGGCCGCGGCCGCCCTGATCGAGGCGGCGAGCGTCTATCGAGAGCACCTTGGCGACATCGAAAAGGCCAAGGCCTGCTTCGGGCGCGCGTTCCAGCTCGACCCCAAGAGCCGGGCCGCCATGTCGGGGCTGCTCAAGATCGCAGAGGAGGAGCAGCGCTGGGACGTGGCCTACGCGCTCGCGCGCAAGCGGCTCGAGCAGGCCGAGGCGCCGCACGAAAAAGCCGAGGTGCTGGTCATGCTGGCGCACGCGGCTCAGCACCATCCTCCGGCCGCCGAGGAGACGCGGGGGCTGCTCGAGGAGGCGGTCGCGCTCGCACCCGACCATGTCCCGGCCGTGGAGGCGCTGGCGGCGCTCGAGTTCGCGGCCGAGCGGTACGCCGACGCAGAAGCCCTGCTCACGCGCGCCCTGACTGCGCTCAGCGGCGATGCCGAGCAGGCCGCGCGCCTGCATTACCGACTGGGCGAGTGCTACGACCGCCTGGGCAAGCTCGACGAGGGCTACCGAGCGCTCCTGGAAGCCGACAAGGCCTCGCCAGGGCAGCTCATGATTCGTCTCGCGTTGGGCGAGAACCGCTTCCGCGCGCGCAGATGGCGCGAGGCCGCGCTGCATCTGGGCTCGGTGGGCGAGCACAAAGACGCCGCCCGCTACCCGGACCAGGTGGCGCAGGGGCTCGTGCACGCGGCCGATGCCGAGCTCAAGCAGCGCCGGCCCGAGAAGGTGCCGCTTCTCTATGAGGCCGCGCTCCGCATCAAACCCGACTGCGCGGACGCGCTGCGTGCGCTGGGCGAGATGGCGGCCAAGGCCGGCGACCGGGTGGGCGCGGCGGGCTACCTGGAGCGCGAGGGCGCGGCGCGGGCCAATCCGGCCATGCTCGAGCGCGCCGGCGACACGTTCGTGGAGCTCGACGACCCGGCGGCGGCCCGGCGCGCCTATGAGCGGGGCCTGATGGCGCTGGCGCAGGGAGCGTCGCCTCCGGTTGCCCTGCTCGAGAAACTTTTGCGCCTGCAGCAGGAGGCGGGGGATCTGGAGGCCGCTCAGAAGACCGCCACGCTTCTGGTGGCGGCCGAGAGCGAGCCGCTTCGGCGGGCGCCGCGGCGTCGGGTGGCAGCCGCTCTCGCGCATGCACGCGGCGACGTGCAGGCCGCTCTCGACCAATGGACCTGCGCGCTCGAGGACGACCCGTCCGACGAGCTCGCGCTGCTCGCGATCGGTGACGTGGGCGATCCCAGGGAGACGGCCGCGCTGTATACGCGCATGATCCATCATCTGCCGCCGCCGGCGTCCGAAGCCCAGGCCCTGTCGCGCCGAGCTGCGTTGTGGGAGCGGCTGGGTCTTTTGCGCCGCGACGTGACGCACGATCCGCGGGGCGCGGTGGAGGCGCTCGAGCAGGCGGTGGCGATCGATCCCGATCGACGCCTGGCCCGCGAGGCTCTGGCCGAGCTGTACGGCGATGCCCACGAGCACGCCCCCGCCGCGCTGGCCAACCACCGGGCGCTCTTGGCCCTCGACATCCTGCGCGTGCCCTCGCTGCGCGCGATTGCACGCATCTACGTGGAGACCTTCGAGACGGTCAAAGCGCGTTGCGTGTACCAGGTGCTGGAGCTGGTGGCGGGCCTCACAGACAACGAGCGCGACTGGCTCTCGCAGAACCCGCCTCGTGCGTTCGAGCCCGACGATGCCTACCCGGGCACGTTGACCGACGAGGATCGATCTCGGGTTGCCCACCCCAAGGCGCGCCCACTGGCGGCCGTGTTCGCGACCCTGTACGAGGGCGCGCCCACGTTGTACGGGCGCAGCTTCGAGTCGTATGGCTGCACGCCGCAGGATCGAGTATCACCGGTTTCGACCATGCTGGCCGCGCAGATCTTCGGCCAGATCTCGCGCGCGCTGGGCAACAAGAAGACCGGCCTCTACTTGAAGCGCGACCGCGGGCTCGATGGCATCGCGGTGCTGTCGCATCCGCCGACCGGTGTTCTCATCGGACCTCGCATCGCCGAGGACATGCCGCTGGCCGAGCTGCGCTTTCTGCTCGGACGCGCGCTCGAGCTGGCGCGGCCCGAGTACATCCTGGCCGCGACCGCCGATCCGAAGGAGTTCACGCTGCTGTTTGCAGCCGTGCTCAGGGCCTATCATCCGCGTCACTCGCGCCGCCGGTCCGAGCCCGGCGATGCCGGCGAGCTGGCGCAAAAGCTCAAGAAGCTCCTGCCGTACACCGCATCCAAGCGCCTGGCCGAGCTGTTCCAGCGCCAACAGGCTGCCAGCTTCTCGAGCGCCGATTGGCGCAACGCGGTCCGGCTGTCCGCGACCCGGGTCGGCCTGCTGATGTGCGGCGAGCTGCGCTCGACCGTCCGCATCCTGGTGCGCGAGAACGAGCCCGATCTGCCCGAGGAGCCGCCGCCCGAGGAGCTGGCCGCCCTGGTCAAGCGCTCCGATCCGCTGCGCGACTTGCTCACCTTCGCGCTATCGGAAGAATACTTTGCCGCGCGCTCCAAGCTGATGGGCGACTGACGACTCCACGACCCGCGTCGAAGCCACTTGACGAAAATCACAGTCTTCGCCAAAGTACGCGACCAGACGAGCGCCATTGGCCGGCAGGGGCAGTCGGCCTGGCATATGGAAGGAGGTCCCATGGCGACTCGCAGATTAGGCCTCGTGGTGGTCGCTTATCTTGTTGCCTGCGGACCGGGTGGAAGGGGCGGCCCGGGGGGCGGCGGTGCCGGCTCGGGCGGCGGCGCTGGCTCGGGTGGCAGCGGCGCGCACAACGGCGGCGGCGGTGGCGGCGGCATCGATCCCGGAACCGGCGACTGCATGGGCATGGGCTCGCGCTTGGTCTACGTCGTCGACCAGAACAACACCTTTTCCAGCTTTCATCCCGAGACCAATCCACCCACCTTCGTCGACATCGGTCGCTTGAGCTGTCCGGCCCAGGGCACCTGCACTGGCCCTTTTGGTGGCGGTCCGGCGACGCCGTTCTCGATGAGCGTCGATCGAGCAAGCGTCGCTTGGGTCCTCTATTGCTCGGGCGAGCTGTTCAAGGTCGACACGCGCACGGCGGCCTGCCAGGCCACCGCCTTCCAGCTCAACCAAGACAACTTCCAGGTGTTCGGCATGGGCTTCTCGACCAACCAGCCCATGATGCCGGCCGAGACGCTGTTCATCACGGGCGGCCCCTTTACGCTCATCGACATGGGGGCGGCGCAGTTCGGCACGGTTGCGTTTCCGGCCTTGTCGGTCAGCCGCATCGGCATGGTGGCGGCGGGCTGGCCCGAGCTGACCGGCACCGGCGACGCCCAGCTGTGGGGCTTCTTCCCGTCCGATGTCGGCTCGCCGCGCATCGCGCGGCTCGACAAGATGACCGGCAACGACGTCATGATGTACTCGGTGGCTTCCATCAGCGGCATGCCCAACGCGTGGGCGTTCGCCTTCTGGGGCGATGCCTTCTGGATCTTCCTCAAGCGCGCCATCGACCCATCGACCTTCGTCTATAAGGTACAGCGCGGCAACGGCACCATGACGACCGCGCTTTCGAACACGGGCCGCACGATCGTGGGCGCCGGCGTGTCGACCTGCGCGCCCGTGGTCGGGATCGAGGGGCCGTAAAGACGCAGCTCTGGCGTTGACCGGCCAGGCTCGTCCTGGCTAGACTGCGCTCGAAATGTATTTGAGCAGGGTGGTCGGCACCGTGGTCGCGGCGCGCAAGTACGCCGGCCTCGAAGGCATCAAGCTCCTCATCGTGCAGCCGCTCGATCATGCACAGCGCGCGAGCGGCGAGCCGCACGTGGCCTGCGATACCGTGCAGGCGGGCCCCGGAGACCTGGTTTATTGCGTGTCGGCGCGGGAGGCGGCGCTGGCGCTGGAGCCCTGGTTCGTGCCCGTGGATGCGGCCATCGTGGGCATCGTCGAGCACGTGGAGGCGGTCAGGCCGTGAAGATGTGCCGGGTGGTGGGCACGGTGGTGGGCGCGGTGCATCACCCCGCCTACGACGGTCACAAGCTGCTGGTGGTGGAGCCGCTCGACGAGCGCGGTCAGCCGGCGGGTGCGAGCTTTCTGGCCGTCGACACCGTGCAGGCGGGCATCGGCGACCGCGTGCTGGTCAACCAGGAGGGCAATGGCGCTGGTCAGATCCTTCTCCGCCACGGCACGCCGGGCGGGATTCCCAAGGGCGAGCGGCGCCCGCCCATTCGCTCGCTGATCGTGGGCGTGATTGATCGAGTCGACCTCGCATGATTGACGCCCGCACTCGCGCTGCAGTCTGCGACTATGCGCATCGCCTGCATGCGCGCGGCTGGGTGGCCAATCACGAGGGCAACCTTTCCCTGCGCCTCGGGCCTGGGCGCATCGTGGTCACCCCGACCGCCACGTCGAAGGCGGCGGTCACGCCGGATTCGCTGCTGGTCGTGGACGCCGAGGGGAACCCGACCGAGGGCCGGGGCAAGCCCTTTTCCGAGATCGGCCTGCACCTAGCGGTTTACACCGCGCGGCCCGACGTGGGCGCGGTCATCCACGCGCATCCGCCCGCTGCCACCGGCTTCGCGGTCGCGGGTGTGGCGCTCGATCGGCCGCTCCTGGCCGAGGCCGTGGTGTCGCTGGGCCCGTCGATCCCGACCGTTCCGTTTGCGGCCCCGGGGGCCGCCGCTGCCGCCGCGCTGCAGCCTTTTCTGGGCGACTGTGACGTGTGCCTGCTCGCGAGCCATGGCGTGCTGGCGTGGGGCCAGGACCTCGAGCAGGCCTATCTGCGCCTGGAGCAGGTCGAGCATCTGGCGCGCATTGCGCTGGTGGCGCGGCAGCTTGGAGGTGCCAGGGAGCTGCCGAAAGCCGTGCTGCCCGCGCTGCTAGAGGCGCGACGCAAAGCCTTCCCGCGCAGCGCGAGCACGCCTGCGGCTTCACCCTCCACCACGACTGCAACGGCTCTACCCTCCCCCAGCCCCGAGCTGACCCGCATCATCACCGAGGAGGTCTCTCGCGTACTGCGTGGGAAATAGGAGGTCTTACTCCGGCCCGGTCAGAAGCGGGCCTGCAGCGTCAGATTGAACCCGATCTGGTTGGGCTCCACGAACACGCGCGTGGGCAGCGCGGTCGGGTTATTCGGGTCAGACGACACCAGCTGGGTGCGGTTCTCGTCGCGCACATAGTAGATGTCCAGGATGGTCGCGAAGTAATCGTTGAAGTCCTCGCGCGCGGTCAGCTTGAGCGCAAAAATCGCCACCGGGCTCTGGTTGGGCGGCAAAATCGAGAAGTCACCCTCGTTGCGCACGACCACGGTCGTGTTGGCCATGTTGAGCGAGCTGCCCATGCCGCCCCCGCCCACGCCGGGCGGCAGCGGCTGGCCCGGCGGCGGCGTGAACGAGGCCGGCCGGTCCACGCCCAAGGTGGCGCCCATGGTCAGCCCCAGCGTCGGGAAATGCCGGTCGCCGCCAATGGCACCGAAGAAATCGGGATCGGTCTTGCTCGACGACTCGAAGTCCTGGTAAGGCACGAAGCTGGGCACGTTGAGCAGCACGAACGCCAGCGATCGATAGGCCGCGTCCAGGCGCAGCCGGGTCTGGTTCCACTTGATGCGCACGTTGAGATCGCCCGCGGTCGCGACCTGGACCTTGGTCGACTGCGGCTTGTCCGGATCCTGCAGGGTCTGCCCGGCCACCGTGGCCTCGGACATGATGAGCCACGCCAGCCCGCCCGGATACTGCTCGGGATGGAAGAAGGTGGTGATGCCGCTGGGGTCGTTGCGGTAGAGCGCATAGTCGGTCGAGCTCGTCACCGGCATGTCCTTGTGCACGGCCACCTGTGCGGATGCGCCGTACAGCGTCACCTGCTCGCCCAGCACGTCCTGTTTCTGGTTGGTGCCGCGGTCGAACACGCCGCCGTTGGCCTCGATGCGCAGGTTGGGCGTCGCGTCCACGCCGGCGCCGAACAGGCCCGCCCACACCGACTCCTGGCGCGCGTCGCTGCGGTTGAGCAGGACCGACGATTTGGCGCCGCCCCAGACATAGAAGCGGTCGTGGGCCCACTGCAGGCGCGCGCCCGGCGCCGGGTTGGTGTTCTGCACGAAGGCGCTCGCGCCCTGCGGCAGATCCGGGTTGAACTTGAAAAACACGGGCGAGCCGCCCCAGGAGATGCGGTAGCTGTAGCCCAGCCGGAGCCGGTCGGCGTTCAGGGGGAACGCGGTCAGGCTCAAGTTGCCGTGATAGGTCCGGCTCGGATCGGCCCACCAGGTCACCTTGATGTAGCTGCCGTCGTCGATGGTCGACAGGTTGACGTCCGTGAACTCGAGAAAGCGCAGGACCAGCGCGCCCTCGGCCTGCCAGTGCGCGTGATCGACGTTCTTGTACAGCACCAGATGCGACAGATTCTCGTAGCCCGAGAAGCGGGTGTCGTAGTTGTCGAAGAACAGAATGCCGAGCGAGTTGGGCATGCCGATGCGCAGCCCGGGCACCGACGGCGTGGTCTCGTTCGGTTTGACCAGGATGCTCTCGTCGGTGATCGTGAAGTTGAGGCGCGTGTCGACGAAGTCGCCCGCCTTGGCCGGTCGCGGCAGCGCCGCGGCGCCGGCCAGCGCCGCAGCCAGAATGGCTTTTCTGATCATGAGCCCCTCTTTACGTTACATAGGTGTGCAGGTATCCCCCGCGTCGACCAGATCGGGTGGAGTGCCCGCCGGCAGCGTCGACGAGTTGCGCGGATGCAGCACGAAGAAGCTGAACGGGTTGCCGCTGGTCTTGGAGGCCAGACCGGCCAGGTTGACCAGCACGCCGCGCGCGACCTGGACGTGCCGGCCCGCCTGCGGCGGGTCCCAGCCCACCACCACGCCGGCGGTCGACATGGTCATCGAATAGTTGCGGCCACAGTTGTAGTTCCCGGTCGTGGTCTTGAAGGCCAGCTTCCACTCCTGGAACTGGTCGTAGGACGAATCGGCCGGGCACACGCAGCCGTCTCGCAGCTCCACCACCGACGCCTCCAGCGACTCCAGCCGGGCCGCCTTGGCGGCGTCGGCGCCGTAGTTGAAGTCCGCGATCGTCATCTGCACCGGCGGCGGGAGCGGGGCCGGCGAGTGCGCCACGTCGATCCTCTGCAGCGGGAAGTTGAGCTCGGTCATGCCCACGAACTCGCTGATGGCGCCGGTCAGCGACTGACCGACGATGACGTCGCCCACCTGGACCCGCGGTTTGGAGAACGAGTACACGTCGAGGCTCGAGAAGCTCGACAAACCAGTGTCGGTGACCGTGTAGAACTGCGCGAACACCGAGGTCACCACCATCTGGCCGCCCGGCGAAGTGTCGATCTGGACCTGCTTGTTCTCGAGCGGCGAGTCGGCGAAGATCCGATAATCGAAGGTTGCGAGGTCGAGCGGTTGCTGCACGTTCTGGATGGTCGGATACGGGAACCACAGCGGGTCGGACGCGCCCACGGCCCACGAGGCGCCCGGATCGTGACAATCCTCGAGCCACAGATTGACCGGTCCGTACGCGAGCGGCAGCGTCACCGAAATGTTTTTGGCCGAGCCCTGAGTGACGTGGATGGGCGCGGGCAGCACGCCGCGGCAGCGCGAAAGGTCGCTGGGCGCCGGTCCCAGGTTACGGCCCAGGGTGCCCAGAAACCACGTGTACAGCTCGAGGTCACGATCGACCGGCACCACCTTGCCGTCGGGGCCGATGAGGTCCACGTCGAAGGTGACGTTGCGGCTCTGCAGGGGCTGATCGCGCGTGCCCAGGCTTTGCGGCGCCGTGATGTTGAGGTGGATGCTCTGCGCACCCGAGCGCACCGGCCCCTTCTGCTCGACGCAGGCCAAAAGCGCAACCAGGAGGACGGCGGCTCCTCTCATCGGAAAACAATATTGATCCGGCCGTCGTGTGGCTCGGCCGCAGCGTCGATGCAGGCCTTGGACTCGCAGGCGCGGTAGCACGCTGAATCAACCCCACTATTGGGGCACAACGCCTGACAGGCGGCGGCCTGGCAGGGCGGGATCGAGGTATCGATGTAGTCGATCATGGCGTCGCGCAGCGAGATGCCGGTGTTGAACTTGGTCGTGTTGCGCTGCAGGACGATGAACCCCGATCCGCCGTTGGCGATGTAGTCGTTGACCGCCACCTTATAGGAGCCGAACGGGTTGAGAGGCGCGCAGCGGCAGGTTCCATTGGGATCGTAACCCGGATCCGTGGGCGGACGGCAGTGCCCGCAGTGGTCGCCGATGAAGATGTTCTCCGCGTGCGGCCCCTTCTGCGGATCCGAGCACACCAGATCGAACCAGACGCCCGATACCTGGGCCTGCGTGCGGCAGCCGCGGTCGGCGGTCTTGCGGGCCACGAAGTTGAACATTTCCTGAGTCTCGTCGCCCGACAGGAACACGGTGGCGATCGTGTTGTCGAACGGGAACACGTTGTACATCTGCTCGGTGTTGAGCGGCCCGACCTCGAAGTCGGCGCGGATCCCGAGGCTGTTGGTGACCGCAAAGTCGGCTTCCACGCCCTGCCGGAAGCGCATCGATGCGGTGACCAGGTTGCCCAGCTGCGAATCGCCACCCGACGGATCGTTGCGCACCACTTTGCTCGGGCCCGGGATCTCGCCGAACTCGCGGGTCAGGTCCAGGTTGCGGTTGGCGGCGATGACATACGGCTCCAGGATGTTCTCGACGTCGGCGTCGGGCGGCACCGTGCCGTCGACGGGGAAGACCTGGTAATCGAAGGTCTTCACGTACGAGCGCGTCTTCTGCGGATCCTCGGTCATGTGGACCACGAGATCGAGCCGCCCCACATACTTTGCGAATGCACCCGAGTGGGCCAGGATGGTGCGTCCGGTCACCTTGCCGGTGGCGTCGACGCGCTCGATGATCTTGGGCGGGTTGAGAACGATGTGCAGGTGCCCCCCCAGGATCACGTCGACCCCGTCGAGCGCGGCCTCCTGGTTCTGGTCGGGCAGGATCATCGAGGCCGCGACGCCCTCGTCTTCGTCCAGCCCCAGGTGCGACAACACGATCACGACATCGACCTGGCCGCGCAGAACGTTCACGTGATATTGAATGGTCTGGCGGGTGTCCATGGGCTGCACGCCCAGCGTGTTGCCGCCGTACAGGATGCTCTCCAGCGACGAGATGTTGCCCATTCCAATCACGCCTACCTTGACCCCGTCGACGTTGAAGATCACGAACGGCTGCACCAGCGTGCCCAGCTTGGGCGCGCTCGGATCTTTCGAATCATAGAAGTTGTAGTTGGCGGCCAGGATCGGGTAGGCGGCCCACTTGCGCATCTGCAGCTCGAGATTGGTGGCGCCCTTGTCGAACTCGTGGTTGCCCAACGCGGCCGCATCCAGGCCCAGCGCGCTCAGCGTGCGGAACTCGGCCTCGCCCGCGAACACGTTGAAGATGGGCGCACCTTCGAACGCATCACCCGAGTCGAGATGGAGCGAGCGTGCGGCGTGCGAACGCTCACGCTTGATGATGGTAGCGATGCGCGCGATGCCGCCGAAGTCACAGTCGCACCGGCTCGGGTTCGTCATGTCGAAGCCGGGGCAGTAGGTGGCGCTGTGGCAGCGCGTCGGATCCAGGCCCAGCGCCTGATCGATGCTCCCAGGCGCAAAGCGATACGGCACCAGGCGCGAGTGGATGTCGGCGGTGTGGAGAATCGTGAGGCGGACGTCCTGTCCGCGCAGGTCGGGGGCGGCTCGTTCGACCGTGCACGCGGCGAAAAACGCCAGCGCCGAGCCCAGAACCAGCTGCCTGTCCATCTTCAGGGGGCTTGCGTACCGCATCCAGGCTATCTGCCGCAAGCAAAAAGTAAATGCTAGGATACTCCGCTTCATGCGCCGCGCGAAGATCGTTTGCACGCTGGGCCCGGCGTCGCGGGACCCGGCTGTGATCGGGCGCCTCATCGATGAGGGCATGGACGTGGCGCGCCTGAACTTCTCGCACGGCACGCGCGAGGATCATGCGCGCACCGCCGAGCTGGTGCGCGCCGAAGCCAAGAAGCGCGACCGCGCGGTGGCCATCCTGCAGGACCTGCAGGGCCCCAAGATCCGGGTGGGCACGTTCTCGGGCGGGTTCGCGGAGCTCGAGGCGGGACGCGATTTTCTGATCACGGCGCGCGAGATCGTCGGGAGCCCGTATGGCGTGTCGACGACTTACGCGCGGCTGGCCGAAGACGTCAAGCCGGGCGCGGCCATCCTGCTCGACGACGGGCTCTTGCAGCTCGAGGTGTCGCGCGTGGACGGGCCCGACGTGTGGACCCGCGTGATCGCGGGCGGCATCTTGAAGGACCACAAGGGCATCAATCTGCCGGGCGTGCGCGTGAGCGCGCCCGCGGTGACCGAAAAGGACGCGGCCGACCTCCAGTTCGGGCTCGATATGGGCGCCGATTTCGTCGCGCTCTCGTTCGTGCGCGATCCCGAGGATGTGCTGCTGGCGCGCCGGCTGGCCACGCGGGACGAACGCAGGCTGCCCGTCATCGCCAAGCTCGAGAAGCCGGAGGCGGTCGACAAGCTGGAGGCGATCGTCGACGCCGCCGACGGGGTGCTGGTCGCGCGCGGTGATCTGGGCGTCGAGCTGGGTCCGGAGAAGGTGCCGCTGGTGCAAAAGCGGGCCATCGACACCGCCAACCAGCGCGGCAAAGTGGTCATCACGGCCACGCAGATGCTGGAGTCGATGATCCTGTCGCCGCGGCCCACGCGCGCCGAGGCGTCGGACGTGGCCAACGCGGTGCTGGACGGCTCGGACGCGCTCATGCTGTCGGGCGAGACCGCGAGCGGGCGCTATCCGGTGCTGGCGGTCAAGACCATGGCGGCCATCATTTGCGAGGTCGAGGCCAGCGCGCGCTTTCGCGCCAAGGCGGATCAGGAAGTGATGGTGGATCTGCCGGTGACCACCAATGCGATCGCGCACGCGGCCGTGGTGGCGGCGCGACAGCTCGGGCTGCCCGCGATTGCGGTCTACACCGAGTCGGGTGGCATGGCGCGCCTGATCAGCGAGTACCGGCCGGCCTCGTCGATCATTGCCATCACGCCGCGCGCCGAGACCTACCGGCGGCTGGCGCTGTACTGGGGCGTGACCCCGCGCCTGCTTCCGCCCGCGCCCGGGCTCGAGCCCATGCTGGCCATCATCGAGGCGGAGCTCAAGAGCAGCGGCTTTGCGCGGCCCGGCCAGATGGTGGCGGTGACGCTCGGCATGCCGGTCGGCTCCGGCGAGTCGACCAACCTGCTCAAGCTGCACCGGGTTTCGTAGCCCGAATCGCCTCGCCTCTATTATTTTGCTGCATCGCAAAAATAAACGTTGACAGCGAGGAGGCCGTGTGTTCGCATGCGCAGCATGAACAGGCCATGGTGGAAAGAGCCGACCGGCGGCCAGTGGTGCTCGTTTGCGGCCGCGTGGCTAGGCTGGGTGCTGGATGCGTTCGACTTCACGGTTTTTCTACTGGTCATGCCGGCGATTGCGCGCGAGTTCGGGGTCAGCATGACGCGGGCGGCCGGATCGATCACGCTCACGCTGCTGGTGCGCCTGCTGGGCGGGGCGGCGGCGGGCGCGGCGGCCGATCGGTGGGGCCGCAAGCTGCCGCTGATGATCTCGGTGGTGTGGTTCGCGCTGTGCGATGGCTCGGTTGCGCTGGCGCCCTCGTTCGGCTGGGTGCTCGCGCTGCGCACGCTGTTCGGCTTCGGCATGGGCGCCGAGTGGACCGCGGGCGCCACGCTGGCCATGGAGAACTGGCCAGCGCGAAGTCGCGGCATTGCGTCCGGGATCCTGCAGGGGAGCTGGGCCATCGGGTACCTTCTGGCCGCGCTGGTGTCGGCGGTGGTGCTGCCGCACTGGGGCTGGCGCGGGATGTTCGTGCTGGCGGCGGCGCCGGCGCTGCTCGTGTTGCCGATTCGAATCTGGGTTCCCGAGAGCCCGGATTGGCAACGCGCGGGGGCGGCGGGGGTCAGGGTGCAAGCGCGGGCGCGCGAGCTGTTGGCGCCGGCCGTTCTGGCGCGGCTCGCGTGGGCGTCGGTGGCGATGGCGCTCGGCTTCGGACTCTACTACGGGCTGACCGGTCTGTACCCGACCATGCTGGTCAGTCAGCTCGGCCGGAGCGCGGCGCAGGTGGCAAAGCTGGTGTCGCTGTTCAACCTGGGCATGCTGGCGGGCGCGGTCTTGTGCGGGGCGCTGGCGGCCCGGCGTGGTGTCGGGCTGGGGATTGGCCTGCCCGCGCTGCTGACCATCGCGGTGCTACCCGCGTACGTGGGCACGTGGCGGGGCCTGCTGGGCGCGGGCGCATTCGCGGGCGGCGCGTTCGGCGCCGGGATGTGCGGGGTGGTGCCGCTGCTCTTGACCAGCATGTTTCCCGCGCACATCCGTGCGCGCGCGGTGGGCATCGTGTATCACGCGGGCGCGTTCCTGGCTGCCTTCGTGCCCACCGGTGTGGCGGCACTGGGCGAGCGGGCGGGGCTGCCGCTTTCGCGCGCGATCGCTCTTGTGGCGGGTGCTTGCGCGCTCGCGCTGGTCGCGGTGCTGGCCCTGCGCCCGCGCGCCGCGCAGCCGGGCACCGAGACTGGAGGCAAGCTTGACAAGGCTGCCCTCGCGCACTAAAACGCGGCTGCTCTGCGCGAGGATGGCGGAATTGGTAGACGCACTAGCTTGAGGTGCTAGCGGTTCACAGCCATGGGGGTTCGAGTCCCCCTCCTCGCAC
>DATFWX010000066.1:0-14639 GCA_035258845.1 Polyangia bacterium | reverse complement strand
ATTCGACGCCGCCGTGAGCCTGGGTCGTGAATCCCCCGCCGTGATCTCGTGGCTACTTCATTGGTGAGAAGTCGGTGGGGCGCATGTAGATCACGTCGGCCTTCTCGAGAGTCTTTTCCGCTTGCTCGGACTTCATGACCTTTTCGAACTCGGGATCGGTCCGCATCGCGTCCCAGTTCTTTTTTGCCTCCTCGAGGTTGCGATGGGCCAGGAGAAAGATGAACGTATCGTTGGAGCCCGGAGAATCTTCCCCGGTCCAGTACCCCACAACGTTCAAGTGGTGTTTGGCGAGCAGCTTGGAAGTGGTGTCGCGAAAACGTGACTCCATGGCCGAAAGCTTGCCGCGCGCAGCGTGATAGATGCGAAGCTCGTACATGCGATTGGAGCCGGCCCGAGCCAGCTGAATGGGCGCCGACTGTCCGACCAGGAGCCCGCCACCGATAAACGAGATCAGCGCAACGCCGCCAACCATCCAGCCTCGGGTTTTGACGCCCCGCTTCTGTTGAGTCATGGCTGTTCCTTTCTGTCGGCAGCTAGCCAACCGAGGTCAGCGGTGGTGGAGGGGCAGCCTATCAGGAAAATGATGGAGCGCTGTGTGCCGGCCGAAATCCGTCACGGCCGGCCGGATCTCGGCACTCGAAGGCGTGCGCGGGCCTGTCGTCCTCGCTGAAGCAGCAACTTGCGAGCGCGCTCGGTTCGGCCCGGCCTTTGCTACGTCGCCGCATCCGCCGACAAGGCAAGGAGGGCAGGGCTGATGAGCTGGCTGCAATGGACGAGTCTAATCGGTTTGGTTGCCGGGTGCGCGTATGGCCTGCCCGCTGCGCCCGAGGAGAAAGAGCTTCCCATCATCGGAGGCGAGCCCGATAGCGGAGATCCCAGCGTGGTCGCCGTGTATGGCGTGCGGCCCGGCTCGCCGGGCGGCTTGCTGTGTACGGGCTCGGTGGTCGCGCCCACGGTCGTTCTGACCGCGGCGCACTGTGTCGCCGCCTCCGAAACCGGGCTGGGCGTGCGATTCTCGGTGCTCACCGGCGCCAACCTGAGCCGAGGCGACGGCGAGCAGCTGGCGGTGCGCGAGGTGCACGCAAACCCGCGCTGGAGCCCGCACAATCTGGAAGCCGGACACGACCAGGGCGTCGTGATCCTGAGTCAGCCGACGCGACTCCGACCGCTTTCGCTCAACCGCCATCCGCTTGCCAACTCGACGCTCGGCCAGCTGGTTCGGATCGTCGGCTACGGCCTCGCGGACAGCTCAACCCAGACCGGCGACGGGATCAAGCGGCAGGTCCTGACCAGGCTGCAGTCGATGTCGACGGCGCTGATCGGAGTCGGCACGAGCCGGCGCGGCACCTGCAACGGTGACTCGGGCGGACCCGCATTCATGGAAATGGGCGGCACCGAGACCATCGTGGGCACCACTTCCTTCGGCAACTCCGACTGCACCGACGGCGGGTACGATGCGCGCGTGGACACGGATCTGGCCTTCCTCGACCCGTACCTTGCCAGCAGCTGCACGCCCACGTGCGAGCAGCGATGGTGTGGCAGCGATGGCTGCGGCGGCTCGTGCGGCACCTGTAGCGCGGGCAGCAGCTGCTCGCAGGCGGGTCAGTGCGCGCCCTCGAGCAGCGGCTGCGCTGCCGGCGGCCGCGAGCAGGAGCCCAACGACTCCGCGCTTGAGGCCAATCGACTGTGCGCGGGCGGGACGATCCAGGGCACGTTGTCGTCGGTCGACGACCAGGACTGGTTCACTTTTTCGGTCCCCGCCGGCTCGACCTACGATGTCACGCTGACCGGCGGACCGGCCGGCGCGTGGTTGCGCGTCTACAAGAGCTCGTCGACCGGGAGGCTGTCGTTCATCGGCGATGGGCCCGAGGTCTCGCGGCACACCGACACCGGTGGAACCTATCAGGCTCGCGTCCTGGGTGGCGACGGCTCAGGCCCCGCCTATCGGGTCGCGGTCAGCGGGGCGCAGTAGGGGTGTGGGTCGCGGCGTGGGCGGCGTCGGGTGGGCGGCGAGGCGAGGTCGCGGGCGCGGGGTCTGGAATCTTCGCGGCCACCGTACCCGCGCCCGTCGCGTGCAGGCGCCGCCCGGTCTACCGCTTCTAGGCTCCCCAACCGCCCATCCTCTCCGCCCGCGGCGCCGAGCACCCCGAGCCGAGCGCGCACCCGCGCCGCCCAAACGCCGCGACGCAGCGGCCAACCGATCAGGAACTAAAACACGGTCTCGATGATCACGCGAACGCTCTGCAGCGTGTCGACGTCGGGCGAGAGCTGCGGCGACGGGTCGGCGACCTCATACGTTGCCTTGAGTCGCAGTCGCGACTCCACCCAGGTGTCGATGTCGAAGCGCAGCCCGGCCCGAACGTCGCTGAAGGGGTGGGCAAGTGGCGTCTGCATCTCGGAGTAGCGCAGAAAGCCGCTCGCGGTCACGGTCAGCCGGCGCGGCCCCAGCGAGTAGCGCGCATCAGCGAGCAGCTCCTGGTACGAGATATCGCCGGCGCTTTGCGGATCATCGAGCCGCGGCTGCTCGTCGCGCGGGGGCCGCACGGCGCGCCGCACGCGGTAGCCCCCGAGCAGGCTCATCCCGCCGCCCGGGCGCAGGTCGCAGAACGCACCCAGCTCGACCGAGCTGGCGTCAAAGCCGGTGCGGTCGGGACCGGCATCGGCGCGCGTGCCGTAGACCGCGGTCGCGGCCCCGTAGGCCATGATCTCGAGCTCGCTGGTGGCATCGAGCGCAGCGCCCAGCCGCGCGCGCGTCGAGCGCACGAGATCGGGCAGGGTGAAGAACTTCAGGCCGCCCGCCTCGCCGCCCGAGACGTAATCGTAAACCGGCGCCACCCCCAGCTTCTGCGAAAGGTCGGTGAAGATCGTGGTGCGGCGCGTGAGAGCGAGCCGCGCCTTGACGAACGCGTCCGACAAGCTCTGATCGAAAAGACGTGCGCTTGCAAGCGCGCTCAGGCGGCCGCTCGCGAGCTGCACGGTCAGATCGGTGTACAGGTCGCCCTCGAAGGTCAGCACTTCGGCGGCCACGCGCAGCGGCACGCCCAGGGCCCGGCCCAAGTTGACGCGCACCGCGCCGCCACCGAGGGGCCCCGTGCGCTCGTCGACGTACAGTGCGACCCGCCGGCCCACGAAGCCCGACACCTCGAGCTGCCGATCGTCGTAGCCCAGGCTGGCCCCGTCGAAGTGGGCAGTGCCCGCGCCCAGCCGGAACTGGCGGCCCGCGCGCACCCACACCGGCAGGCCGCCCCGCATGGCCGGATCGTACTCGGCATACGCGGAGCGAATCGAAAGCGCGCGCGCGTCACCCGCGCCGTCGTACACCGTGGTGAAGGGCGAGTCGGCGGTAGCGCCGAGAAAATCGTAGTAATAGGCGGCCGCGAAGTAAGAATTGAGCGAGGGCGTGGGCAGGCCGCGGGCCCCAAAGGTGGCGTCGCCGAACAGGTAGGTGCGCAGCAGGGTGCGCTGCGGATCGCCGCGAAACCCGGTGGCAGCGTCGGCACCGGTCGCGCGTCCGTTGTCGGTGCCGTAGCCGACGTTGAAGCGGTAGTGGATCTCGGGCGACGCCTCGTCGCGCGCCGGGGCCGCGTTGGGCGCGCTTCCGGTCGAGGGCGCGCTCGAGCTCGTGCCTGCGCTCGCGCTCGCAGCAGCGCCGCGGCTGGCCGCTGGGTGCAGATTGCGCATGGCCAGCCCGGGCGCAACCGGCCTCGACGGTACATCATGCACCGTCAGATCCACCGGTGCCGGCGGCGTCAGCCCGAGCGCCAGCGCCAGCACCAGCACCAGCTCCGGCGCGCTCATCGGATGCCTCGCGCGTGGCAGGCCGCGCAGCCCGGTGCGCTGCCGCGGCCCTCGAAGGTGTGGCAGGCGAAGCAGGCGCGCAGCTCGAGCCGCGCCACCTGGCCGTGGCCGATCGCCCACTCGGCGCGCGGCAGATGCGAGCGCGGCGGCACGCTGTGGCAGGACTCGCAAAAATCGGCCAGGTGGCAGGCCACGCACCGGGCGCGTGCAGCCGCTGCCTCCAGACCATGATCCTGCTCGCGCCAGGTGACGCCGTGGTCGCGCGGCCGCATGACCGCGTGGCATTCCTGGCATGAGTCGCGAACGCTGCCCGAGAGTCCCTGGTGGCACTGTGCGCAGCGAGCGCCGGCCGCGCGCGCCGAGTCGGCGTGGTCGCGTCGGAACACCAGCGTGTGGTCGTCGGGCGCCAGCGTGCCCAGCTGATGGCTGCGCGGCGCCAGGCCCTCGGTCGTGAGCAGGTGGCAGAGGCCACACTGGCTCATGCGCGCCGCCTGCGGCGACTGCCGCCTGTCCTCGTGGCATTGCGTGCAGCGGGTCATCGCGGGCGCGACGATGGCCTCGGGCGTCCGAGCGTCGGCCGCGTGGTCGTGACAGCCCACGCACGGGATGGCCCGTCCGACTCGATCGAACTCGTGGGCCGCGTGCGAGAAGTGCAGATCGGCGCGGATGAAGCGACGGCCGACCGGGGCCGGCACCCCCGCCGGATCGTGGCAGCTTGCGCAGTCGGTCATGTGCGGGCTTGCATTCTGCTCGTGGCAGCGCGCGCAGGCCTCGTGGGTGGCGAAGCTGCGTTGGGCCGGCGCGGCGGCGGCGAGCGCGTGGCAGTCCTCGCACGCCGGATGAAAGCCCACCTGCTGTTCCATGCGCCCCCGGTCCATGTGCAACCGATGCGAAAAGCGCGCGGGCAGCGTGCGCACGAAGCGCGGCTGGTGGCAGCCCGCGCAGAAAGCTCCCAACCGGTCCGCCGTCGCCAGCGCCACCGGCTCAAAGCTTTGCGCGTGGCAGCGAACGCAGGCTTCGTGGCCGGGCGGGCGTGGCTCGTGGCAGCTCGGACAGCCTAGCGGCGCATGCGAGCTCAGCGCGTGCGCGAAGCGTCCCTTCGGCGGGGGCGCCGGCGGCCGCGCCACCGTGCCGCCACGGCAGCCAAAGAAGAATTCACCGCAGAGAACGCAGAGAACGCAGAGAACTGATTGTCTAAGAGCCGAATGGGGCAAGGATCAGATGGCGTCGCCGACCGGCTTCTTGTCGGGCCGATCAGCGGGCGGGATGGGCGGTGCCTTGCCGGGCGCACCCTTGCGCAGGTAGTAGTCGGCCATCTCGAACTCGAAGAATGCCATCATGTCGGTGGCCAGGACTTTGCGCCACAGCTCGCGCGCCTCGTCCGTTCGGCCGCCCGCGAGCAGGCGCTGGGCCTGGTAGAAATACGCTTCTGCTTGCTTGCCCGGCGTGTCGGCCTTGCCGATCAGCTGCTGCCAGGTCAGCCGGCCCGAGGCCCAGCGCGCCAGGTCGTCGTACCACTTGGGCCCTTCCACGCCGCGCAGAAACTGCTCGGCCAGCGGATCCGGCGACTCTTTTTGCCGGGCCGCCAGATCGAGCACCCACAGCGACGAGTAGACCTTGATGTATTCGCTGATGTCGGCGCGTCCCAGCGCGCGGTGATAGGCATCGAGCGCCTCGTGCAGATGCCCGCGCGGCACCAGAAACGCAATCACGTCGGCGTAGGTCTCGGGCCGCTGTGGTGCGAAATCGATCGCCTTTTCGAACGCGTCGATGGCGTCGCGCCGCCGGCCCAGCTCGTAGAGCAAACGGCCCAGCTCGATCTGCGCACGCGCCGCCTCGCCCGGGTTCTGGACCAGAGACAGAACCTGCGACCAGGCCTCGCGCGCGGCCTCGCGGGCCGCCTTGGCCTCGGCGCTGCGGCCCGCGCGATCGAGCGCCTCCGCCTTGTCGCGCAGCACGGTCGCGCGCGCGTCCACGCTCTCGCGCAGCGAGCTGGGCGCGGCCAGCGCCCGCTCGTACAGCGCCAGCGCGTCGTCGAACTGGGCATGCTTCATGCGCAGAACGCCCATTTGATGAAAGGCCTTCCAACTCGCGCGCATATCGATCGAGCGCTTGATGTACTGCTCGGCCTCGGCGGACGCGCCCGCGTTGAAGTAACCCTGCCCGATCTCGAGCCACACGTCGGCCGCATCCGGGCTGAGCGGCCGCCCACCCGGGAGCTGCTTCTGCTTGTCCTCGACGAAGCGCGCCAGGTCTTGCGCCTCCGGCAGCACCGCGTCGACGCGTGCACGCTCCTCGCCCAGGCGCGACTGCAGGCGCAGCAGGCGCAGCTTGGCCAGCATCTCGACCGGCGGGCGCTCCGCCGGCGCCAGCTTGACCGCGTCGCCGAGCAGCCGGATGGCCAGCGGCGCCCGCGCCGCCATGGTCGACACCGCCATCTCGGCCGCGCAGATCCTGGGATCGGGATCCTTGGGGAAGCGCAGCACCGCGTTGCCACAGATCCGCATCGCGACCTCGCGATCGGCTGGATCCTCGCGGATGAAGTATTTGGCCAGATCGATGAGGTCGCCCGCCTTGTCGGTCTTGAGAGCGCGCGCGATCAGCTGCCGCAGCAGCGGATCGTCGCCCGGCTGGTCGGCCACCTGGCCCAGCACGTCTTGCGCGCGCTCCGGCTTGCCGATGCGCAGATACAAGGCCGCCAGCTTGTAGGCGGTGTGTGTGGAGCCAGCCTCCTGACCCTCGACCATCTCGGTGGCGCCGCCCTTGGAGCCGCGGCGGATGGCGCGCAGGAGCGCCTGGTGCCGCTCGAGATAGAGCGTGGACAGCCGGTCGATCACGATGGGCGCCGGCCACACGCGCACGGTCCCCTCGAGCGCCTCGATCACCTTGCTCCAGCGGCGCGACGGGCCGCCGGCCCCGGTCTCGAACTCGTCGATCCAGCGCAGGCGCTCCTCCCACTCCTTGCGCTTCTTTTCATCGAGCGTGGCCTGCACCGACAGCCCCAGCACCACCGGCTCCTCGGCGCCCCGCATGGCGTAAAGACGCGCAATCTCGCCGCCCAGGCGCGCCAGCTCGGGGGGCGCGTCCGGCTTTGCCAGCTCATCGGCGTCCCAGAGCAGGCAGGCGCTTCGGTACAGGTCGACCGCATCGTCCGCCTTGCGGGCCAGCTGTTCTTGCACGCGCGGGATCAGGTAAGCGAGCAGCGCGTTTCGCCAGGCCGCCCGACCGCGCGCACCCGCTGGCAGCGCCGTGTACTCGGCGCGGGCGTCGGCGAACTCGTCGTCGCTCGTGATCGAGGGCACAGGGGGCGCGGATTCGGTCGCGCCCGGCAAATGCGTGGTCGCGCAGCCCAGCAGCAAGCATCCGGCTGCAAAGGCAATTCGCATCCTGAGAGTCTAGCCAAGTTGAGTTCCCGACGCCAGGGAACGTATAAAGGAGGTGATGGGGCTCGACATCGTGGTTCAGAAATATGGCGGCAGCTCGGTGGCCGACCTGCCCCGGCTCGAGCGGGTGGCCGAGCGAGTGGTGCGGACGGCGCGCGAGGGCAAGCGGGTGTGTGTGGTGGTGTCGGCCATGGGCAAGACCACCGACGAGCTGATCGCGCTGGCGCGCCAGATCACGGAGGCGCCGCCGCGTCGCGAGCTGGACATGCTGCTGTCGACCGGCGAGCGCATCGCGATGGCGCTTTTAGCCATGGCGATCGAGAAGCGGGGCCTGGAGGCCATCTCGTTCACCGGCTCGCAGTCCGGCATCATGACCAACGATCGGCACTCGGGCGCGCGCATCATCGAGGTGCGGCCGGTCCGCATCCAGGACGAGCTCGAGCGGGGCAAGATCGTGATCGTGGCCGGGTTTCAGGGCATGTCGTACAAGCGCGAGATCACGACGCTCGGCCGCGGCGGCTCGGACACCACCGCGGTGGCGCTGGCGGCCGCGCTGGGCGCCTCGTATTGCGAGATCTGCTCGGACGTGGACGGCGTGTATACGGCCGACCCGCATCTGGTTCCGGAAGCGCGGCGGCTGGAGGCGCTGTCGTTCGACGAAATGCAGGAGCTGGCCGAGCACGGCGCCAAGGTGCTGCATGCGCAGGCGGTGGAGTGGGCGCGCAAGGCCGGCATCACGATCTGGGCGCGTGCGACCCACACGGACGGCGGCGGGACCCGCGTGGGACCCGACGGCACCGGGGCGCGCGCGTGCGGAATCGCTTGCGGCAAAAACCTGGTGCGGCTGCGGCTGCGCGCGCAGGCGGTGGAGCTGGGTGCGCGGCTGGGCGAGGCCCGGGTGGCGCTCTGGCGCCTCGACGACGACGGCGACGGCGCGGTGGCCGTGTTCTCGCGCGACGATGTGCCCGACTGGGTCGCCTTGCGCGAGGCGCTGCGGGCCCATTTCGGAGACCGGCTCGTCATCGACGAGGACGTGGCCGCAGTTTCGGTCGTGGGCACGGGGCTGGCTCCGGCCGGCGAGACCGCCCGCGCGCTGGCCGAGGCCGCGCGCGCGGGTATCGAGATCCTGGGCCTGGACAGCTCGCCCCTGCGCCTGACTTTTCTGGTCCGGCCCGCGGCCGTGGAGCCGCTGGCGCGCGCGCTGCACGCTCTGTTCTTGTAAGCGTACGTGCCGGCTCGTGATACGATCGTATCGTGGGCGGTCTGCTGGTTGCCGGAACCGAGCCTCACCCGGGCGGACGCAAGGCACTGTGCCTGTGCGGCGGCGGCATCACGGGCGCCATGTACGAGGTCGGCGTCCTGGCCGCTCTCGACGATTTCTTCGTCGACTTCGACTCCACGCAGTTCGACATCTACGTGGGCACCTCGGCGGGTGCGCTGGTGGCCTGGCTGGTGGCGTCGGGGGTCAGGCCCAAGCGGCTGTGCCACGCGGTGCTGGATCCGGACGATGACTTTCTCGACCGCGCCACCCGGACCGACATCTTTCAAATCGATCCGCGCCAGGCCGTCGGCATTGCACGCGACCTGCTCTCGATCTCGCTCACGCACGCCTATCGGGCCACGCGCGGCCGCAGCACCCTGCAGGAGCTGCTGGCCGATCTCGCCGACGCCCTGCCAGCCGGCATCTTCTCGCTCGATCACTACGAGAAGTATCTGGAGCGGCTGATGCGGCGGCATCATCTGCCCCGTCGGTTCGACGAGATCAAAGCCCAGCTCTACATCACAGCCAACGATCTCGACAGCGGCCACCGCGCGATCTTCGGCCAGGGCCCACTGCGGGAGGTGCCCATCGCCAAGGCGATCTGCGCGTCGTCGGCGATCGCAGTTTTCTTCGAGCCCATGCGCATCGGCAACCGCGACTACATCGACGGCGCCTCGGGCAAGTCGGGCCATCTCGACGTCGCGCTCGCGCACGGAGCGGACCTGCTGCTCACGGTCAATCCGCGCGTACCCATCCGCAACGACCCCGAGCACGAGGGCCTTCCCACCGCGATCGGCGGCGCCATGCGGCTGCGCGACAAGGGCATGGTCACGGTGTGGGAACAGTCCGAGCGCATGTCGACCAAGACCAAGCTGCACCTGGGCCTGCGTCGTTACGCGGCCCAGTATCCGCGCGCCTCGATTCTGCTGCTGGAGCCGCGCGAGGCCGACGCTGACATGTTCATCGAGAACCCGATGAACTTCGCCGCCCGGCGCCGGATCGTGCGCTACGGTTACGAATCGGCGGCGGCTGCGCTCGAGGAACGGCGCGACGAGTTCGCAGCCGCGCTGGGGCGGCACCGCATCGCGGTCAACACCGCGCCGCTGGCCGCCCGCGCCGCGGAGCTGTGGCGGTGAGCGTCCCGCAGCCCTCGAGCGGGAGCCCGGCCGCTCCCAGCTGGCGCGGTGCGCCCAGTCGGCCGCGCGTGATTGCGCACCGGGGCGCCAGCCGCGACGCCCCCGAGAACACGCTGGCCGCGTTCCGGTTGGCGCGGGAGCTGGGCGCCGACGGCGTCGAGCTGGACGTCCAGCGCTGTGCCTCCGGCGAGGTGGTGGTGTTTCACGACGACGACCTCGAGCGGCTGGCGGGGCGGTGCCAGCGCGTGGATGCGCTGCCGCTTGACGCCCTGCGCGAGGTTGATCTGGGAGCCGGCCAGACCATCCCGACCCTGGAGGAGGCGCTCGCGCAGCTGGCGCCGCGCATGCTGGTCAACGTCGAGCTCAAGACGGCGGGGCTGCGCGACCGCGGGCTTTTGGCCGCGGTGGCAACGATTCTGCACCGGCACGCGGCCACGCCCCGGGTGCTGGTGTCGTCGTTCAATCCGGCCGCGTTGGCGCGGTTTGCGCGGCTGGCGCCGGAGGTGCCGATCGGGCTTCTGTTTCACAGCGAGCAGCGCCTGCCGTTGCGGCGGGCCTGGCCGGCGCGGCTTCTGCGTCCGCTCGCGCTTCATCCCGAGTCGAAGCTGGTCGACGCCATTGCGCTGGGCGAGTGGCGGCGGCAAGGCTATCTGGTTCACACCTGGACGGTCGACGACCCGCGCGAGATGGCAGCGCTGATCGCGCTCGGTGTGGACGCCATCATCACCAACCAGCCGGCCCGATTGCGCGCGCTGCTGACCTGAGCCAGCGCTCGCCACCGGCCTCCTGTCGCAAGATGGGCAGCGGGCATCGCCCGGCGCCGGATCCCAGTCCAAGGAGGAGAGGGAATGCGTGGGCGCGCGCCCGGGCCGGTCCGCCGCGTCATATGTCGCCGTGTCTGCGGCCGCCCACGCGCTTCTGTTCGCTCTTCTGTGGTGGGCGGCGCCGACGCCGCAGAAGGCCGATCCGGCCGCGCTCGCACCGGTCGAGGTCGCGGTGGTCGAATCGACCGCGGCGGCCCCACCGAGCGCGATGGCCCCACCGAGCGCGCTCTCGCGGGGCCAGAGGACGCGTGTCCGCACATCGCGAACGCGCGCGAGCGAGGCGGCCCCGCCGCCCGCGGGCGCCGGGCCGGCCCCGGGTTCCACGCCCGCACCCGATCGCGCAGGCGGTCAGCCGGCACCCGGCCCCGCTGAGCTTCGACTCACCCTGCCACAGCTGGCCCCCGATCGCGGCCAGTCGTTTGCGCCGCTGGACCAGCCCGCTCGAGATCGCGGCGGCGGAGACGAGGCGGGCCGGGTCGGGCCGCGCATCCCGCAGGCGCCCAACCTGGGCCTGTGGGGCCCGACCCCGTCCGCCGAGCCGCCGGTGGATCACAGCCGGTTCACGAAGAAGGTGCTCGCCGACGGCCGCGTCCAGCTCGACGAGCGGCCGCGCGTGGAAACTCTGCCCGAGCGCCAGCAGTACATCCGCGAGACCTCGCGCAACCGAGTCCACACCGCAATCGATGACACGTCGCACGGCACGTCCTGGCTCTGGGGTGGCGAGCCGACGACCACCGGGGACGGCGATCGCATCGATTACCAGGGCAAGAAACGCTTCCTCGAGCAGACTTTTTCGGAACGGACGGTGATGGCGGGGGCGGCGCGCGCCCACGACGAGCAGCTCGCGCTGGCACAGCTTCCGGCGCGGCTGGAGGCATTGTGGAGCGACTCCTCACGACCGCCGGCGCTGCGGCGCCAGCTGATCTATGAGCTGTGGGCCGAGTGCGATCCGGCCCTCCAATCGGGCCGTGCCGCGCGCGCCCGCATCGAGGTGTTCGTGCGCGCGCGGTTGCCGGCAGCCAGCCCCAGTGCTTTCTCGGCCGACGAGCTTGCGCGGCTCAACCGCGGACGCAGCGAGCGCTTCGATCCCTATCGGTGATCAATCGCAACGGCTCTGATGGCACCGTAGACCCCCGATGCACGTGCCGCCCGGACAGCAGACCTGCGTAAATTGGCCGCAGGCGACACACTGATGCGGGTCCGGGGAGGTGTTGCAGAACAAGGGCGCGGTGGTGGTCGAGCCCGGGCACATGTCGCCGCCGCAACAGCGCTGCGCGGACAAGCCGCAGGGAACGCATTGATGCGGATCGGGGGAGGTGTCGCACAGCAAAGGCGCCGACGCCGTCGACGCTGGGCAGGTGTCGCCCATGCAGCAGCGCTGGTTGGAAACCCCGCACAGCTGGCAGGTGTGACTATCGCCGTCGCAGAAGAGCGGCACGTCGGTGGTCGAGCCCGGGCATTGGTCGCCCGCACAGCAGGCGGTATTGAGCTGGCCGCAGCTGGGAGCGTCGGTGGTTGTGCCCGGGCCGTCCGACAAGGTGGCATCGGGACCTGGTGCTGCGTCGACGAAGGCGGGGGTGGCGTCGATGTCCGCTCCATCGCGCGACGTCCCCGAGGCCCGGCCGGTCGCGTCAAAGTGACAGGCCCAGACGCAGAGCAGGGCGCTTAGCCCGCACGCGCGGATGAGGGGTTCGCTGGGCTGCACTCAACGCCTCCCGAGCGGGCTCAAGATCCTCATGATCGCTCAGGGAACCAGGGGCACGCAACGTCCGTTTGAGCAAACCAGGGGAGCACAGCACTCGGCGCTCGACGTGCAGGCACCGCAAGAGCCGTTGACGCAGGCCTGGTTTGCGCAGTCGCGACAGCTCGAGCAGCCGGTCGGGCCGCCGCCGCCCGGGGGTGGGCACTGGCCGCCCGCGTTGAGCACCCCGCGGTCGTAGTGAATGACGGTTCGAGACGTGCTGCTGAAGTCGCCCGCGAAGATGCCGCCGAAGACCTCGAGGTCGCTCTCGGGCTGGACCAGGCCGGCGGCGCTGTAGATGAACGCGCCCACCAGGGAGCCGCCCGTGATGTTGAGCGGGCCCATCCCGACATAGATGCGCACCAGCGCCGGGTAGTTGGGCGAGCCCAGGTTAAAGGCCGACTGAGAAGTGAAATGGCCCGCGATGAACACATCGAGCTGCCCGATCGGGTCGACCGTGACGGCGAACTCGGAGCCCGACGATACGTTGCCGTCGATGTAGAGCGCGGTATTGCCGTGAGCGACGATGACCACCGAGGAGCTGGTGTTGATCGAGGTCAGGTAGTAGTAGCCGCACGGCAGATCGAGCCGCTGCGGTCCGCCTCCGGCGGCCAGGGCATTCGGGTTGAGATTGATGGTCGCGTTGTCATTGGCAGTTCGGTGCGCCGCCACGATCGCGCCAATGGGCACGAGCTGTGACGGCGTGCAGTCACACGGCACCGATACGTTGACGGGCTCGCGCACGATCTGCTGGGCCATGACGGTTCCGGAGATGGTGGCTCCGGCGGGAATGTGGAGCGTCCCGTTGATCGGCATGGCGCCCGAGCTCATGATGTTTCCGTTGACCCATGCGCTCGCGCCCACGCCGAACGTGTCCTGCGAGGAGACCGATCCGCCCACGTGCATTTCCTGGCGCACATTGGCCGCGGTGTCGGTGTGGACTCCGGCCGACGTGGACGCCCACAAAGCGCCCCCGATGTCGGCCGATGAGGTGGCGAGGAACGAGCCATTGAGCCCCACGCCGCCGCCCAGACCGCCCGGCATGTAGGGCCCCATCGTGCTGTCGTAGGCGTCGGTGAACAGCTCGGCGGCGAACGAGGTGTTCGTGCACGAGCAGAGCGACCAGCGGAAGTTGGTCTGCGCCATGTTACCGTTGCACATTCCGTTGTCACCGGTGGGAGGGCCTCCGTTCGGACACTGCGCCGGGCCGGGGCCGCCCCCAGCGCCCGGAAGGCAGCTGCCGAACACGCACCCGGTTCCGGCTGCGCAGGGCCGGTTGCAGCCGCCGCAGTGATCGTTGCTGGTCTGGGTATCCACGCAGGAGCCGGCGCAGATTGTCGACCCGGTCAGGCACGAGGAGGCGCAACGACCGGCCGAGCAGACCTGCCCGCCGCTACACGTGATGCCGCAGCCGCCGCAGTTCGCGGGATCGCCGATGGTGGGGATGCAGCGCCCGTTGCACAACGTCTGGTAGATGGGGCACCCGCCGGCGCCACCTGATCCGCCGGATCCGCTGGAGCCGCCGGATCCGCTGGACCCGCCGCTGCCAGCGCCGCCATCGGTGTGTATGTTGGCATTGTCGTCGCCGCAACCGAAGGCTCCAACGAGGCAGAAAACCAGTCCCAAAAGGCGCACAGGGCGAATCATGGCTATTCTCTCCTCTCCAGCGCGCGCAGGCGCGCCCTGGCTTCCTGCTGGAAGCGTCCGCTTGGATAGCGATCGAGATACGACCGTAGGAGCTGCTCGGCCTCCCGGCGATGGCCGGCGTTGACTTGGATCCGGGCCGCCGCGAAGAGCGCCGTCTCGCCGGCCGGGAGGTCCGCGTAGCGCTGGCTCACCGCGACGTACAGCTCGGCGGCGCGCTCGGGATCTCCGCCCACGAGCGCGCATTCGGCCAGGAGTGTCCTGGCTTCGGCGGTTTCTGATCGATTGGGCCGCGCAGCGAGCGCAGCGGCAACGTCGCGCTGGGCGGTCGCAGTCGCGCCGGCAGCCAGATGACGCCGCGCGCGTGCGAGCCACTCGGAGGCCGATCGGCCGCGCGCAGGCGCGGGCAAAAGCTCCGGCGTCGCGGCCGGCGGGACCGACCACGACTGTCCGGCGCCGAGCTGCGTGATGAGGTCCTCGGACTCCGGAGACAGCACGCACACGATTCCGCGCGTGACGTTGACGCCGGCCAGGTCCACGCGAAATTCCGTGCCCACGACCTCGACCACGAATCGAGGCGTGAGAACGCGAAACTGGCGGCCGGGTGCCGAATCGACGCTCACCGAAACGGCGCCTTCGCGCAGCACAACCGCCTGCCGAGCCGGATCCCAGGAAAGCTCAGTCGGCTCGTCCGCGCTGACCCGAGCCTGCGCGAGGCTGACCGTTGCATGCTTGGCCAGAGAGAGCGGGCCGGCCGCCACCTCGGGCCGTGGCGTCGCGGCGGTCGCTTGCCGGCTCGGTGAATCCGACGGTCTGCGATTGGCCAGCAGGAGCGCGACTCCGAGACCCGCC
>DATFWX010000065.1:0-14302 GCA_035258845.1 Polyangia bacterium | reverse complement strand
CATGCAGCTCCGCGCGTCCACCCGCCACGAGCAGGATCTTCTTCACCACCCGGTCCAGGAAATAGCGATCGTGCGACACCGCGATCAGCGTTCCGTCGTAGCCTGCCAGCGCGGCCTCCAGCACCTCGCGAGCCGGGATGTCGAGATGGTTGGTCGGCTCGTCGAGCGCGAGCAGATTTTTCGGCACCAGCATCATCTTGCCGAGCGCCAGCCGCGAGCGCTCACCGCCCGACAGGCCCTTGACCTTGCGGAACCCCTCGTCGCCGAAGAAACGCAGGCGCGCCAGGTAATTGCGCACCGGGTCGGGCGTCAGGTCCGGGCGCACCGATTGGATCTCCTCGATCAGCGTGTGCTCGTCGTCGAGATCGCGCTGCGTCTGGTCGTAGTAGCCGATGCGCAGGCCGGGCCCGCGGCTGGCGGTGCCCGAAACCGGGTCGATCTGGCCCAGCAGCGCGCGCAGAAGCGTGGTCTTGCCCGATCCGTTGGGTCCCACGATGCCGATCCGATCGCCGCGGTAGATCACGAGATCGAGATCGCGCACCAGCGGCTGCGCGCCCGCAAAGCCGAGCGTGAGCTTCTGGGCCTTGAGGGCCTCTTTGGCGCCGTAGTGGTCGCCGGCCGAAAAGCGCAGCGCGATGCGCGCGGCCGCGTCCCACTGGTCGTCGGGTCGCTCGAGCCGCTCCAGCTTCTCGAGCATCTTGCGCCGCGACTTGGCCTGGCCGGTTTTCTGGCCCGCAATATTGCGTCGGATGAACTCTTCCTGGCGCGCGATCTCCTCGCGCTGCCGGCGGAAGGCGGCCAGCGCGCGCGCGCGCCGCTCTTCGCGCTCGCAAAGGTAGCGGTCGTAGCGCATGGCGTACGCGTCCAGCTCGCCGTCCGAGATATCGACGATGGAGCTGCACACCGCCTGCAGGAAAGCGCGGTCGTGCGAGACGATCACGAACGCCTTGGCGCCCGGGTAATTTTGCAGAAACCGCTCCAACCGCTCGACCTCAGCGATGTCGAGGTGGTTGGTGGGCTCGTCCATGAGCAAAAGGTCGGGCTCGAACACCAGCACCTTGGCCAGCTCGAGCCGGCCGCGCTCGCCGCCTGACAGCGTGGCCACCTCCCTGTGCAGGTCGCTTTCTGCGAAGCCGACGTCTTGGGCCAGCATGCGCACGCGCGTCTCCAGCGTGTAGCCGCCGCGCGCGCCGTAGCGCTCCTGCAGGTTGGCGTAGCGCGCCAGCGCAGCCTGCGAGTGATCGTGCTCCAAGAGCGCGTGCGCGGCCTCCAGCTCGTCATGCAGCGCGAGCAGATCCGCAAACGGCGCCAGAAGCTCGCCAAAGAGCCGGCCCCCGGCGCCGAATTCCTGCGACTGTTTGAGGTATCCGACCGTGCCCCCGCGCGCGCGCACGAGCTGGCCGCGATCGGGCGAAAGCTCGCCCGCGAGCAGCCGCAAGAGCGTTGACTTGCCCGAGCCATTGGGCCCCACCAGACCGATGCGATCGCCTGCGTTGATCTGCCACGACAGCCCCTCGAATAGATCGGTGCCCGGATAGCCGAAGTCGACGTCCGAAAGCTGCGCCAGGCTCATGGGCTCGGCCCCACAGATTGACACACCGCGGCGCATTGGGTATCACGAAACGGCTTTTGAAGGAGACCCCATGCTCAAGCAGTACCTTTTGACCGCTGGCCCGACTCCGGTTCCCGAGCGCGTTGCGCTGGCCATGGCGCAACCGGTCCTGTATCACCGTGCGCCCGCCTTCGCCGAGGTGCTCAAGGAGGCCCTGGCGGGCCTGAAATGGGTGTTCCAGACCACGCAGCCGGTGATTGTCCTGGCCGGCAGCGGCACTTCAGGCATGGAAGCCGCCGTGGTCAATTTCCTTTCGCGCGGCGACAAGGCAATCTGCATTCGCGGCGGCAAGTTCGGCGAGCGCTGGAGCAACCTGTGCACCGCGCATGGGGTCCAGGTCATCAATCTGGACGTGGAGTGGGGTCAAGCCGTGCGGCCGGCCGACGTCCAGGCGCTGCTCGACCGCGAGGGCGACGTGCGGGCGGTCTTCGCGACCGCTTCCGAGTCGTCGACCGGGGTCGCGCATCCGGTGGGTGAGATCGCGGAGCTGGTGCGCGCGCGCGACACCTTGTGCGTGGTCGATGCGGTCAGCGCGCTGGGTGCGTTCGACGTGCCCATGGATAAGTGGGGCATCGACGTTCTGGTCACCGGCTCGCAGAAAGCGCTCATGCTGCCGCCCGGCCTGGCCTTCGTCGGCGTGTCCGAGAAGGCCTGGGGCGCCTGCAAGCGCGCCAACCTGCCTCGCTTCTATCTCGACCTGGCGCGCGAGCGCAAGAGCCAGGACAAGGGCGAAACCGCCTTCACGCCCGCCATCTCGCTGGTGGTGGGGCTTTGCGAGGCGCTGCGCATGCTCAAGGAGGAGGGGCTCGACAACGTGTTTGCGCGGCACCTCAAGCTGGCCGACGCCACCCGCAAGGCGTGCGCGGCCCTGGGCTGCCAGCTCTTTGCGGCCTCGCCCGCGCCGTCGGTGACTGCGGTGCGGGTTCCCGCCGGCGTCGATGGCAGCGCCCTGGTCAAGCACCTGCGTACGCGCTACGGCATCACGATCGCGGGCGGCCAGGATCATCTGAAGGGCAAGATCTTCCGGATTGCGCACCTGGGCTACTTCGGCACCTTCGACATCCTGACCGCCATCAGCGGGGTCGAAATGACGCTCGCCGATCTGGGCTACTCGTTCGAGCTGGGCTCGGGCATTCGGGCGGCCGAGCAGGTCTTGCGAGTGGGCGTGTGAGCGCACGCATCCTGATTGCCGACCCGCTCTCGCCGCGCGCCGAGGAGATCCTGCGCGAGGCCGGTCTCGCAGTCGACGTCAAGGTGGGGCTCAAGCCGGCCGAGCTCAAGGCCATCCTGCCCGCGTACGACGGCCTGGCCGTCCGCTCGGCGACCAAGGTGACGGCCGAGCTTCTGGAGGCGGCCACGCGGCTCAAGCTGATCGGGCGCGCCGGCATCGGGGTCGACAACATCGACGTTCCGGCGGCCTCTCGCCGCGGCGTGGTGGTCATGAACACGCCCTCGGGCAACGCGGTCACGACCGCCGAGCACGCGCTGGCGCTCATGATGGCGCTCGCGCGCCGGATCCCACAGGCCACGGCCTCGCTCAAGGCGGGCCGTTGGGAGAAGAAAAAATTTCAGGGCAGCGAGCTGTGCGACAAGACCCTGGGCCTTATCGGCCTCGGCAACATCGGCCGCATCGTGGCCGACCGCGCGCGTGGGCTGCGCCTCAAGGTCATCGCCTACGATCCCTTCATCTCCGAGGAAGCGGCTGCCAAGCTGGGCGCGGAGCTGGTACCGTTCGACCGGCTGCTGGCCCGTGCGGACATCGTCAGCGTGCACACGCCGCTGACACCCGATACCCGGGGCCTCATCGGCGCGCAGGCGCTCAAAAAATGCAAGCCTGGGGTGCTCATCATCAACGCGGCGCGCGGCGGCATCGTCGACGAGGCCGCGCTCGCCCAGGCGCTGGGGTCGGGCCAGGTGGCGGGTGCGGCGCTCGACGTGTTCGTCGACGAGCCCCCCCAGCCCGACCACCCGCTGCTCGCGCTCGACTCGGTCATCTGCACGCCCCACCTGGGCGCGTCGACCGAGGAGGCGCAGGAAAAAGTCGCAATCGAGGTGGCCGAGCAGATGGTGGCCTACTTTCTGCGTGGCGAGGTGCGCAACGCCGTCAACCTGCCCGCCATCCCGCGCGAGCTGCGCGAGCGGCTGGCCCCGCACGTCGATCTGGCCGAGAAGCTGGGCGCCCTGGCCGGCCAGCTGGTGGGCGGCAACATCGACCAGATCGCGATCGAGGTTTCGGGCGAGCCGGCCGAGGCCGGCGCCAAGACGGTGGTGGCGGCCGCGCTGGCGGGGCTTCTGCGCTCTCACCTGGACGTGCCGGTCAACGAGGTCAACGCGCCGGTTCTGGCCGCCGACCGGGGCATCCGGCTCTCGGAAACCCGGCGTGCGCGCGGCGAGAACTTCGCGAGCGCGGTTGCGCTGCGCGCCTCCGGCCGCGGTTGGTCGCGTTACGTGATGGGGACGATCTTTCAAATCGCCGAGCGGGCCGAGCCGCGCGTGGTCGTGATCGACGATTTTCTGCTGGAAATCGCGCCCGAGGGCCGCATCCTGGTGCTGCGCAACGAGGACAAGCCGGGCGTGATCGGCTCGGTGGGCACCTTCCTGGGCGCGCGCGGGATCAACGTCTCGCGCATGCAGGTGGGGCTGGCGCCGGCACGCCAGGAGGCGCTGCAGCTCTGGAACATCGACGGTGAGCTCACGGAGGCCATGCTGCAGGAGATCCGCCGGCTCCCGCACGTGCGGGCCGCCCAGCAGGTCACGCTGTAGCCGCCATGCGCGCACCCAAGCCGCCCGGTCCCGCGATCCGCCTGCCGCTCGGGGTGCGCGACTACCTGCCCGCGGCGGCGGCCGAGCGCCGCGCGGTGGCCGAGGCCTGTCTGGGTGCGTTCGAGCGCTGGGGCTACCGGCGCATCATCACGCCGGTCTACGAGTACGCCGACGTGCTGGCGCGCGGCTCGGATACGCCCGCGATCCGGTTCGTGGAGCCGGTTTCGGGCGAGGTGGTGGCGTTGCGGACCGATATCACGCCGCAAGTGGCGCGCCTGTATGCCACCCGGCTCCACGCCGCGCCCGGCCCCGCTCGCCTGTGCTACGAGGGCAGCGTGCTGCGGCTCGCCCACGCCCGCGGTCAGCGCGAGCTCACCCAGGCCGGGGTGGAGCTTTTCGACGCGCCCCAGGCCGAGGGCGACGCGGAGGTGATTGCGCTGGCCGCCGAGGCGCTCGCCGGCTCCGGCATCGACGATCTCACGATCGATCTGGGCCATATGGGCTTCTTGCGGGCAGCTCTGCGCAACCTGCCGACCGAGCTGCGGGAGGCCCTGGCGCGCAAGGACGCGCGCCGGGTCGAGCGGCTGGCCGCGGCGGCCGGCCTTCCGGCCGAGCGCCGCAAGCTCGTGAGCGCGCTGCCGCGCCTGCGCGGGGAGCCACAGGCGGTCCTGCGGGAAGCCCGGCGGCTCGCGGGCGGCCTTCTGCGGCAGGCCCTGGACGAGCTCGCGCAGGCGCTGTACGAGCTCAAGGCGCACGATGTCGGCGCCGCCATCACGATCGATCTGGGCGAGGTGCGCGGTTTTGACTATTACACCGGCGTGCGCTTTGCCGGCTTTGCGGCCGGATGCGGCGATGCGCTCCTGACCGGCGGCCGCTACGACGACCTGTGCGGCCGCTACGGCCATTCGGCGCGTGCGACCGGGTTCGCGGTCGACGTCGAGGCAGTGGCGGGTGCGCTCGAGGTGCGGGGTGCGCCGGGCCAGCAGAGCGCCCCCTCGCCGCGCGGCGGCGTGCTGGTGGCGGGGCCGCGGCCGCTGGCGCCACGCATCGCGGCCGGCCTGCGTCGACGGGGTCAGCGGGCGGCCTGCGACCCCAATCCCGACGCCTCCGAGCGCGCCCTGCGTGCCCAGGCGGCGCACTGGGGCTATGCGCGCGTCCTTCTGGTGACGCCGCGCGGTGCCAGCTTCCTCGACCCGAGCGGCGAGCGCAGTAAAATGGCGCCGGCAGAGTTCCAGGAGCTCAAGCAGTAAAGAGGAGCCATGGCTAACGTGGTCATCGTGGGCGCCCAGTGGGGCGACGAGGGCAAGGGCAAGGTGGTCGACCTTCTGACCGAGTTCGCCGATGTGGTGGTTCGCTTCGGCGGCGGCTCGAATGCCGGTCACACGCTGGTGGTGGAAGGCCAGAAGATCGTCACGCACCTGGTTCCATCCGGCGTCATGCGGCCCGGCAAGAGGTGCGTGCTCGGCGACGGCATGGTCATCGATCCGAAGGTGCTGGTCGACGAGATGTCTGCGCTCAAGGCGCGCGGGCTGCTGGGCGACGACCGCGACCTCCTCATCGGCGAGTGCGCGCACGTCGTGATGCCGTATCACCGCGAGATCGACACGCTGCGCGAGCAGGGCTCGGGCGCGCTCGGAACCACCAAGCGCGGCATCGGGCCCGCCTACGAGTGCAAGGTGGCGCGCCGGGGCGTGCGCATGCTCGACCTGGTGCGCCCCGAGCGGCTGCGTACTCTGGTCACCCGCAATCTCGAGGAGCTGAACCCATACCTCGTGCGCCTGGGCGGGCAGCCCCAGGACGCGGCCGCCATCGTGCGCGAGTACGGCGCGCTCGGCGATACCCTGCGCCGCTATGTGGGCGACGCCTCGCGCCTGGTGCATCGCGAGATGGCAGCCGGACGCAACATCCTGTTCGAGGGCGCGCAGGGCGCCTTGCTCGACATCGATCATGGCACCTACCCGTTCGTGACCTCTTCCAATACGGTTGCGGGCGGCGCCTGCACGGGCGTCGGCATCGGGCCCACCACGATTGGCGCGGTCATCGGGATCACCAAGGTCTACACGACCCGGGTCGGGGGCGGACCCTTCCCGACCGAGCTAAAGGACGCGACCGGCGAGCGGCTCCGCAAGATCGGCGACGAGTATGGCGCCACCACCGGCCGCCCGCGCCGCACCGGATGGCTCGACGCGGCCGCGCTGCGCTTCGCGGCGCGCGTCAACGGCATGAGCGGGCTCGCCCTGACCAAGCTCGACGTGCTGCGCGGCATTCGGCCGCTCGAGATCTGCGTGGGCTACCGGGTCGGGGGCACCGATTTCGACGAAATCCCGCTCGACCCCGAGGACCTGGCGCGCGCGCAGCCGATCTACGAGCGCGCGGATGGGTGGGACGAGGAGACGCGCGACGTGCGTGAGTTCGACGACCTGCCATCGGGGGCAAAGTCCTACATCCGCCGCATCGAGGCGCTGGTGGGGGTGCCAGTGATCCTTTGCAGCGTGGGGCCCGGCCGGGCCGAAACCATCGTGCTCCGAAACCCGTTCCGGTAGGCAAGTCCAGGTGTTCCGCCAGCCCTACCTGATTGCCGCCGCCACCCTGCTCGCGTTTGCGGCTGGGATTGTGTTCCTTGCGCTCCGGGGTTGTTAAGCCGCTTGCACGTGCCGACGCGTAAGTAGTTTTGGAAAAACCGAAAGCCGAAGCCTTTTCCGAGGCTTGCCTTTTCGGAGGGGAAAACCTATAATGAAACGTTTCCAGAGGCTATTCAGGCCCCAGGGGCGCCGTCGGAGCGGCATATGAAGATCGTCTGCGACAACTGTGCGACCAAATATTCCATTGCGGACGATAAAGTCCGCGGCAAGGTATTCAAAATCCGCTGCAAGAAATGCAGCCACATCATCGTGGTGCGAGGCACCGGCGATGGCGCGGTGTCGGATCACGCGCAGAACGTGCCCTCGTCTGCGGTGTCGCAGGAAACCTCGGGTCCCACCAAGGGATTCGCAGAGAAGGAGACCAAGGTCTTCGACTACGCCGGGGCCCCGGGTGACACCGCTGCGGCCGCCGGCGCCGACGGCGCGGTCTGGCATCTCGTGATCGATCGCGAGCAGGTCGGACCCATGAACGCCGACGACGTGAGGGCCCGTTTCGCGCGCGGCGAGATCGACGGCGAAACCTACGCCTGGCGCGAGGGCTTTTCGGATTGGCAGAAGCTGTCGGCGATCTCGGACTTCGGCGACCTGATGGCAGCGCCGCCTGCGGCCGCGAGCGGCTACGGATATGGCGCCGAGATCGGCGGCGGGGTGCACACGCAGCGCAACGAGCCGGGTGACCTGTTCGCGTCCTCCGAGCACGAAGCAGCCGACGATGGACTGTTCGCAAGCGCGCCCGCGGCCGCGCTCGATCGTTCGGCGTTTCCGCATGGCTCCGCGCAGCCAGCCCGCGCCGACCTGTTTTCAGGATCGGCCGGACCGTCGGGTGGTGGGGGCCTGTTTGCGTCGCCGGCGGCGGCCCCGGCCGACGACGGCGGCGGGCTGTTTGGAGCCGCGGCCGCGCACGAGCAGCAGGGCGGTCCGGGTCGCGTCGAGGTGCGGCCCATGACGGGGCAGCGCAACGAGAACTCGGTTCTGTTCTCGCTGAGCAACCTGCAGGCGCTGGCCATGACCGCCAAAGGGGACGGCGGCGCGACGGCGGCAGCGGCGAGCGCGTCGTCGGGGCGCCCGGGTCACGCGTCGAGCCAGGCCGAGGGCTCGGGTCTCATCGACATTCGCGCCATGGCGGCCAGCACGCTGGGCGCCTCAGCGGCCGCGGCGGCGCCCGGCACCGGCATCGCCGACGAGGAGCTGCCGGCCTTTGGCGCATCGGCATTCTCGCCGGTGGCGGCGCCCGTGCTGCTGCCGGTTGCCGAGACGCGCATCCCGAATTGGGTATGGGGCCTGGTGGCGGGCGGCGGCGTGCTTCTGGTCGCAGTCATCATGATGGTGGTCATGATCCTGCGGCGGCCGCCGCCGACCGTGGTGACGCAGGCGCCTCCGCCGAGCCCGATGGCCACGCACGGTCCGGGCACGCCTTCGCCAGCGCCGGTGGCCTCGCTGACCGGCGACAAGAAAGCGCCCACGCCCGGCGCGGCATCCGAAGAGAAGAAGGCGGACGTCGCGCCGGCGGAGGACAAGAAGGGCAAGAAGGTGGCATCGAGCAGCGGGCGCCATCATGGCGCACGGGGCGGGTCGTCGGGCGCGCTGCCCGAGCTGGCGGCGCCGTCGCTGGGTAAGAGCGATCAGCCGCTGGCGCCCACCAAGACCAAGAGCGAGAAGAAGGCCGGTGGCGACGAGCTCGACCGGCTGCTCGAGAAAGCAGTGGGCGGCGCGAGCGCTCACAGCGCGCCCCCGCCGCCGGCGCCACGCGAGGATCCGCTGGCCGCGCCCCGCGCGCGCCAGGAGGCCGACCCGAGCGCGCCCGACGTGCCCAGCCGCAGCGACATCCAGCATGGCATGGCGGCCGTCAAGCCGAGGGTGAATGCGTGCTACGGCCAGTACAACGTGCCGGGCACGGTGTTCGTGTCGGTCACCATCAGCCCCAGCGGCCGCGTGCAGAGTGCGTCGGCCAAGAGCACGTTCGCGGGCACGCCGACCGGCACCTGCGTCGAGCGCGCGGTCAAGAGCGCCAGCTTCTCACACTCGAAGAACGGCGTTACGATCGACTATCCGTTCTTGCTGTCGAAGTAGCCCGCCGCCATAGCAGCAACCCAGACAGAATCGAAAGCGCCAGCGCCGCGGCGAGGGCGGGCACGAGCAGCCATGTGCGCGCGCCCCTGGCCGCCGGCGCATTGGGCGTCTGGTAGCGGAACGTGACCGACCGGTCCTCGAGGTCGGAGGCGCGCGGGCCCGGCCAGGTCCACTTGAGCCCGTGCAGGCCCTCGCCGGCACGGCCGCGGAAGCTCGCGGTAATGCGCGCGCCCGGCGCCTCCTCGAGCACGAAATCGGTCTCGCCCTCGCGGGGGGGCGTGAAGCGGTCGTCGAGAAAGACCGTGTGCTGGCGGCCCGGCGCCGGAATCAGCACCACCAGATCGACGGAGAACGGGACCGGATGCACCCCGCGCTCGCTGCCCAGCCCGACCTCGGGGCTCGTAAAGCGCACGGGCACGCTCCGGCCGTCGACCTCGAGCGAGAGGCGCGCCTCGACCGCGCGCGCGAGCGCCTGGCCGTAGGCGGCTGCCTCGGCGTCGCTGAGGCGACCGTCGCCGTCGGCGTCCATGCGGCGGCGCTCGGCCTCGGCCGGCAGGTCGCCGAAAAGGATGGTGTAAGCCAGCCGGAGCTGGCCTTCCATGCAGGTGAGCTTGAGGTACCGGTTGTTCTGGTTGGGCGCCGTGACCTGGTGCAAAAGGAGCGCGAGCAGCAGCATGTCGGCACGCGCGCGCGGATCCTGCTACTCGAGCACGGCCAGCACTGCGCCTTCGTCGACCGCCTGGCCTTCCTGAACCCGGATCTCGCGCACCACGCCGCCCGCGGGCGCCTCCACCGGCATCTCCATCTTCATCGACTCCAGGATGACGACCGTCTCGCCCTCTTTCACCGAGTCGCCCACGTTTTTCTCGATCTTCCAGACGGTGCCGGTGATGTGCGCGCAGACCTCTTTGGCCATATCTCCTCTACATAGGGGGCGTGCCGCCCCCTCGCGTGCAGCGCCTCATGATGTGCGCGCAAGTCGCCTCGCTGCACTCGGCTCCAGGCGCGCCTGTAGATCGACCTGCGGCGCTACACGCTTCACCCCCTGCCACGGCGGCATGGGCCGCCGCCTCGCGCTTCGCGCTCGGGTCGCCTCCCCAAGGTTGCCTCATTCGGATGCCTTTGGCCCACATGGAGGCGACTACCGGGGTGTGGGCGCCAGCTTGACCGGGACGATGGAGAACTTGATCGCGGTCGAGAGGCCGTCGACGAAGCGCAGCTTGCCGTGCGAGTCCACCGCCTCCCAGCACTTGCCGCTCGGCACCATGGAATTGGTGATGATGGTGCCGTCGCCGTCCTGGCAGGTGTCGACCTTTGGGATGGCCTCGCCGGCCTTGGAATCCCAGAAGGTCTCGAACCCGTCGCCATCGACGTCGATGTCGGGCAGAAGGTGGCCCATGCGATCGGTGCGCAGGCCGAGCAGGCTGCCCAGCGTGCCCGTGAACACCACGTCGAGCAGCGACTGCTCGGGATGGATGTTGGCCTCGCTGACATTGAGGCCGGTGATAGTGGCCAGCGTCTGCGCATCCAGCACGCCGCCCAGGATGCCGTCGGTGATGGTCATCCGACCCATCGAATCCATGTCGATGTGGCCGCGGATGTGCGCGCCCGTGATGTGGAAGTTGACCATGAGACCGCGCGAAAGCGGGAGCTGCAGGCTCCACTCCGAGGGGCCGGCCTCGAGCACCGGCGGACTGATGCCTCCGATGGCGCTATTGGAGATGAGCCCGTTGCCGAAGATGACCTTGGGGGTCTTGAGGTCGGGCATGAGCGAGGTGGCCTGCACCTGCACGACCTCGTTGCCGGTGCCGTCGTAGGGATCGCAGCCCTCGTCGGCGACGCCGTCGCAGTTGTTGTCGATTCCATCGCCGCAGATCTCGGGCGCGCCCGGATAGATGTTCGGGTCGTAATCGTTGCAATCGCCGGTGGCGGGAGAGAATCGATCGCCGTCCATGTCCATCCTGTCGGTCGATGGGATGTCCGGGCCCGCGTCCGGTCCGCCCGGATTGTCGGTCTCGTCGGCCAGACCGTCGCAGTCGTCGTCGATCCGGTTGCCGGGGATCTCGGCGTGCCCCGGCCCCACGTTGGGATTGTGGTCATTGCAGTCGTTGCCGCCCTTGCCCTTGCCGAAGCCCGACTTGCCCGCAGCGGCGCCGTCGCCATCCTGGTCGGCCGGGAAGTTGCCCACGTAGAACGCGAACTTGACGCAGGCCTGCTGGCTCAGGCTGGCCAGCGGCGCAAACTCGACCGGAAGGATGATGTCCCCCTTGGTGAAGGAGTCGCGCACGGACCCGTTGGCGAGCGCGCCCACGGCGGCCAGCATGTTGTCGGGCCGGCCATCGCCGGTGAAATCGAATCCGTCGTCGACCCCGGCGATGCTCAGGCTCTTGACGATGTAGCTGGTGTCGCCGGACGCGTTGTAGCTGGGGTCAGGCCCCTGGCAGGCCGGCTTGGGGTCGAGCAGGTGGGAGTGACAGGAGCCGCTGGTGCACACACCGTTCTGGCACGAGATCGTCATCTCGGTGCCGTCGGTCTGGCATACGGCAACGTCGCCCGTAGCCGTGCAGCGGCGCGCATCCACCGTGCACTTCTGAGGCTTGGTGGTGTCGTCGCCGCAGCTTCCAATCGCGAGCGCGAGCGACAGAACGCAAAGCGGGATCCGGCGCATGGTCGAGCCCTCCGTAAGCTAAGCGGGCGGAGAATAACGGGAGCGCGCAGGCAGGTCAAGCGCAGTTGACACGCCGGCTCAGGGGCAGGTCAGGTGAACCGGGGCCGGGTAGGGCCGCAGGTTGGTGGTCTCGTCGCCCAGCTCCCCGTCGGTGTTGTAGCCCCAGCACTGCACGGTCCCGTCAGCCTGCAGCACGCACGTGTGGACGTCGCCGATAGCGAGTTGCATGACATTCGTAAGCGGTGGCCCGGCCTGCGTCAGGACGCGCGTTGGCGACCGGATCGGCGACATGCCAGCCATCCCGTTACCCACCTCGCCATCCGTGTTTTGCCCCCAGCAATAGGGGTCAGCGCCGACGAGCGCGCAGATGTGGTAGTCACCGGCCGCGATGCCAGTGACGCCGGTGAATGGGCTTCCACCCGAGGCAAGCACGGGGATGGGATAAGGCGAGTCGGCGGTTCCATTTGCGAGTTCGCCCAGCAGGTTTCCACCCCAACAGAAGATGCGGTCTGCGGTGCGCGCGCACGCAAACTCAGAGCCGACCGCAATCTGTTGAGCGCCTGCGAATGCAGTGCCGGGCCCCGAAAGTACTTGCGTCAGCATGGGGATTCCCGGCGGGTTGGTCGTCGTCACGGTTCCGTTGCCAATCTGGCCCTTGCGGTTGTCCCCTGCGCACCAAACTCCTGTGCCATAACGCGCGCAGGTTTCGACGCTATGCGCTGCCATCTCGTTCGAAGACCCGAGCCCCTGCATGTTGGTGGGATAGCTTCTGTCGGTGCCGCTGCCAATGCTTCCATTGCCAAGCTGTCCGAAAGCGTTGTAGCCCCAGCACACCATCCCGATCGTCAGTCGTGCGCAAAGGTGACGGCTTCCTCCGATGATTTGCGTAACACCCACGAGCGGTCCACCCGTCGAGGTTTGCACGGCCTGCGGAGTGCTACTTCCTCCGCCTGTGGTTCCTTGCCCGAGTTCGCCGTTCGCATTGTCACCCCAGCACCACGCCCGATCGCCGATTCGGGCGCAGATCGCGGTTCCGGCGATTGCCACGGCCCCTACGCCCGTCAGTGGGGGACCGCCTGCCCCCATGCGCACCTGCACCGGCGCGGCGCTGTATCCGCCCATGGTGCCGTTGCCGATCTGGCCGTAGAAGTTGTCGCCCCAGCACCAGAGAGTGCTATCGAGCTTCCTAATGCAGGTATTGAAGCCGTTCGCCGCCACCTCGGCCACGCAGGGCTGGCAGGTCTGGGTTGCCGAAACGCAGGACAGGAAGCTGCTCGCGCACACGTTGCCGGTCTGGCAGCAGGCCTGACCGGCTCCGCCGCACGCGCGGCAGTGCCCGTCGGTGGCGCACAGGCTTCCGACCTGGCAGGCAGGCGCGCTCGGGCAGCACAGATCGCCCAGCCCGCCGCACGACTCGCAATGGCCCGTGGACGAGTTGCACACGCCGCCCTGACAGGCCGGGCTGGTCGGGCAGCAGGCCTGTCCCAGGCCGCCGCAGCCACCGCCATCGGTGCCGCCAGAGCCCCCGGCGCCCCCGGCGCCCCCCGCGCCCCCCGCGCCCCCGCTTCCGCCGCTGCCGCCGCTTCCCCCACCGCCCGCGGGGTGGAACTTGTCAAAATCATCGTTGAACAGGCAGCCGGTGCTCAGCACAACCAGCGAAAGAATCAAGCGCCCCATGCGAAGCCCCCCTGGTTTCCTAAAAGCGAAGACGCCACTCAGCGCCCGCATACGAAGGAGCGACCACCGGCGCCAGGTGAGCCCGCGCAGCTTCGGCCGAGCGACCCTCGTACCAGTACAGAAAGCCCGCCCCCAACGCGGCCACAGCACCGAGGCTTACCAGCACGTTCGCGGCAGTCTGCTTGCTGCTCGCGCCATCGCGGGTCTCGAGCGCCGCCGGATCCGTGACCGCACCGGTGGGGAATCTTCGATTGAGATCATCGAAATCGGAGTGGGCCGACAGGCCCAGTCCCACTCCAATGGCCAATGCCCCCACCGCGACCCCGCTCGCCACCCAGGTCCAGAGCCGCCGCGGCCTCTCGACCTCACCCTTGACGAACTCACCGGCCCGCCCCTCCCGCAGCTCGAGCGCTCGCTTGGCCGCCTCCTCGCGCGCACACGCGAGGAAGCGGGCATTGCCATTTGCATCCACATAGGCCAGCTGAACGCGGCCCGATTGCATCCAATAGACCAGGGCTTCCGACGCGGCCACGGACCGCGCCAGCTCGGCCGCATACTGCCGATACTGGGCCCTGCGCGTGGCTTCGCTCGCGAACACGAGCGCCACCTGATCGTCGGTCCGCAGCGCCTGCTCGAACCCCAGATCGATGCGCACATGGTTTTCGCCCGGCCGGATCTCGATCGCATGCAGTCGACTGGGCTCGGTTCCGCGCCGCAGGTGGATCAGATATCGGCCCCCATACACCCTCTGCAGATCGAGCGGCGTGACGCCAACCAGACGCCCATTGAGATAGACATTCGCCGGCTCGGCGGGGGTGCGCACATGCAGGCTGCCCGTCGGAGCCTGCTCCATCTCCTGCTTCACCCGCC